>NZ_JBICJH010000044.1:0-367109 GCF_043102935.1 Vibrio sp. zbq_1
TTCTATACCGCAAATAGCGGCCTTTCTCGCACGCTACCGCATTCTTTCCTGACAAAAGAAAAACAAATCCTAGCACTCATCTTCATGAAACAAATAGAAAAGTAGTATGAATATGTGTGTTTGAACACGCAATTAGACGGCAAAAAGCATGATAACTGGGTCAGTATTGATAAATTGCAACACCTGTATAAATAAACAGCTTTGTAATGTTATGAAAAGTCAGTTTCTGATAAGTGTAAAAGAGCATATGCTTACTCGCCATTATGCCAACAAAACTATCGAGAGTTACCTATTCTGGATAAAGCGCTTTATCGTATTCCACCAGCTTGCTCATCCATCGAAGTTATCTGAAGACGACGTTATTCGATTTCTCAGCCACCTCGCTATCGATGAAAAAGTTGCAGTCAAAACTCAAGCATTGGCGCTGAATGCTATTTCGTTTTTATATCGAGACTTTTTTAAAACCCCGCTTTCACTGGATATGAGGTTCCAAAAATCACTGACGGAAAAGAAGCTCCCTGTTGTTTTGACTCGCGATGAAGTCCGCAGGTTTGTGCAACATATCGATCCGAGATATAAGCTTCACATCCAACTCCTATACGGTTCTGGGCTTCGAATTATGGAATGCCTTAGACTAAGAATCCAAGACATAGATTATGACTATGGTGCAGTGAGAGTCTGGCAAGGGAAAGGTGGAAAAAACCGTACGGTCACATTGGCGAAAGAGCTCCATGAGCCGCTAAAATCGCAGATGAACTTAGCAAGAAACTACTACTTCAAGGACCGGCATGTACCCGGATACGCAGGTGTTTACATCTCTGAAGGTTTACGCCGTAAATATCCGAATGCAGAATTAGATTTCAATTGGCACTTTTTGTTTCCGTCTAACAAGTTAAGTGTCGACAAAGAGACAGGGCAACTGCGAAGACATCATATAAATGAAAGCGCAATTCAAAGAGCGGTAAAGCGCTCCGCGCTCGATGCAAGCATAGAAAAAACGGTTACCTGTCACACGTTAAGACATAGCTTTGCAACGCATTTATTGGAATCTGGTGCCGATATTAGAACAGTGCAAGAGCAGCTTGGCCACACCGATGTAAAGACCACCCAAATATATACCCACGTGATTGAGAGAGGTGCAGGCGGAGTCCTAAGCCCTTTATCAAGTCTTTAAAAAAACAAAAGCCACCTGGTTGGTGGCTAGTATCATAAGCTGGTGATGAGTTAGTGACGCTCACCAAGTTTAACCATTCCTTTTGAGTCAAACCACAATGCTTGCGAGCGGCGACGACCAATAAGAATTGGACCATCATCATAGAACAAAAAGTTCTTCCAATGCTTTTTAAAAATCGACCATTTTGTTTCTATGACATTGTACTTTTCGTAACAGAAATACACGGTCACATCATCTTGCCAATCGATATGTGCATCAACTTCTTGTGGCATTTCAGGCTCATCCGATTCCCATGCAGCCATCCAATCTACAGATTCTAACCAATTTGATTCACTCATCGGCCAATCTTGTGAGCTTAGGCGGTCCATATCAGGGCTTTGCGCGCTAATGTTCTCTTTCCAAAATTGCGCAGAACGAGCTTGGCTCATCGGCTTGATAAATGCCAAATCTTCTTCTGGCACTGGCATCGACTGATGCGTAAAAATCCATTTTCTTTGGTATTCATCCAAAGGCAAATAAGACATTCAGTCTCCTTTATTACGATTTCAGCCAACCTTTCTCTGTGGCTTCTTCAATCAACTCTTTCGCTTTGTCCCACAAGGTAACAGAGCCAAATTCAATTCGTTTATTAATGGTAAGCGCCTGTTCACGCGTTACACTATTCTCTTTCCAACTTTGACCATCGTTATGGTAGTTCAAGAGCATGGGAATTAAACGGTCAAGCGCTTTTGCATATTTTGCATCATCACTCTGCGCGGCTTCAAATTCTTGCCAAAGCGCTAATAATTCTTGCCCTTGATCTGTTGGTAACATACCAAATAAGCGTTCAGCGGCTTTTATTTCTTTTTCTGCTTGCTCTTTTGAAGCTGCAGTATCATAAACAAACGTGTCGCCTGCGTCGATCTCAACAACGTCATGTATCAATAGCATTTTCATCACTCGACAGATATCGACTGGCGCATTTGCGTGCTCTTCCATTAATACTGCCATCAATGCGACGTGCCAACTGTGCTCACCACTGTTTTCAAGACGACCTTCGGCACTTTTCACCCGAGTACGACGCAATACGCTTTTGAGCTTATCAAGTTCAATGAGTAATGCTAACTGCTTTTCTAATCGATCCATATTAGCGCCCTTCTTGCTGCCAATGAGGGTTAGTTAATGATGCCAGCACATGGTCTTGCCATTCACCATTGATCAAAAGGTAATCTTTTGCGTAACCTTCTTTGCTAAACCCGACAAACTCTAGCACAGCTTCACTGCGTTTGTTATGAGGCATATAGCCGGCTTGGATACGATGCATTTTTTGCACGTTAAACATGTAGTCGCATGCCATTTTTAACCCACGACGCATATAGCCGTGACCTTGTGCCTCTTCCGCCAAGGAATAGCCAACGTTACAGCTATAAAATGGAAAGCGACTCATACTGCTGAATGAAATCGTTCCCAGCATGCGCCCTGTATCAACATGAATTAGCAAGCAATAGTAGCCAAGCCCCATGCGATGAAGCTCGTTCAACTTAATCAGTTTTTGGAGCCAACCATTAACAGAGAAAAACGCCTCTTCTCTCTTTGGTTCAAATGGCTTCAAATAATCGCGATTAGATTGAAAATACGCCGCGATCATATCGGCATCACCGATTTCAGCGGTTCGTAGAAGCAAGTCGCCGTCCAACTTGTGAACGGCGATTGATGAACTATGATCTTCCATTACAAACGACAACTTCCCTTTTCTTGATTACTCGCGTTAATTCTTACGAATCCCATAGTCACGTAACTTATTCGCAATAGACGTATGCGATACGTTCAAACGCTTCGCTAACTTACGACTTGACGGGAACGACTGGTACAAACGCTCCAACACCTGGGATTCATAATCACGCATGATCTCGTCCAAAGAACCATCAATATTAAGCGTTGCACTGCCCCCGCCAACTGACTGCGGCTGTGGCAAATTAAAATGTTCGGCTTTCAGTAGGTGACCATCCATTTCTGTTAGCGCTCGCAACACCATATTATCTAGCTGACGCATGTTACCCGGCCATTGGTAGCTGGCCAGAGCATCAACCAGACCGTCATCCAGCTCCGGCTTATCGATACCCAGCTGCTGCGCGTGTTTTGTCACGAACAAATCCAGCAAAGGTGCCACATCATTCGAGCGCTTACGCAGTGGAGGAATGCTTAGCGTGAGTACATTGAGGCGATAATACAAATCTTCACGGAACATACCCGCTTCAGAAAGCTCAGCAAGGTTATGTTTTGTCGAAGCAATAATGCGAACATCTACATGCATTTCATCTTCTGCACCAACACGACGGAAGTTACCATCTTGTAGAAAACGAAGAAGTTTGATTTGCAGATGAGCACTCATCTCACCAATTTCATCAAGAAATACCGTACCACCATTTGCCTGTTCAAAAATACCTTTGTGGCCTTGTTCGTGATTGAATGAACCCGGCGCATGACCAAACAGCTCGGTTTCTGCAACGTCATCTGGCATGGATGCACAGCTCAACACAAGGAATGGTTTACTCGCACGGCTTGAACGACTATGACAGGCTTTTGCGAGCATTTCTTTGCCAGTACCAGTTTCACCTTCGATTAGTAGCGGTTGATCCAGAACAGAAAGCTTCTTAGCCTGATTAATCAATGCCTTATGGCGGTTTGATATTCCTACGAAGTGCTCAAAACCCAATGGATTATGCAACGGTAGTCTTTCTTCTATTTGCGTGCCGTGCTGGCTTGTTCGAATGGTCATCAAAGTGCTTGCAAGCGTAGAATTCTGCGCTTCGTCTCTGATATAGACAGGCATGAGCTCTAAAATGTAATCCAACCCATCAATAACTAGGTTTTCACGAGTACGAGCGTTCACTCCTTCATACCAACGAGAGAAACGGACACTTGGTAATAACGCACCAATCTGAGTGCCAATGACTTCTTGTTTATGCAGGCCGAGTAGCGACAAAGCAGACATGTTCGCCATATCGACAGCACCTTTAAGGTCGATTGCAAAAACCGGGTCCGGCAAATTATCAACCAACGAAAGCAGCTCAGTGTTGTGGCGCTCCATTGGCATAAATTGGATTTTACGTACGTCTTTAACCCCCGGAATACGGCGGATTTCAGCCATCAACTCACTAAAAGTATCAAAATCAATATCTGGGCAGTTTAAATAGATGATGCCACTGATATCGATTTCAATACCACGTAAGTCGATACTTTTAGACGCTAAAATATCGAGCAGTTCTCGGGTAAGACCGAGTCTATCTTCACATAAGACTTCAAGACGCACTGAAAATATCCCAATTCACAACTGTCAGGAAAAGTTGACAGTAGTTTCTATCAAGCTTGTATTGGCGTCAAGCAATCCTATCGGTCAAAGGTGATATTCGTTATGGTTTCATCGTGATTGATGCAACTTTCGCCACCACGGCTTTGCGGATAGTCCCGAGTTTGACTTGGCGATCAGGATACCAAGGAAGCGGACGCAGTAAGGCCATCGCTTTCAATCCTAAACGCGCAGTTAGAATCCCCACGCCAAGCCCCTGCCCTGCACGAGCAGAAACTTTGCCAGCAAGATCCATCGACATCAAATCCATACCGGCGTCAATGGCTAACTCACTTGCACCTGCCGCTGCCATATTCACGAATACCGCTCTCAATAGCTTGATGCGCGAAGCATAACCTAATTCAACGCCATACACTTTGGATAAGTTATCGATCATTTTGAAGTTTCGCCACGCCACCAGCAACATATCAGCGGCGGCGAGTGGACTTACCGCAACTAGCGCAGCAGACTCAGTCGCGTGCTGAGAAACCACTTTTGTAGCGAGCTTGTCTTGTTGACTAACGACCATAGAATCGTACATATCAAGGATTTCCGCATCACTGTGTGCTGGATTAATGCTGTTCTGCCAGCGATCAAAGCCTGGGTTTTCTGCTAATACACCACTCTGTTCTGCCACCTTTTCGCAAAACACCTTGCCTTTACCCACACTGTCACTGTGAACGAGCAGTTCGGCTTCTTCCTGAATGCTGAAATGATTTCTTAATTTACGTAGCTTCCAGAGTTCTTTACCGATAGCACCTAGGCCCAATGATGACACAGCAGTAATGAAACCCGCCCAGCCTAATGCTAGCCAGTCAGCCGTTTGCACCGCAGTGACAACTGAGTCCACAGCCTGCCACCCGACCAATCCAGCAAAAGTAGCAAACACGCCGGTTGCGAGCCATTTTCTGCCCGGCCTAGGGCGAATCCCATGTTCAAGTTGCAGTTCTTGTTCGGTTTCAATTCGATCTTCTTCTATCTTCACTGGTACAAAAGTTTCTTTTTCACTGAATGTCTTTTGCGCCGTTAACTCTGGTGAATCCGATTGCTGCTCTTTCTCTAGTGCTTTTTCAGAGAAAATTTGTTTCTGCTTCAATTCGCTCATTTCAATTTGTCTCCTAGCAGATAATCCAGTGCTTTATCTAGACGTATGTGTTTCATCGGTTCATCACTTGCTGACGGCATAGGACGGAAGGAAGTAAAGTCGAAACCACTGTTTTGCCAATAGGCAGCATTGGGTAGCTTCTTAGGCACCTCTCCTGGGAACATCGTCATTGCCTCACCGTTTAAGGTCGTCCCTTGTAACGCAGAAATGGTTTTGTCGCCTGAGGTAATAAACCCAGAAGTGGTCGCTTGGATGGAAGCAATGCTCATACAACTCATTTCAATGTTCTCATAAGCAGCGGTTTGCCATGCTGGGTGCACCATTTGTTGCAGTAGAGAAACAAGATGCGGATGCTGATCTGGTGTCACGTGATCGGCCTTGGTGGCGGCAAATAGCACTTTGTCTATTTTTGGCGAGAACAAACGACGTAAAAAGCTACTGCGACCATAACGAAAGCTGTGCATGATCTGCTCAAGAGCCTGACGCATATCATAAAACGCCTCGTCGCCAGCATTAAGTGGCTGTAAACAATCCACCAGCACAATTTGGCGGTCAAATGTTGCAAAATGGTGCTTATAAAACGCTTTCACGACTTTTTGCTGATATTCATGAAAACGCGCTTCCAACATGGCTAAGTTGCTGCCTTTAGGCGCTTTGCTTTCCGATTCAAATCGACAAGGAAAGAACTGCAACACCGGTGCACCAGCAAGCTCTCCTGGTAACACAAATCGCCCTGGCTGAACCCAGTGCAGCCCAGCATCTTTACAAGCATGGAGATAATCCGTGTAAGCGTGAGCCACTTTCTCTAGCTGTTTTTCATCTGCATCCGCATTGAGCTCAATCTGTTCGAGTTCAGCTAGCCATGCTTGAGCTAACTCTTTGCGTTTGCCTTTCAGCGCGTCAAACTGCGTTTGAGACCAACTCGAAAAATTCATATCGAGCAAAGGCAAGTCCAATAGCCATTCCCCCGGATAGTCGATGATGTCAACATTGAGAACCGCCGTTTTACTGAGCAGCTTCTTGGTCGTTTTCTTTGGTTTGTATTTTAAAGCTAGGCGAATTTCGCTCACATCACGCGTTGGCACTGGCCATTGTGGTGGGTTCGCATGAATCTGGCTCATCGCCTCGTCGTAAGCAAAGCGAGGCACCATCATATTGGTTTGAGGTTCACGCTTTGCACCAATAAGGCGTTTGTCTCTCGCGGCGGTCAATAAAGGTAGATTGTCGTGAGTGGCGGTGTGAAGCAACTGATTAACCAAAGACGTGATAAAGGCCGTTTTACCCGCTCGGGATAACCCAGTTACCGCAATTCTTACATTAGAATCCATACCACGGCTGATAAAGTCGTTCACTTCTTGCTTTATTCTTTTCATAGTTTTTATTTATCTCACCAGTTTTTATACCCAACGCTTCCATAGAAGTAACTTGAGTATCACGAGTCTAAGTTTACCAACCTTAATCAAAGATGAACAAAATCTGCAATCTAGTGCTGACCTCGATAAGTGTAAAATATTGCTGCCTATAAACGGAAAAGCCTCTGAATCACTTCAGAGGCTTATATATTCTAACTAGCGGCTTGATGTTCTAATCTTCTTCAATCAGCTTGTAGATAACAAAGAGTGCGATTTCAAGAACAAACCAAAGCACACAAGTGATGGTGACGTATTTCTCATCAAAAATACTGATACCGTGAAGAATCAAGTCGTAGCCAACAAAGCCACCAACCACTACAGCAAGAATAATTTGTAGAATCTGAATAAAACGAGGCATGCCGTCTCCTAATTATTGTTCGCATAACGTTTGATTGCTATGCCCTGAGGTTTATATCTACATTATATAGACAAAAAGTGCAGTTTTCGCTGCACTTTTGTCAAATGTTTGCTAGGTAAATCAGCACCTTGTCACATTCTCTCTACTGAGACAATGTAAGATTGCCTTTTGCCTTATGCTTCCATCTCTTGAATTTTTACTTTCCAAGTGTCAGGACCGATTTGGTGCGCGTTAACGCCATTTGAGTCTACAGCCACTGTTACTGGCATATCTTCAACTTCAAATTCGTAGATCGCTTCCATACCTAAATCTTCAAATGCGACAACGCGAGCTTTCTTGATCGCTTTCGCTACAAGGTAGGCCGCGCCACCAACAGCCATTAGGTAAACCGCTTTGTGATTCTTGATAGATTCAACCGTTGCAGGGCCACGCTCAGCTTTACCGATCATGCCCATGATGCCAGTTTTTTCTAGCATCATATCGGTGAATTTATCCATACGAGTTGATGTTGTTGGGCCAGCAGGACCAACGACCTCATCACCAACTGCATCGACAGGACCTACGTAGTAAATGAACTTACCGTTTAGATCTACGCCTTCAGGTAGACCTTCTCCATTGTCTAACATGCCTTGAATACGTTTATGCGCAGCATCACGACCAGTCAGAATTTTACCTGATAGAAGAACGGTTTCGCCTGTCTTCCACTCTTGTACTTCTTCTTTAGTGATCGTGTCTAAGTTTACGCGACGCGTATTTTCGCCCGCTTCCCAAGTAATGTCTGGCCAATCTTCTAGTTTAGGTGGCGTTAGCTCTGCTGGGCCGCTGCCATCGAGCGTGAAGTGTACGTGACGAGTCGCCGCACAGTTCGGGATCAAACAAACAGGCTTAGAAGCCGCGTGCGTTGGCGCAGTTTTGATCTTAACGTCGACAACAGTCGTCAAACCGCCAAGGCCTTGCGCGCCAATACCAAGTTTGTTCACGCGATTGAAGATATCCAAACGAAGCTCTTCTTCTGCGTTTTGTGGGCCACGGTCAATAAGCTCTTGAATATCGATGTGTTCCATTAGAGATTCTTTTGCCAATACCGCTGCTTTTTCAGCCGTACCGCCAATACCAATGCCAAGCATACCTGGTGGACACCAGCCCGCGCCCATTGTTGGTAGCGTTTTCTCTACCCACTCAGCAATATCGTCAGATGGGTTTAGCATCACCATCTTAGTTTTGTTTTCACTACCGCCGCCCTTCGCTGCGATCTGAATTTCAACTTTATCGCCCGGTACCATGTTGATGTGTACGACAGCAGGCGTGTTGTCTTTGGTATTAATACGTTTACCGGCAGGATCCATAAGTACTGACGCACGCAACGGGTTATCTGGGTTCGTATACGCTTGTCGGACACCTTCATCTACCATCTGCTGAACCGTCATGTCGGTTGAGTCCCATTGCACGCCCATACCGATGTTGACGAAACACGTCACGATGCCAGTATCCTGACAAATTGGTCGGTGACCTTCTGCTGACATTCGGGAGTTAATTAGGATCTGAGCAATCGCGTCTTTCGCGGCTTGACTCTCTTCGCGGTGATAGGCTTTTTCAAGAGCTTGAACAAAGTCTAGCGGGTGGTAGTAAGAAATATACTGTAGCGCATCAGCGACACTGCTGATTACATCCTGCTTGCGTATTACCGTCATTACATGCCTCGTTATAGTTATGCTTCCATTATTGGCTTGGCTTCAATCGTGTTTGTTGAGCTTATTGCTCTTTTGAGCTTCTTTTTGTTATAAACAATTGTCGAACGGCTGATATCGACACACGAAACGCTGAAGTCGCCTACTTGTAAACCATCTCAAAACCCTATGAATAGAGGGAGTTTGGCTATACAGAGGAATATGATACTCTTGCTGCCCATGACATGCCATGCAGTGAACGATCTCTTTGTCACAAATTACACAAATGAACAACATGGACAATCAATTCATTGATTTTAAAGCGCTGGAATACGAACCAGAGTTTGCTCTTCACCTCTTTTCTCGCATTCAACACCAGCCTTGGGCGATGTTGCTGCGTTCTGCATCAGAAACGCATATCGATAGTCGCTTTGATGTGTTGGTTGCCAACCCAATTGCAACGTTAGAAACCATTGCCGACAGCACACAAGTTGAAACGCCATCGAATGCCTATTCAACTCAAGATGACCCATTCACGCTGCTTCATCAGTTGCAAGAACAGTGGCTTCCTCACGTTGAGTTAAATAAAGAATTGGATTTGCCTTTTGTCGGCGGAGCGCTCGGTTACTTCAGTTACGATTTAGGTCGACGCGTAGAAACAATGCCAGAACAGGCCGAAAAGGATCTCAACACGCCTGATATGGCGGTAGGTCTGTATGAATGGGCCGTCGTTGTTGACCACAAGCTTAAAAAAGCATGCTTAGTCGGTCAGAATATCGAGCAAGCTTGGCAATGGTTAGACAAACAAGAAGCGGAGCAAAGTGTAGACTTCGCTCTGTCCGGCGATTGGCAGTCAAACATGACGAAAGAGAGCTACGCCACTCGCTTTGACAAGGTGCAAGAATACTTGTTGAGCGGTGACTGCTATCAGATCAATTTGGCGCAACGCTTTAACGCACCGTATCAAGGCAGCGAGTGGCAAGCGTATCTGAAATTGGAGTCCGCCAACCAAGCGCCATTCTCAGCGTTTATCCGCATGCCTGAGTCTTCGATTTTGAGTATCTCTCCAGAGCGCTTTTTAGAACTCAAAGATCGCGTCATTGAAACGAAACCAATCAAAGGTACTCGCCCACGCAGCGAAGATCCAAAGCAAGATAACGCTAATGCCCATGACTTGCAGACAGCGGAAAAAGATCAGGCAGAAAACCTGATGATTGTCGATTTGCTGCGTAATGACATTGGTCGAGTTGCATCACCGGGTAGCGTTCACGTGCCCAAGCTGTTTGATATTGAAAGCTTCCCTGCCGTGCATCATTTGGTGAGCACCATTCGTGCGAATTTGGACGAGCAATATTCTCCTGCAGATTTGCTACGAGCGTGCTTCCCGGGCGGTTCAATTACGGGCGCACCTAAAGTTCGCGCAATGCAGATCATTGAAGAATTGGAGCCGCATCGACGCAGCGCGTATTGCGGCAGTATTGGCTACATTTCTCGCCATGGTCGTATGGATACCAGCATCACCATCCGTACTCTCGTCGCGGAAAATCACAAACTGTACGCTTGGGCTGGCGGCGGCGTCGTTGCAGATAGCGATTGTGCCTCTGAATATCAAGAAACGTTGGATAAGCTTTCAAAGATTTTGCCAGCGCTGCAATCGTAGGTTTCGACAGATGACAACGTCTCTTGAATCCTGCTGACGAAAACAAGTCAAAACGCCTCCAGTACGGAGGCGTTTTTGTGAGCGTTGTTTGTATGCCCTTTAGCGGCTAGCCGTTAGCCAACAAGCATCCGTTTTTTAAGAGACAGCGTCTACTGCTCGAGCCACTTACACATAATCTGTTCAATATCGGTTGCGGTGTACGGCTTAGTGAGGATATCGTCCATGCCTGAATCAATGCACTTTTGACGTTCTTCAATCGTTGTGCCTGCTGTTAAGGCGATGATTGGACGGTCGAAGCCTTTTTGTCGCAAGTGAGCCGTTGCTTCGTAACCATCCATTTCCGGCATTCGACAATCCATAAATATCAATTCGTAATCTTTGTTTTTAACCGCTTCTAGCGCTTCCAAACCATTGGCTTTTAAATCAGGAGTAATGTCGAGCTTTTTCAGCATCTGCGTCACAATGACTTGGTTCATTCGTATATCATCCACTACCAATATCGAGCGCCCAGCTAAGTCGCTTCGTTCGACAACAGCCAACTCACCCGACGCTGCACCTTGAGCTTGCCCCTCTTTTAAAGGGATGGAAACTTTAAAGGTTGTACCTTTGCGCTCTTCACTTTCGAAACTGATCTCACCTTGCATTAAATCCACGAGGTTCTTACAAATCGCTAAGTCCAAGCCTGAGCCTTCAAAACTGCGTTTTGCCGAACGGTCAACTTGTACAAAAGGGTCAAACAACGAACTTTGCGCCGCTAACGGTATCCCAATCCCGGTATCTTCCACCTCAAAAAACGCAGTGCCGTTTACCCACTCGACTCGCAAGACCACGCCGCCCAAATGGGTAAATTTGATCGCGTTCCCAATCAGATTGACTAAGATTTGGGTGATTCGTTCTAAATCGCCAATCAGAAACTCCGGAATGCCCAACTTCTTGTCGATAGAAAAATGAATGCGCTTCTCTGCCGCTTTCGCAGCAAATACGCCCGTAATGGCTTTTTCGAGATCATCCCACGCAAAAACCTTGTCGATAATTTCCATCATGCCAGCATTCATCTTGCTGAAATCGAGCAAGTCGTTGATGATGACGCGAAGTAAATCGCCCGACTGAATCAAATTACCGAGATATTGCCGTTGATCTTCTCCCAACTGAGTTTTGCTTAACAGATCTGCGCTGCCGAGTACGCCATTAAGTGGCGTTCTTAACTCGTGGTTAATCATCGCGACAAACTCTTTCGTCGCTTTTTCTGACTCTTCCGCTCGCTTTCTTAGCTCGACTTCACGTTCAAGGCTGAGGTGACGACTGATCACGCCGTGAACCAAATCAGAAACCAGTTCCATTTGTTTGGAGATAAAAGCTTGCTCAATTTGTTCCAACGACACAGAAAATATCAATTCGCCAACGACTCGCTCATCAATGATGATGGGTAAATGTAGCGCCTCATTCTGCCAATTGGGTGTTCGAGCGATAGGTTTGTCACTTTTTAGATCCAAATGCCCGAAATGATGACGACGCAAAGAAGTGAGTTGGACAGGATCAAGGTATAAATACGAAGCGGTAATAACAGAATTGGACGTCAGTTGCTCAAGAAAACTGGCAATCATTGTCTCGTCGAAAGTGCTGGAAAGGAATGTCCGTCCAAACCGAATAAGCGTGGCATCAATTTTTTCTTCAAACTCAAACTTGCGCAGATCGCTTTCCGATCGAAGTTCTAGCTTCTTTAATGCAACGCTCAATTTTTGCGTCGATTCGTAGAGCTCATAACTTTTTTGCTCTAAAAGCAGTTCTGCCGCCTTTCTTGAGGCGATTTCTCGTTTGAGTTTCCTTTCTAATGAGGAGTTACCCGTCATACTCTTCTTATTGTGCCTCCAGCCAAAATCGAACTTGGCTTCCGTCTTCGGTTTGGTTTTGATGCGTAATATGAATGACCTGTCCAAAGTGTGCAGCACAGCCTTTGAGCAACCCTAAACAAACATGCGCCATACACCTTGCACTGTGGTAGTCGAACACCAGTTCTGACTGTGTTTCGCTGATAAAATCGAACTTAGGCGGATTGGCGTCTGGGTAAAGTTTTTTAACTTCTACATGAATAAAGCATTCTACATGTCGAACAAATTGAAAGGTATTGTCGCACTGCTGCAAGCTTGCATGACTGGGAATGGAGCGTAGCAGGTTCAAAAATACGCTTTCACCAAACACTTCTTGTAACTGCTCTGGGGGAATATCAGAAACTTTGCTGAGATTGACGATCAGTTTGACTAAGTCTCGGTGATCATAACTGCCGACAGAGGTATATACCCCTTCGTCATCGGAAAGTTCGAGCACTTGGTCAAGCACTTCAAGTCCAAATTTGCTTTCCACTAACTCCATGAACTCGGTAAAGATTATCCCTTTCATTGGCAAACACCAACCTCATTGCAACGCCTTAAAAATAAGAATGGTGTATAACCCTATAAGTTTCAAATCAATATGCTTCGGCAGAGTGAGACACAAAGCACAAAGCAAAAGGTTGCCTAGATGTGAAGCGATTTTCCTTTAACATTTGAGCTTACTGTTTTATTAACAATGAGGCGGAGTGCACTCACCACTCATTTTCTCACTCAAGCACGCTCGCTTCCGGAGTTTAGGGTTATTATCTTGGGTGTATAATAATGAGTAGGCACGAAAATTAGGGGTTCGGTTTGGTTATCGACAAAACAAAATTGCTGCAGAACTTTCAATTTCATCTTCCGACGGGGTATCACAAGGAGTCTCTTGCCCGCCTGAATTTTATGAAAGGTAAACCGCTTCGAGACGCCGCGGTTCTGATTGGTTTTGTGGATAGACCTGAAGGCCTACAAGTGATTTTGACCAAGCGAGCCGAACATCTTCGGCATCATCCAGGGCAAATCAGCTTTCCTGGCGGTAAGTTTGAACCCGAAGATATCCATCTGGTGAATACGGCGCTTCGTGAGACTAATGAAGAGGTCGGTATAGAAGATAAACACATTCATGTGTTCGGTCAGTTACCAAAACTGCCAACGATTAGTCAATTTAATGTGACGCCATTTTTGGCCTTTATTTCTCCGGATTATAAAACGCATATTGACCCAAATGAGGTCGAGTCGGTTTTTGAGGTACCAGCCAACCATATTTTGAACCCAAATAAGCTCTACAGCAGTAAGTTTGAGTTAAAAAGAAGCAGTCATCGTGTATTTGCTATCCCATATCGTCAACATTTCATCTGGGGCATGACGGCGCAGATCATTGAGTCGATGCAAAAGCACATCATTTCCGGCTAAATCTCTCCTCTTTCATTCGATAATGATCATACGACCAATGCGATCATTATGTGCATCAATATTAATAAAACGTTACTTCATAAACATTCATTCACATTAGATTAATTTGCCATTTTCACCGCAAACGCTTGCGGTGAAATAAATTTATACAAATCGCCCTATTGATAAGTTTTTCTAATTTTACTCATTAGCAATAATCACGAGTAGCACATCATTTTCGTGATAAAAAGCAGGTTTTTGACATATCATTCAATAAGCACGAGCAATACATGATTTAGATCTAATTTTCCTAGTGTAAAATCTTGCAAAATTGCCCGCGACTTATTTCCTGTTCCCAAAATGAGTAACTCAAAAATGAATACAACTACTTCTGCGGTTTCTACCGCACAATCGTCTAGTAAGTTTACTTACAAAGACTTCACCTGGTGTCTGTCTCTGTTCGGCACGGCAGTAGGTGCAGGTGTACTTTTCCTTCCTATTAAAGCTGGTGCGGGTGGTTTTTGGCCATTAGTAATCCTAGCTCTAATCGCGGCACCAATGACTTGGTTCGCACACAAATCTCTAGCTCGCTTCGTTCTTTCAGCTAAGAACCCAGAAGCAGACATCACTGACACAGTAGAAGAACACTTCGGTAAAACTGGCGCAAACCTTATTACGTTCGCATACTTCTTCGCTATTTACCCAATCGTACTTATCTACGGTGTTGGTATCACAAACACGGTTGACTCTTTCCTAGTTAACCAAATGGGCATGGAATCGATTCCTCGCTGGCTACTTTCTGGTGCGCTTATCGCAGCAATGACAGCAGGCGTAGTATTCGGTAAAGAACTGATGCTGAAAGCAACTTCAGCAATGGTTTACCCTCTAGTGTTCATCCTATTGGCGTTGTCTTTCTACCTAATCCCTGAGTGGAACACATCTATGATTGAAGTGGCTCCAGACTGGGCTGCAATGCCAACTATCGTTTGGTTAGCAATTCCTATCATCGTATTCTCATTCAACCACAGCCCAATCATTTCTCAGTTCTCTAAAGAGCAACGCATGCAATACGGCGACGAAGCTTACAAGAAAACAGACATGATCACTGGCGGTGCAGCGATGATGCTAATGGGCTTTGTTATGTTCTTCGTATTCTCTGTAGTACTTTCTCTATCTCCAGAGCAACTAGCATCTGCGAAAGAACAAAACATCTCTGTACTTTCTTACCTAGCGAACATCCACGAATCTCCACTGATCTCTTACATGGGTCCATTGGTTGCATTCGCGGCGATCACTTCTAGCTACTTCGGTCACTTCCTAGGTGCACACGAAGGTCTAGTAGGTCTAATCAAATCTCGCTCACAATCTCCAGTAAGCAAGATCGAAAAAGGTTCTCTACTGTTCATCGTTATCACTACTTGGATTGTGGCTATCGTTAACCCAAGCATCCTAGGCATGATCGAAACAATGGGCGCGCCAATGATTGCGGCAATCCTATTCTTGATGCCTGTATTCGCGATGCAAAAAGTTCCAGCAATGGCGAAGTACAAAACTTCAGCACCTGTGCAAATTTTCACAGCAATCTGTGGTCTTGCAGCAATTACTTCTGTAATCTACGGCGCTCTTTAATCATCCCTGTTTTTTAACAGAATGATTAATCCAAAAATATAACGATAAAATTAAGCCTCCCAACTCCCCTTGGGAGGCTTTCTTCTGAGGTAATCGATATGATTAGTGTTTTTGATATCTATAAAATCGGTGTTGGTCCTTCAAGCTCACACACTGTAGGCCCAATGAAAGCGGGTAAAGAGTTTATTGATGATCTTCGTGCAATGGGAAAACTGCGCGACATCACTAAAATCACCGTTGACGTTTATGGATCACTATCACTGACAGGGAAAGGTCACCACACAGATATTGCTATCATCATGGGTCTTGCGGGCAACTCCCCTGAGAAAGTTGATATCGATTCTATTCCGGGCTTCATCGCTCGCGTAGAAGAAACTGAGCGCCTTCCTGTTGGCATGCACTGTCATACAGTATCGTTCCCACGTGAAGGTGGAATGAACTTCCACAAAACGAACCTTGAGCTGCACGAAAACGGCATGCAAATCCACGCTTGGATTGATGACGAAAAAGCGTACTCAAAAACTTACTACTCTATCGGTGGTGGCTTCATCGTTGATGAAGAGAACTTCGGTAAAGAAGCTGAGAACCCAATCAAGGTTCCTTACGAGTTCACAACAGCTGAAGAGCTGGTTAACCAGTGTAAAGAAAGCGGTCTTTCTATCAGCGCGCTAGTGATGAAGAACGAACAAGCACTTCACTCAGACGAAGAAACTCGTACTTACTTCGCGAACATCTGGCGCACGATGCGCGAATGTATGGATCGCGGTATGAACGAAGAAGGCATTCTGCCTGGTCCACTACGTGTACCTCGTCGTGCTGCAGCACTTCGTCAGCAACTGCTTACTTCTGAGAAAACAACGAACGACCCAATGTCTGTTGTTGACTGGGTAAACATGTTCGCTTTCGCAGTAAACGAAGAGAATGCAGCCGGTGGCCGTGTTGTTACCGCACCGACTAACGGCGCTTGTGGCATCATCCCAGCAGTATTGGCTTACTACGATAAGTTCATCCAAACTGTGACTGAAAAAGATTACATCCGTTACTTTGCCGCTTCTGGCGCAATCGGTGGTCTTTACAAGCGCAACGCGTCAATCTCTGGTGCAGAGGTTGGCTGTCAGGGTGAAGTTGGCGTGGCATGTTCTATGGCGGCGGCTGGCCTTGCGGAGCTTATGGGTGGTAGCCCAGAGCAAGTATGTATGGCTGCAGAAATCGCGATGGAGCACAACCTAGGTCTAACTTGTGACCCTGTTGCAGGTCAGGTTCAAGTTCCATGTATCGAGCGTAACGGTATCGCGGCTGTAAAAGCGATCAACTCAACTCGTATGGCACTACGTCGTTCTTCTGCTCCTACTGTATCTCTAGATAAAGTTATCGAAACAATGCTAGAGACTGGTAAGGACATGAACGCGAAATACCGCGAAACTTCTCAAGGCGGTCTAGCAATCAAAGTGATTTGCTAATCGTCTCGTTATAAAAAAGATATCGATAAACCCGAGTGAATACTCGGGCTTTTTTTATCCAAAATACGATGAGGTATGCGCATGCAGACGCATTTGAAGCATCACCCGTCATTGCCTTATTCCTGCCGATATTTTTGTTTGTTCCAGCTAAAAACCAGTCAGGGCCTACTCTCGCTGTAGCTCATAAAAAAAACTAAAACTGTTACTATATCCAAATGTTTAGGATATCCCCGTACAAAATCACACCCTTCACTTCTCATTATTGATAACGTAGCCAAAATTTAAATTGGAGCTTATCAACACATGATTAGGTTTGAACTTGGAAACCAAATCTGCGTTTGCTTGTCCGAAAACGACATTTCTTTAGAGATCAACAACACACTCCACCACGCCATCCCTGTTAGTTCAAATGAGTATGCCATTCTTTCAACTATTGCTACTTACGGCAGCTTAAATGCGCCGATCAGTCAGCGCGTTATTGAGAGAAAAATCACTCAACACTACAAGATGGCTTTGCCAGAAAATGGATTTAAAAACGCGGTGGCAGCATTGAGAAAGAAGTTTCGCAAGCTCACGGAAGATCACGTTTCTCCCACGAGAAACATCATAGAAAACATTCACAGGACGGGATATTTCATCCCTTTTACCATGCTACATACTCACCAAAGCGGCATCTATCAACAAAAGAGAATCAACCAACACACGAAAAACAGCGTCAGAAAAGCCCTTCGTATTTGCTTGCGGAATAAAAGGATATATACCGACATCGCTTGGGTGTTGCTGGTTACTACAGCTATCTTTTTCTCGGTCTGCTATTACGCCATCAACAGCATTGTGAAACACAACTATTTAGATAGCGCATTGGACATTGCCGACAGCCTGTCTCAGATGAGTTGCTATGCTGATGAAGACCAACTAAAAGGGTTGTTTGATAACGTAAAGCTCGTTGAATCCAGCATGATGTTGGATCGCTTTAATATCCGCTGCTTGGTCACGCCAGAGGCGGTGGTTCCCGTCAGCCAAAAAGCGTTCAACGAGTGGAGCGATAACAGCAATTACACGACTCAATCCTTCGACATCAACAACGCCACCATTTTAGTTCGTGTGAAAAACATCAACTTACAGAATAACGTGGAGAGCCACATCTCGCGCTTTTTCCTTTCCGGGATGAAGCTTTACACCAACACAGGTACGTCGTTCGAAATTGGCAACACCAACGGGCGATACTTTCACTATCAAATTAAAGATACAGGCTATAAAGAGGTGTATTACATCTCAGGACCTTTTAAGAGCATCATTTTGTTGAGCCTGTTCTTTTTAGTGATACTAAGGCATCGGTCGCTACAAGCGTTCATCACGTATCTGTTCGCTATTCGAGAATTTCATATCAAGCTCGAACCGATCTACAACACCTCAACGCAGCAAAATATTCACTACGAAGCCCTTTCTCGATTCAAAGTGAAGAACACCCAAAGGTTCATCGAAACACTGATCAGCAATGGACTGCTTTTGATCCACACGATCTTGGTGATCCGAGCAATTTACGCCAAACAGCCGACTTTGTTGGTGCCCATCAGCATCAATGTGTGCCCTTCTCTTCTACGAGGTAGAAACTTCTCGACTCTTTATCAAGAACTCGCGAGCAGAGACTGCCGTTTACTGACCATCGAAATCACGGAGAACGCGTCCATGTACTACACCTCCGAGATCTACGACAACGTCGCGAAACTAAAATTACTGAACTGCAAAATCAGCATTGATGACTTTGGTACTGGCAACAACAACGTGTCACTTATCAGCAAAATCAATCCAGATTATTTGAAAATAGATCGGGAGTTTGTGATTGGTTTAAAGTCGGACGATAAGAAAGTGGAAACGCTGCGTCAGTTGATTGCGATGGGAAACACTTACCGCTGCACAGTCATCGTCGAAGGCGTCGAAACCGCAGATAGTGCTCACTTACTCACAACGTTAGGAGCCTACATTCATCAAGGTTACTTCTATCCTCTGCATTTCTAGCTTTTCTTAATGCCGCGAGTTACTTAAACTAGCTGATACCCAAATGACTTCATAATGTATTCGCGCTAAGTGTGCGAAGTGATTTGGGTATCACTAGCGTCTATAACTGGATGAAAGTTAAAGACGTTCGTACATTTTTGTTAGGTGGTGAGACCATCCACCACCCACTCGTGATTGAAACCATGATTGCTATTAAACCAACCAAACTGAAAGATTTTTCGAGTTTGATGCAATTGGACGTGCAGGAAGAGCAAATAGGATTTGCCAAGCCGTTTGAACAGGCTTACCAAAAGCGAAACAAGTCAGAAGTATTTTTTACTATTTATTCGGACTACCTAACCGTTGGCTACCTGATCATTGATAAAGGTTTTGCTCAGCATGCTCCTTTTGCAATGCGGCATGAGTTGGGCCTTAATTATTTGATGATTGATCGCCGCTTTCAACGCCAAGGTATTGGTGCAGAGGCGCTGAAAAAACTGTTTGTGTACGCATATACCATCGACCCAGAGAGCACCTCGCTCTGCGTGACGGTACCAAATAGCCATCAAGGTGCACTCGACTTTTTCTTGGCTTGTGGCTTTACCAACACAGAAAAAGCCATTTATGGCGAGCAAGAAAAAGAGTGGTTGATGCGTCACCCGCTTGGTTAAACGCTCAATAACCAAACGCTAGATAAAACAAAGGCAAGCGATAGGCTTGCCTTTGTTATTGAACATGGGATTACTACGAAGGTTATTCACCCTTGTAGATACAACCTGCTGTACAAGTTTCTTTGATCTCTACTTTGCTTAGTAGCGGTAGGTTTGGTTTTAGCTGTTGCCAAATCCATTTTGCTAGCACTTCGCTGGTCGGGTTTTCCAGACCTTCGATGTCGTTTAGGTAGTAGTGGTCTAAGCGATTGTAAATTGGTTTAAATGCAGCTTTTATCTCTGCAAAATCCACAACCCAACCTGTATGTGGATCAACTTCACCTTCTACATAAAGACGAACAAGGAAAGAGTGTCCGTGCAAACGACCACACTTGTGACCTTCTGGTACGTGTGGCAAATGGTGTGCCGCTTCGAACATAAACTCTTTGTACAATTCTGTTTTCATCTTGATTCTCAGGCTTTAAAAAAGACAGGCAATACTAAGGAATTCGCTGCCAAGAGACAAGCGTTACCCCATACAAGCGTAGCAAAAACTGCCGCTTATTCCTGACCTCTTTGCCATCACGCAAACCAAAGCGTCGCATTTTTGTCATGCGCCAAACATTTGATTACACAGCACTCACATCACAATTACATATCCCCAACATGTGTAGGGTCACAATCATTCATTTCGCTCATCGCGCAACCTATGCGAGAAGACTAATATTGTGCAGTTCGTTCCAATTACACTTATAAAAATATGCGCTCAACTATTACCTTTAAGCTCCTGCTTGCGTTAATTGTCGTTTTTAGCTGTGTTCTCGCCGCGTCGACGGCGTACCAACACTATCAACAAAAAACGCTGATAAATGATGTTCTTAGTGAACAACTGCACGACAAAGCCAGCAACTACTTCGATAGTCTGAATATGATGATGCTCACTGGCACCATGTCTCAAAAGGAAACGCTGCGACAAAAAGCACTCGCTCAAGAAGGTATTGAGCAAGTTCGAGTGCTACGTGCCGATGCCGTTACAAAGCTGTACGGTGCAGGGCAATCCAATCAGCAACCTATTGATGAGATTGATCAGCGTGCACTAGCGGGCGAGCTAGTGATAGAACCAATTACTGCGGACTGGGGCAAAGGCATTGTTGTGGCGCTGCCAATGAAATCGAGCCAAAACTATCGCGGCACCAATTGTGTTTCTTGTCATGTCGCGCCAGAGGGTGAAGTATTGGGTGCTATTCGCTTGGAATACAACATGAACCACGTGAGTTCGATGATCAATAAACAAGCGATGTACGCGATGGGCATCATGTCTGCCATTGCGTTGGTTGGTTTTCTCATCACCATGGGCTTGATTCGTAAGATCATCGTGCGACCAATTCAAAAAACCTCGCACTTTATGTCGAACGTTAGTGCCAGCAAAGATCTCTCCCAGAGACTTGTCCATAAACAAAATGACGAAGTTGGCCAACTTTCCCAATCTATTAATTCCTTTATGGATACCGTTTCGGAAAGTCTTGAGCGCGTGCAAGACACCTCACACTCGTTAGCAGGGTCTGCGGGTCGTCTCACCGACGTTGCTCAATCCACTGATGAAGCAGCAAACAATCAGCAATTAGAAACCAATGAAGTGCAAAACAACATTATTGATATGTTGCAGCAGCAAGTCGTGGTTGAAGAAGCAACAATCAACGCAACGACGTTGGTAAACCACACCGTTGACGTAGCTGCAAACAGCGCCAGCCAAGCACACAATGTCAGCGAAGACATCAAGAGCTTAGTCAGCAACATTGAACAAGTGCGTGAGAAGATTACGTCTCTAAATCAGAGAACCGAAGAAGTTTCCTCAATACTCGGTGTGATCAAAGGCATCGCCGAACAAACTAACCTACTCGCTCTAAACGCAGCAATCGAAGCGGCACGCGCCGGAGAGCAAGGTCGTGGCTTTGCAGTCGTTGCCGATGAAGTGAGAAATCTGGCCTCACGTACCGCCGAAGCCACCAGCAACATTGAAAGCATCATTTCCCAATTTCAGCAAGGCAGCGAAGAGTCCCTGTCGTCGGTCGATCATGTTTGTCAATTTGCTCATCAACGTTCACTGGATGTCGAAGCGCTGTCTGAAACCATGCACAATGTTGTAGACGAGATGCATCAAGTGCTTAAACACGCAGAAAACATCCAACTGCAAACTCAAACCACCTCGGATGTCAGCAAGCACATTCAATCGAAAATCGACGTGATTACTTTGCACGCGAACGACACGTCTCAATCTGCCTCTCATACACGGGATATCAGTGTCGATTTGGAAGAACTTTCTGAGCGTTTAGAGCAATTACTTAACCAATTCACCCTTTCTGAGCAACAAAGGGCAAATAAATAGGAAATTTCTCGCGTCCAAATTGAATATAAAGGTTGAAGCTGACGAATTGACGGGTAATATGTCCCATTGAATCTGTAAAATTCTATCCAACTCAATGCTTCGCTTGTTTTTTAAACAAAAATGTTTTGAGACAAGCACTTTGATAAGCGTTGAGTTGAATTTTTACCTCAATGGAGAATATTTAAAACATGACTTACGCGCCTGTATCAGACGTACTAAGCGGTAAGCTAGCAGTAGACAGTGAAGTAACTGTTCGCGGCTGGATCCGTTCACGTCGTGATTCCAAAGCTGGAATCTCTTTCCTTGCCATATATGACGGCTCTTGTTTCGACCCGATTCAGGCCGTGGTCCCTAATAATCTTAATAATTACGACAATGAAGTGCTTAAGCTAACGACTGGCTGCTCTGTTGAAGTAACTGGTAAGATTGTTGAGTCTCCTGCGCAAGGTCAGGACTTCGAACTGGCTGCAACTGACGTTAAAGTTGTAGGTTGGGTTGAAGATGCTGAAACTTACCCAATGGCAAAAACTCGTCACTCTATCGAGTACTTACGTGAAGTTGCGCACCTACGTCCGCGCACTAACGTAATCGGTGCGGTAGCACGTGTACGTAACTGTCTATCTCAAGCAATTCACCGTTTCTACCACGAGCAAGGCTACTTTTGGGTATCTGCGCCACTAATCACGGCTTCTGATGCAGAAGGTGCTGGTGAAATGTTCCGCGTTTCTACGCTAGACATGGAAAACCTACCTCGCACAGACGCAGGCAAAGTGGACTACAACGAAGACTTCTTCGGTAAAGAAACGTTCCTAACCGTATCTGGTCAGCTAAACGCGGAAGCTTACGCTTGTGCACTAAGCAAGGTTTACACTTTCGGTCCTACTTTCCGTGCTGAAAACTCAAACACAAGCCGCCACCTAGCAGAATTCTGGATGGTTGAGCCTGAGGTTGCGTTCGCAGAACTAGACGATGTAGCGAAACTAGCTGAAGACATGCTTAAGTACGTGTTTAAAGCAGTACTTGAAGAGCGTCGCGATGACCTTGAGTTCTTCGCTCAGCGTATCGACAAGCAAGCGATCACTCGTCTAGAGCAATTCGTTTCTTCTGACTTTGCACAAGTTGACTACACTGACGCGATCCAAATCCTTCTGGACTCTGGTCGCGAGTTCGAATTCCCAGTTGAATGGGGTATCGATATGTCTTCTGAGCACGAGCGTTTCCTAGCTGAAGAGCACTTTAAAGCGCCAGTAATCGTGAAGAACTACCCAAAAGACATCAAAGCGTTCTACATGCGTATGAACGACGATGGCAAGACTGTAGCTGCGATGGACGTTCTAGCACCTGGCATCGGTGAAATCATCGGTGGTTCTCAGCGTGAAGAGCGTCTAGACGTTCTAGATGCACGTATGCGTGAAATGGGCATCGACCCTGAACACATGAGCTGGTACCGTGACCTACGTCGTTACGGCACAGTGCCACACGCTGGCTTTGGTCTAGGCTTTGAGCGTCTAGTCTCTTACGTAACAGGCATGGGCAACGTTCGTGATGTGATCCCATTCCCACGTACACCTCGCTCTGCGAACTTCTAATCACTTTTTAGTGACTCAGAATTAGAAAGACCTCCCAAGTGGAGGTCTTTTATTTTGTACGAATAATTTTCTAGCAATCTGCGTGTACAATTTAGCTGTTGCTTTCGTCTTCATCCTTATCTGCTCGCGCGGCGTATTTCACTCCAACAACACACAAACCAAACATGACGAATGGAATCACAGCGGCGGTGTATTCCGTCCAAACCATATGAGAAAAAGACTTCGCCAATATCAGGTGCGCAAACACCAACAAAAATGCGCTAAAGATAGCAACACCCATTAGCCTAAGTTCATGCTTTACCAACTGCTTTTTCATTATTGCTCCTAACCTAAAATGGTTGTCTGCTAATGATTGAAACACAGCTTCGGATTCGTTCACTGATACAGTTTGAGCAAAAAATAGGTAAACAGTTGGCTAGTGAAGTAATTCTCCGATCGTCTTCACGGCTTCTTCTAGTTCATCGTTGCAGGGTAACGATGTATTAAGCCTTAGGTAGTTCTCATAATCTGGGCCGACAGAAAACAACTTACCGAATGCAACGGTGATGTTGTCTTCCAATAACTTCTGATAAATCGATTTTCCGCATTTTGATTCCGGCAGTTCAACCCATAAAAAATAGCCGCCTTCTGGCTGTGTGTAGTGAATCGATTTAGGAAAGTACTTATCGATCAGTTCAATGAACGCAGATTGTCGCTGATCAAGATTCTTTCGCAATTTCCTAAGGTGATTATCATAGCTGTCGTTTTGCAAATAATGCGCAATACCTTGTTGGATAGGTGCACTACCTGACAAAGTCGAGATAAGTTGCAGTTTTTGCAGATGCTCATTAAAGCGCTTGTTGACCACCCACCCCAGCCGATAACCCGGGCAAAGACTTTTTGAAAATGACCCGCAATGCAACACACGATCTTGGGTATCAAAAGTTTTAAGCGAACTTGGTTTCTTGTTAGAAAAATAGAGCTCTGAATACACATCGTCTTCAATCAAATACACATCGTGTTTATCAGCAAGCTCGGCGATGCGCTGCTTCTGCTCATCATTTAATGATGTTCCGGTTGGGTTGTGAAAGTTCGTCATCAACCAACACGCGCGAACATCATGGTCAGTAAAAGCAGCTTCAATTTGTTGCAAAGAGTGCCCGATACGCGGGTCTACTGAAATTTCTATCGCCTTTAAACCCAAACGTTCTATCGCTTGAAGCGCTCCGTAAAATGTTGGCGATTCAACCACGATAGTATCTCCCGGTTGTGTCACGGCCTGAAGGCTCAAATTCAACGCTTCTAACGCCCCTGAAGTAATGACAATGTCATCATGGGTTAAAACCATACCTTGTTGAATGTAACGTTGAGCAATCAAACGACGCAGTGATTCAGAGCCTGGCGGTAAGTTATCCAATAGCGTCTCTGGCCCCATCTTCCTACCAGAACTGGCCAGATTGCGATTCAACGCATCCAATGGAAACAACGCAGGATCTGGAAAGGCAGATCCGAACTTCATCGCATCCGGTGACGCTTGATTTTTGAGGTAGTCGTAAAGCTCATCATTGATGTTAGAGCGATAAACAGAGGTCGCAGGAGGGCTCGGTTCCAAACGATCCAGCTCTGCGGTAACAAAGTAGCCAGACTGAGGTTTTGCCGCGACCCAGCCTTGCGCTTCGAGCAACTGATAAGCTTGTAACACCGTTCCGGCGCTGACGGAATGATTTCGGCTGGTGACACGCACTGACGGCAGCTTTTCTCCTGCTCTCCATGTGTTTTGCTGAATCTGCGTTTTGAACAGTTCAGCCAGTTGGCGGTATCGGTTCATGTTTCCCTCATTTATCACGACCGAGCGAACCTTAGCATACTTCGCGCCCGTATTCTGATAACGCGACTATCAATCTCGAAACGTAATTAATCAATCTTAGTGATATCAATTCGCGATACGAAGTGAGAATTTATGTTCCATACTTTCAAAGGTATGACTTTTATTTCGGGAGAAAATGATGAAAGTATTTACTATGGATGACCTCTCATACCGAGGTGCTCATAAAGGCGTACACAGTTGGGATCACCCAGCCAGCACAACGCCTTACTACTGGCACCCTGACTGGTTACATATTGCAGAAGACGCGCTAGGTGTGCACAAAACAGCGGATCTAGTCGTTCCAGAAGGTGAAACACCAACAGAAGAGCACGCAAAAGAGGCGATTGTTAAGCACATTAATGGTGAATAGCCAGAAGCGAACCTTCTGTTATGCAAGGTTGAGAGCATTTTGGAACAAAACATGTCTGAATGAGAACTGTGCATCATCGTGAGCAATCTATCGACAGGATAAATAGATTGCTATCACATTAATTTTCATGCCATCTGTTACATTTAGAGGCTAATGGTGATGCACACCTCAACTCATAGACTATGAGAGACGATTATAATGACGAAATACAACGAGAATGACATCAAATATAAAGGCGAGACCAATGGCGTACATACGTGGAGTGTGCCATCAGGACAGCCTTACTACTGGCATCCAGATTGGCTACACGTTGCCGAAGATGCGACAGGGTCACACCCAAAAGAAAAACTAGATGTTCAAGCTGGTGACACCCCAACGCAAAAGCATGCGCTTAAAGCAATCCTAAAACACATGAACGATTGGGCGACAGATAAGTTGTCTTCAAATCCTGACATCGAAACCAATGCGGTAGAGTCAGAAATTGAGCTAAAGAAATAGACCTCAACGTTCGATGTAAATTGAATATGCAAGCGCCCCTCACCGTTGGGGCGTTTCTTACCCTTCCCTACTTTTTCCTCCACAACAGGCTCTGCTTACCTTGCTGGATTCACGTTTTAAACCGCCTAAAATCGCTCCTCAGTAGCCATCAGATTCATGAATTGTTCGATTGAATAAATTAGCACCGAATTGCTACAAAACTCCCCTTTACATCCGGATTTAACCAAGGTTTTCATAGCAAAAGCATCGGTTATGTTAGCATCCTGTTTCAAATCGAAATTTTTTTACGTTTTCTTATCAGTAAGTGTTGTAACGAATATTGCTGAAAGGTATAAATACGAGCAGACCCCTTCGATTAACATGGATGAAGATTATGTTTGAAAAAGTAGTTGCCGCTCCGGCCGACCCTATCCTTGGCCTTACTGAAGAATTTAAAAAAGATCCTCGCGCTGAAAAGATTAACCTTGGCGTTGGTATTTACAAAAACGAACAAGGCGAAACACCTGTTCTTGCTACCGTAAAGAAAGCCGAAGCAGCACTGATTGAAACGGAAAAAACCAAATCATACCTAACCATCGAAGGGACTGCTGAGTACGGTCTGGCGGTACAAAAACTACTTTTCGGTGCAGACGCTGAAATCGTAGCGGAAAAACGCGCGAAAACAGCTCAAGCGCCTGGTGGTACAGGTGCATTACGCGTGGCGGGTGAATTTATTAAACGCCAACTTGGTAACGTAAAAATCTGGATCAGCAACCCAACTTGGGCAAACCACAACGGCGTGTTTACCGCTGCAGGTCTAGAAACGGCTCAATACACTTACTACAACGCAGAAACTAAAGACAAAGACTTCGATGCAATGCTAAACGATCTTCAAGCTGCATCTGAAGGTGACATCGTTCTTCTACACGGCTGCTGCCACAACCCAACTGGCATCGATCCAACTGCTGAAGAATGGGAAACACTAGCGAAGCTGATTGCTGAGAAGAAACTGCTTCCTCTGTTCGACTTTGCATACCAAGGCTTTGCTAAGGGTGTAGAAGAAGACGCAGCTGGCCTACGTACTTTCGCGAAATATAACAAAGAAATTCTCGTTGCGAGCTCGTTCTCGAAAAACTTCGGCCTATACAATGAACGTGTAGGCGCATTCACGCTTGTTGCTGAATCTGAAGAAGTGGCAACAACAGCATTCTCTCAAGTAAAAGCGATCATCCGCTCTATCTACTCTAACCCACCAGCTCACGGTAGTGCTGTTGTTACTCATATTCTAAACAACGAAGAACTGCGTGCTGAATGGGAAGCGGAAGTACAAGAAATGCGTGACCGTATTCAAGAGATGCGCGAGCTGTTCGTAACAACTCTGAAAGAAGAAGGTGTGGATGCAGATTTCAGCTTTATCGAACGTCAAAACGGCATGTTCTCGTTCTCTGGTCTATCTAAAGAGCAAGTTAACCGTCTGAAAGATGAGTTCGCAATTTACATCGTTGGTTCTGGCCGTATCAGCGTAGCTGGTATGACAAAATCAAACATGGGCCCGCTATGTAAAGGTATCGCAGCGGTTCTATAATCTGTCGAAAACAGACGAAATAAACGAAAAGGTCAGCGTATGCTGACCTTTTTTGTTGTTCTTAAATCTGTTGATTACGGTTGAACTTACTAAATGGGATTAAAATACGAACTTCAAACTTAAGCCGACTTCGTTGATGTAATCCGAACTTTCACCACTGTAATCTGTATCACGGTATTGGTAATACAAGCCCGTGCCAATCACATCATGCCATTGGTAATTGAAGCCGATTCTGTACTTGTTCTCATCAACCACATCACTTCGGTTGGCCTGAATCTGTGCTGACACCATCCATTGTTCATTCAAAAGATAGTTTGCACCAACGGTCACCGCTTGAAGAAACTCGGTGTCAGAGGAAATGGTGCTATCCGTTTTTTCATCCGTCGCTTTCGCTTTCAGCGCACCAAGCCCATAAGTACCATAAACGTCCAGTTGGTCGTTAATTCCATAACGATAACCACCACCAAACAACAATCGATCCACACGTAGTGTTAGATCGTCAGGATGGAAAAACTGCGCTGAGTAATCAACATTAAACAACCAATTATCGGTGATGAGATAATTGCCACCCAATCCCAGCGTGGTCGCATTCGAGTTGTCTAGCCAATCTTTATTGGTCGTACCCGACCCCACATCCAAATAAATGTGCTCATACCCAAATTTTGCAGCTTGTTCCGCTTCCGAAGCGATACTAATTGCGGGCAAAACTACAAGAGGCACAAGCAATAACTGTCTCACCATCTTACTTCCTTTCATGAGAGTCACCTAAAAACTTAACTACAATTGGCAATTTCCATATTAGCCGAATTAACAAAACCTTGTCGCGGGAGATGTCCGAATCTTATGACTCAGCACGAAAAAGCGTGATCCAATAAGATTCTGTCTTAAAACTGCGTTAAGATTACTTTATTATTTGCGAAACAAAAGGCACCCGAATGGATGCAGAACTTCTCGAGATATATAACTTTCTCGCCAAGTACCCCCCTTTCAACGAACTTCCAGAAGAAACTCTGACCAAAGTGACAGAAAGCGTTGAAATCTCTTACTACCGACAAGACACCCCAATCATTCACTTCGGTGACCATATTCAAGATCTCTTCGTGGTAAGAAGTGGCGTGGTGGAAGTTTATCGCCGCAAGGGTGAGCTTTATAACCGTCTCGATGAAGGCGACTTATTCGGTCAAATGGGGCTGCTTACCAACAACAAAGTTCGTTTCCCGGTAAAAGCTATTGAAGACACCCTACTCTACTGCATTCCGGTCGAGGTGTTTCAAGAGATCTACGACAACTTCGACTCTTTCGCCGATTTTGTTGAAGTAGAAAACAGCGCACGCTTGCGCCAAACCATTTCAGAAAACAAAGACGCAAACGACTTAACCACCTCTAAAGTCAAGACCCTACTTACTGGCGATGCCCCGACCATAAACCGCGGCCAAACAATCCAACAAGCAGCGCAGTTAATGGCTCAGGACAACATTTCATCACTCTTGATTGTCGACCCCGATTTTGTCCTTGACGAAGATGACCCGCAATCGCCCGTTTTAGGCATCATTACTGACCGAGATTTATGTACTCGAGTGCTTGCGGAAGGCTTGTCTCCTCAAGATGATGTTTCAACAGTCATGACGACGGAAGTGATCTCTCTCGACCATAATGCTTACATCTATGAAGCCATGCTAACGATGTTACGCTACAACGTGCATCATCTGCCGGTGGTCAAAAATCAACTACCGATAGGCATCATCGAAACTACCGATATTGTTCGTTATGAATCGCAAAACTCACTGCTTCTTGTAAGCAGCATTTTTCAGCAGCAAAGCATCGAAGATTTAGCAACAGTCGCAGAAGAAGTCAAAAGCAGCTTCGTACGTCTGGTTAACGAAGACGCCAATTCACACATGGTTGGCAGCGCGATGTCAGTAATTGGCCGAAGTTTCAAACAGCGTTTGTTGGAGTTGGCCGAAGAAGAACTTGGTGCGCCTCCGATTCCTTATTGTTTCCTCGCATTAGGTTCAATGGGACGCGACGAACAGTTGCTGGTTACTGACCAAGACAACGCCATTATTCTGGACGAATCCTATCAAGAAGAGAAACATGGCAAGTACTTTGAAGATCTCGCCAAGTTTGTCAGTGACGGCCTTGACGCTTGTGGTTACAAATATTGTACCGGTGACATCATGGCCACAAACCCGATGTGGCGAATGACTCGCTCCGAATGGGAAGAATGTTTCGCTGACTGGATTGACGATCCCAACCCGAAAGCGTTACTGAATGCATCAATATTTTTCGATTTAGATGGCGTGTATGGCCGCTTAAAATGGGCAGAACAGCTCACCAGCTTCATTGTGCGTCGAGCGCGTAAAAATAATCGCTTCTTAGCATGTTTGGCTAGAAATGCGCTAAACCGCACGCCGCCATTAGGCTTCTTCAAAGATTTTGTGATGGAAAAAGACGGCCAGCACAAAAACTCGATCAACCTAAAACGTCGTGGCACCGCGCCGCTGGTTGATCTGATTCGTGTGCATGCCTTGGCAGTGGGCTCTCGTGCACAAAACTCGTTTGAACGTCTCGACGATATTATTGACGCAGGCATCTTGCCAAAAGGTCGAGCACAGGATTTAAAAGACGCGTTAGAGTTCATCTCTATGGTACGAATTCGACATCAAGCGACCGATGTTGAGCTCGGAATTGAGCCAGATAACAACATCGAGCCAGAAAACCTCTCCGATTTTGAACGCCGTAATTTGAAAGATGCCTTCCAAATTCTCAGCAATGGGCAGAACTTCCTTAAGTTCCGTTATCAAGCAAATAAGAGCTTTAAGTGAGGTTTGGCATGATCAAAAAGCTATTTCAAAAGCCTGCGATTCAATGGCCAACCAAATTTCAGCAAAAGTTGGATCTCGTCAGTGATGAAAATCTTGTCGCTTTTTACGGCAGCGAATTACCAGCGCCCAATACCCCCATTTCAGAGGTTGAATTTGTCGCGTTGGATTTCGAAACGACGGGGCTCAATCCCGAAAAACACGACATTATTACTATCGGTTTAGTACCTTTCAATCTGAGACGTATTTTTCTGCGCGATGCTCGACATTGGAAAGTAAGGCCTCAGAAAAAGTTGGATGAAGATTCCGTTATCATCCACGGTATCACTCACAGCGAATTGATTGATGCGCCAGATCTGAGCGATATTTTGGGTGAGTTGCTGCCTTGCTTAAGCGGCAAAATCATCGTTGTGCATTACCGTCGAATCGAGAGAGAATTCTTGGATCAAGCGCTGAAAGCGCGCATAGGGGAAGGGATTGAATTTCCCGTGTTAGACACGCTACAAATCGAAGAGAACATCCAAAAGAGAAGCGCTGGCGGCATTTGGAATCGCCTGAAAGGAAAGAGACCAGAGTCTCTACGTTTGGCGCAGTCTCGACGCCGCTATGGGTTACCAGACTACTCTCCGCATCACGCGTTAACTGATGCGATTGCTACTGCCGAGTTGCTTCAGGCGCAGATGGCGCATCACTACAATGATGACCAACCCATCAGTGATTTTTGGTTGTAGATAGATTTTTTGTTGTAGCTATTTACCAACAATCATTCACCGAAAAACATGCATTAAAAAGGAGCCTATCGGCTCCTTTTGTTTTTTAGTCAAACTGAGAATTACAGTTTAAAACGTTTGATCTCTTGCTCAAGCTCGTGAGACAGCTCAGATAGGTGCGCTGCTTGCTCCGCTGCTGAGTGAGCTTCTACAGAAAGCTCGTTCGATACGTCGCGGATGCCTTCTGTGTTACGAGTGATTTCTGTTGTTACAGATGCTTGCTCTTCCGCCGCAGACGCAATTTGCGTTGCCATGTCGCTGATGCGCTCTACCGCACTGTGGATTTGCGTCAGGCTCGCTGCTGCAGAATTCGCGTCATCCACACTGGTATCAGCCAAACGACGACCATCTCCCATGATATCAACCGCTTTCTTGGTTGTACCTTGAAGCATTTCGATCGTTTCTTGGATTTCTTTGGTCGATGCGTGAGTACGTTGGCTCAATACGCGAACTTCGTCAGCAACAACCGCAAAACCACGACCTTGATCGCCTGCACGCGCCGCTTCGATCGCCGCGTTCAATGCCAACAAGTTAGTTTGCTCAGCAATGTCTTGAATCGTCGATAGAATCGTGTTGATGCTGTTACCGTGCGCTTCAAGTTCTTGGATAACATTTGTCGCGACTTGAACTTCTTGCGCCAGATTCTGGATAGAGCCTTGCGTTTGATTCACTTGGCTAGAACCGTGAGCACATGCTTGCACCGCTTCTTCAGAGCTATGCGCTGTGCTGTCTGCGTTACCCGCAATCTCTTGCGTTGCTGCTGCCATTTCATTAACCGCAGTCGCAACCATGTTGATTTCGTCTTGCTGGTAAGAAATACGCTGGCTACGTTCTTCTGCTTGTTGTGCCGTTGTACGTGCTTGCTCAGAAAGTGAGGCAGAAACTTGGCTTAGCTTGGTAACCATCGTGTGCATGTTACCCACAAAGCGGTTGAAGTTCTCAGCCAGTTTGCCTACTTCATCGTCACTGCGAGGTTCTAGGCGTTGAGTAAGGTCGCCCTCACCAGATGCAATTTCTTCCAATGCATCAGACACGCGGCCTAGGTCACGGAACAAGAAGCCAACCAACCAAGATACCGCAAGAATCACAACGATGGTGATCATCACAGCGGTGATCAGCAGGTCACGAAGCAGTACTGCATGGCCTGCTTCTTCTGTTGCGCGATCCATTTCAATCGCGAACATCCAATGCGTGCCAGGTACTTTCTTGAAGTAGTAAAGCTTCTCTTGGCCTTTCAGCATCGTGCTTTCAATCTTGCCTTCTGCTGCCGCACGCTCAATAGCCTCTTCTGAAAAGTCTTTTAGAAAACTGGTGATAGGCTTAAGCGTTAGGCTTTTATCTGGGTGAGCAAGGAACGTACCTTCGTTCATATCAATCAACATTGCGTGCGCATTTTCACCCGCATCAAGATTGATTACGTCATCGATAAGCTGATCAATAAGTACGTCAGCACCCACTACACCGATAAACTTGCCGTTTTTCATTACTGGTTCAGCAATGGTCACTAGCAATGCGTTAGTGATAGCGTCTTGATATGCTTCTGTGATGATCTGCTTACCTGCTGCATTGGCATCTTTATACCAAGGGCGAGTACGCGGATCGTAGTCAGCACGGTTACGCTCTGGGTGAGAACGATACATATCGCCGTTTGGTGTACCCAAGAAGATGTCGTCAAAGCCACCAGCTTTGCGTGCTTGCTGTAGGAAAGGAACAACGTCTTGCTCTGTCGAGTAGTCGTTGAATGCGCTTGCAATATCCTTACGGATATTAACCCAGTCCGAAATACCTTCTGACGCTGTGGTACTTAGACTTTGTGCTCGTGAATAGACACCTGAACGAGTCTGATCAAATAATTGACCAGCCGACAACCAAGTAAGTGCTGTTGCCATCACAACAACAGCAGAAAGGCTTGCGCCTATTAGCTTTTGTTTTAATGATATTTTCATAATTATAATTGAGTTGGGAGAACAGTTAAGGTGGGTGAATATTACACACTTTTTCACGACTATTCACTAATTTTTAAAAAACAAAATAGCGCATTAACTCTTTGTAAAATATGGACTTTTGCGTGTCATTTTTTTGTCTAGCGTCAGAAAAACCGCACAAAAAAAGCCAGCAGGGTGCTGGCTTCTTAATTACTTGTTATTTAAGCAAATTTATAAAATTGATCGATTATTGACGCTCTGTCTTCATCCCCATCAATAAACTTACACACATTGCTAGCAATATAAAGGTAAATGGCAGTGCTGTAGAAATGGCGCCCGCTTGTAACGCTTGTACCGCTTCTGAGCCACCAATCCAAAGCAATGCAACCGCAATCGCACCTTCCATAAATGCCCAGAAAACACGTTGCAATACAGGCGCATCGACTTTACCACCCGCCGTAATGCTGTCGATAACTAGCGAGCCAGAGTCTGAAGAGGTGATAAAGAATACCAATACCAGAACTACAGCAATGATTGACAATATGTTGCCAAATGGCAGCACATCAAACATTTGGAACATTGCCAGTGATACGTCGGTCAGACCGTTTGCGCCTAACTCGCCTACTTTGTTGACGACTTGATCAATCGCCAGACCACCAAATACCGACATCCAAACCACGGTGACTACCGTCGGAACAATCAGTACCGCTGTGATGAACTCACGTACTGTACGGCCACGTGAAACGCGAGCGATGAACATACCAACGAATGGTGACCAAGAGATCCACCAAGCCCAGTAGAATACCGTCCAGCCTTGGAACCAAGCTTCGTCGGTACGACCAAACGGGTTACTCAATGGAATGATGTTTTCTACGTACGCCATTAATGTTGTTGGGATCGAGCCTAAACTCGCCGCCCAGCCAATCAAACCAACAAGGATAAGCAGCAAAAACGCTACAACCATGTTGATGTTACTGATCACTTTTACGCCGCCGTCGATACCGCGGACAACAGAAACCACTGCGAGCAGAGTAACCACAGTGATAACTACAATTTGCAAACCTAAACCAGGTTCAACACCAAATACATGGTGAATACCACTTGCCGCCTGCTGAGCGCCCAAACCAAGTGATGTCGCTAGACCAAATAGAGTGGCAAGTACTGCAAGAATATCAACGATATGGCCAGCCCAGCCCCAAGCGCGATCGCCCAATAATGGGTAAAAGATCGAACGCATTGATAGAGGCAAACCTTTGTTGTAGGTGAAAAATGCAAGTGAAAGTGCCACAACGCCGTAAATTGCCCAAGGGTGGAGACCCCAGTGGAACATCGTCGCGCCTAGCGCCAAACGTGCGGCTTCTGGTGAGTTTGCTTCTACGCCGAGTGGCGTTTCGTACCAACCAGTGAAGTAAGCCACAGGTTCTGCCACACTCCAGAACATCAAACCAATACCCATACCGGCTGCGAACAACATCGCGAGCCAAGACATGAATGAATAATCAGCGACGGCATCTTTACCGCCTAAGCGTATTTTCCCAAGCGGCGACACAATCAACGCTAAGCAGAAAATAACGAAAATGTTACCAGCGATAATAAACAGCCAGTCGAATGAACCAATGATCTTCCACTTAAGCCCATCCAATGCCGTCTTCGCGGTATGAGCATCTAGAACTAATGCTGCGACAAGAAACAGTGCAATAAAGCCTGCACTAATACCAAAAACTGGGTTATGAACATCAAAGCCCCACTTTTGAACGTTGTCTTGACCTACCGTATAGTCGGTACTGTCAATACTGTACTTATCTATACCCTTTGTCATCGTTCCTCTCTATTTTTGTATTATTTTTTCCGTACCAAACAAAAAATCGTTCGAACACGATACGTTTTACATTCCGTGAAAGCGGAAGATCCTATCATTTGAGGCGTTTTTGTCTATCTTTTGCTGTTAAAAAATCCAATAACTTACTTTTCAGTCGGTAATTTGCATTACAAAAAGCGCAAATCTCCACACCATTAATTAGACCACAAACAATTATTGCTATAATAATTTTAGGTCTTTCTGTTTCAGTTGCACGAGCGAATAAAAAGAAATCACCAAAGACAAATAAATAGTTGAAAAATGTCGACCTAAATTTTGACTGCAGCCCTTTAAATAACAGCGCATTTGAGTTAGTGTCGCGTCGTTACATGTTCCCTACAGACTGGATGAAAAAATTGGAAAAGTACGAAGAAGTATTGGTCTCGATTCGTCAGATCATCCGCGCTATTGATTTACATTCTAAAAAGCTGAGCAAAGAGTCGGGATTGACCGCTCCGCAATTGATTTTGATGCGTGCTATCAATGAGTTAGATAACGTGACTATCAAGCAGTTGTCTAACCACACCAATATGAGTCAAGCAACTGCGACCACGATTTTGGACAGATTAGAACGCAATCAACTCGTTGAGCGTCGTCGTAGCGTTGAAGATAAACGTAAGGTACATGCGGTACTTACCGAGAAGGGCGAAGAAGCTCTGAGACAGGCGCCAACTCCGCTGCAAGAACACTTCATCAATCGATTCCAAAAATTGGAAGAGTGGGAACAAACATTGCTGCTTTCTTCTGTCCAGCGCATCTCCACCATGATGAACGCAGAAGACATCGATGTAGCGCCTCTTCTAGAAATCGGCAGCATCACCAAACCAGAATAATCACCTCTTTAAGTGCTCGTATTAAACGGGCACTTTTTTATTCCGTCAGCCCCGTTTCAAATGCGTATTTGGCTAATTCCGCTGTCGAATGCAAATCTAATTTATGTTTGATGTTGTGACGATGCGTTTCTACTGTTCGATAGCTGATATTGAGTAACGTCGCGATTTTCTTACTGCTATTGCCTTGTGCCACCAACCTCAAGACCGCCTCTTCTCGTCGACTAAGCGGATTGGGTTTATGATGAGCGGGTTTGATTTCTTGCGTAAAGAGCGTCTGAGTTACGGACTCGCAAAAATAGGTTGAACCTTGGTTCACGGTTTTGATGGCTTGCACCATTTTCTCGGCTGAAATTTCCTTGAGCATGTACCCCACCGCCCCTGCCTGCATCACTTTCATGATGTATTCGCGGTTATCATGCATCGTAAGCATGAGAATTTTACTCTCTGGTAATTCCTCTTTAATCACACCCGTTGCTTCGATGCCATTCATGATTGGCATGCTGATGTCCATAAGTACAACATCCGGTCGCAAATGCTTAACGACCTCAATCGCTTCCAAGCCGTTGCTTGCCGTGCCAATCACATCAATATCCGGCTCCAGCTCTAAACGCGCGATAAATCCATCTAACACCACTTGGTGATCATCGACGATCACCACACTAATCGGTTTGTCCATAAACTAATTCATCCAAATTCAAAAGCACGGTAATTTCCGTGCCTAAACCAAGCTCACTCATGAGTTCGAACTCGCCACCAATAAACTCCACACGTTCTTGCATGTTGCGCAAACCAATCCCTTGGCGATGCACAGCTTGGTTGACGACAAACCCTACGCCATCGTCTCTAATGAGTAATTGCAGCATATTGCCCATTTTTTGCAAAATAACCGTCACTTTTTTCGCTTTTGCATGCTTTTCAATGTTATTTAGCGACTCTTGCGCAACTCGGTACAACGTTGTTGCGACTTCGGAGGTCAACTTGTGCTGTTGAGTGTCAAAATGGCTGTCGATATCAATCCCAGAGTGTGAATGAAAATCTTGCAGCAATGTCGTCAACGCAGCTTCCAAACCGATATCATCCAATGCGCTTGGGCGAAGTTGATGGGAAATGTGCCGCACTTCATTAATTGCCGTCACCAAAGAGCGTTGTGATTTGTCGAGATGCGACTTGAGCTTTTCATCTTGCAATCGATGGCTCATTAAATCCAAATGACATTTACTCGATACCAGAAGCTGATTGATCCCATCGTGCAACTCGCGCGCTAAATGCTTCTTCTCATCTTCTTGAAACATCACCGTTTTGTGGGCAAGTTCTTTGAGGTTTTTATCGGCAAGTCGATGCTCATGTAAATTGATGGCTAAAGTCAGCACAATGATCACCGCCACGGTGACCACCAAAATCACCACCACGGAAAAAAACGTGGTCTCGATGTTTTTGTTCACCGCAGCACGCATGTTCGCGACTTCTTGGCTGACATCTTCAATGTAAAGACCAGTGCCAATCATCCACTCCCATTTATCCAACCATGCGGCGTAACTGAGCTTGGGTACAATGTCGCCAGTCGAGGGTTTCTGCCACAAGTATTGGTGAAAGCCGCCTCCGGATTGCGCTTGGTAAAGCAACGCTTCTATAAGCCTGTCGCCATTTTCGTCTTCTAGGTGAAGTAAGTTCTCCCCAACCAATTCAGGAAGAACGGGATGTACGAGATTAGTGCCGTGTTTATCGTAAGCAAAGAAGTACCCGTCAGAGCCGTAAGTTAGGCGATTGAGAATGGCCTTCACTCGCGCTTTGGCGACACGTTCTTCAATCGTCGAATCGTTGTAAATGTGGGAAATGGCATCAAATGCGACATCAACGGTATCTTTGAGCGCCGCTTCTTTGGATTGAATGAGGTTTTGATGGAAGATCTCCACCTCTCGTTGACCCAATGTTTTGGCCTGATAAATGGAAATCCAACTGATGCTTGCCGACACTAAAACCACCGGAATCAGTGTCAGTAAAATTAACTTGGCTTTGAGAGGCATCCTTCCCTCCATGAAACGCTGCCCAAAGGGTCAATATGCCCCAAGAGCAGCTTAACAACTTGTCTCAAAAGGTGAAGACTCTCAGCTCACAAAATCTCTTTTATTCCTTACCCATTAACCCATGCCGTAGAAACTTGGGAAAAACAGTAAGGAGCCAAGGACGAGAATTTGAATCGCAATGAATGGCATCACGCCACGATAAATATCCCGTGTAGTCACGCCTGCAGGCGCAACCCCTTTCAAATAGAACAAGCTGAAGCCAAATGGCGGTGTTAAGAAGGAGGTTTGTAAGTTCATCGCGATGAGAATAGCAAACCACGTCATGTTGATGCCGAGCAGCTCAGCAACCGGTGCGATAATAGGAACGATGATGAAACAGATTTCAACGAAGTCGATAAAGAAGCCCAGAATCAAAATCACAATCATCGTAATGATCAAGAAGCCCCACTTCTCACCCGGGATCTGCAACATCCATTCTTCAACCAGATAGTCACCGCCTGTATACGTAAACGCCATCGAAAACGCCGTCGCACCCAGCAAAATCGCGAACACCATCGCGGTCACTTTAACCGTCTCTTTCGACGCATCGTAGACCATTGACCAACTAAATTGCTTGTACAGTACGGCGAGAACAATCGCCCCAGCCCCGCCCAGTGCTGCCGATTCCGTTGGCGTTGCAACACCGGCAAAGATGGAGCCCAACACAACAATGATCAACGCCAATGGTGGTAATACAGCTTTCAGCGCCTTGATCACTTCTTCCCTGCGGCTGAGTGACTCATCACGTTCAATCGGCTGCGCTGCTTCAGGGTTAAGCTTGGCGTAAATAAGGATGTAAACAACGTATGCACCCACTAGCGCGATACCCGGCCACACGGCCGCTTGGAACAAATCTCCCACTGGCACGCCAAGCACATCGCCGAGCAAAATGAGTACGATGGAAGGAGGAATAATTTGCCCCAACGTACCTGAAGCACAAATGGTTCCGCACGCGAGGCCTTTGTCATAGTTGTATTTGAGCATCACAGGCAGCGAGATCAACCCCATGGCCACCACTGATGCTCCCACTACGCCAGTCGATGCCGCAAGTAGCGCGCCCACCAGCACCGTCGAAATTGCGATGCCGCCACGGACGCCACCAAACAGACGCCCCATCGATTCCAGCAGCTGCTCTGCTAGCTTCGTTTTTTGCAGCACGAGCCCCATGAAAACAAACAGCGGTACAGCCATCAGCACCGTGTTTTCCATGATGGATTGAATTCGATATGGCATGAAGGCAAACATGTCCATGCCCTCTGCCCAAACACCAAAAATAAGAGCAATACCGCCGAATGTGAACGCGACGGGAAACCCGAGCAGTAGCGCAAAGAGCGCCACAAAAAACATCACTATACCGATCATAATGACTTCCTTTTACGACTTACCGTTGTTACCGGCATAGATAAGATGAGGGTTAACGATTTTATTGACTGAGTGCAGCAGCAAACCAACGCCACTCACCGCCATAAATAAGAAAGAAACCGGGATCATGCCTTTGATTATCCATCGATACGGTAAACCACCTGGGTCACCAGACGTCTCGCCCAAGGCATAACTCTCTTTCGCGAAATCAATACCAAACCATGCGACCAGCAAACAAAAAGGAAAGAGGAAAAACAGGGTGCCGATGATGTCGATGACGGATTGCGCTTTATATGACAGTCGCTCATAAAAAATGTCGACTCGAACGTGACCGCCGGATTTGATGGCATAAGGCACGCCAAGCAAAAAGACAGCAGAGAATAAGTGCCACTCCATTTCTTGAAACGCGATAGACACGTCGTTAAACACGTAACGCATCACAACGTCATACACCACGTTCAACAACAACAAAATGAAGAGGATGCTGGATAACCACCCCAGAAAATCACCAAAGCGGTTGAAGATTCGCTCAATATAGATAAGGCTTCTCATTCCGAACTCCATGGAACGTGTGGGTTGGCTCCGCAGTATCTACGGAGCGTTTTTATGATTTTTATTTGAAATTTTTCTTGGGCTTCCTCGTCGGCCAAATCATACGATTTGGCCAGACCGAGTTTTTATTGCGCTTGGCTATTCAAGTACGCTCGGTGCGAGATGTTCGACCATGGACGAACTTGCTTAATGTAGTTCGCTTGAGATTCTTGAATCTCTTTTGCCAACGCATCTTCCTCAGCATGCTGTTTAAGCAGCTTGTCATTGGCAGCACGCAGCGCATCCATCACCTCAGGTGGGAAATCTTTTACTTCCACATTTGGGTACTCAGACTGAATAGATGCCCAGTTTTTGCCGCTTTCATGCTTCGATTGCGTGTACATGTCGTACGCAGCGGTTTTCATCGCGACTTGGAGAATTGCTTTCAGATCATCCGGTAGACGCTCCCAAGTTCGCTTATTGACGAGGAACTGAAGCTCAGTCGCAGGCTCATGCCAACCTGTGTAGTAGTAAGGCGCAATTTTGTGAAAGCCCATACGCAAGTCCAAAGACGGACCTACCCACTCCAACGCATCGATAGTACGACGCTCAAGTGAGGTATAAAGCTCACCCGGTGCAATGTTGGTTGGCTTCGCGCCTAATTCTGCCAAGATTTCACCCGCAAAACCCGGAATACGCATCTTCAACCCTTGCAGGTCATCGACCGACTTAATTTCTTTTTGGAACCAGCCGCCCATCTGAACATCGGTGTTACCACCAGGGAAAGACATCAAGTTGTGCGGAGAGTAAACCTTTTCCATCAACTCAATTCCGCCACCGTAGTAGAACCATGCGTATTGTTCTGTCGGCAACATTCCGAAAGGCATAGAAGTGAAGTAAAGCGTGTTTGGCACTTTGCCTTTCCAGTAATAAGACGCAGAGTGTCCCATGTCGTATTGGCCGGATTTCACCATGTCGAATACGCCAAATGGTGCTTTGTGTTTGTTCGCAGAGTCGATACGAATTTGTAGACGACCGTTTGACATTTCCTCTGCCATTTTCGCCATATTTTTCGTCGTGTCGCCAAAGATTGGGAAGTTAGGCCCCCACGTTTCAGCCAGCTTTAGGCGATATACTTTTTCAGCAGCACTTGCAGAAGTTGCCACGAATGTCATCGCTGCCACTACGGCAGTCATTTTGAGCACTCGTTTCAAAGATTTTTGGATAAGACTCATCGTTCACGTCCTTTGTCACCAAGGTTATTGTTGTCATCCATTTCATGCGGATTTGAAGTACGACAAGCTGACCAGCACCATTCTCATGTCAAAACACGAGCCGAGTAGCGACGCTTGAAGTAACTTGGGTATAAAGATGTAACAATGTTGTCTAATTCGAAATGGGCGTGAACACGCAAGTTATCTTAGTATCAATAACCTGATTAGCCCTTAGTATTACGTATTTATACGTAGGAGATTAGATGGTGGTAATGTTATAACGCCTTAAATCATTAAGTTATGAATCAGGCATGAAAGGCATTATTTGGAAAGCTACTTACGTATTAACTTGCCAAAAAATTTACACAGTATTTAAAAAAATGTGACAAACGCCATTTTTGTATCGCTAAAATACACGCTTGTTTAGAAGGGAAAGTTAAGAAATTAGGGCAAAAAAATACCTCGGCGATCACCGAGGCATTGTATAAAAACAGAACAATAGCGGTAATTAAACTGCTTTGTAGATAACTTTGTTACCTGCCAACTGCTCTTTTTGAACTAGGTTTTCTTCAAGAAGCTTCTTCAGTGCGCCAGTAGCCCATGATGCTGCTTTAGCGTCTTCTTGACCCGCTGCTAAACCGATGCCTTTAGGGTTGATACCTTCAGCATTCGCTACAACGATGTCTAGTACTTGTTGTTGCTTAGGAGTAAGTGCAACATCAACAGTTTTCGCTGCAGCTACTTTCTTCTCAGCTACTGCTTTCTCCACAACAGGTTTTACTGCTGCTTTTTCCGCAACAGGCTTTGCTGTTTTTGGTGCTGCAGCTAGGTTTGCTACTGTCGCTTTAATGCGTTTTTGCAGTTTCATCTGCACTTTACGCTTATGAGCAAGTCTCATTGAATATTTCTCCAGTTCACTGCATCTCAGCAGGGATGAAAATTTGAAGCGCGTTTTATACCAAAATTTACAATCGATTTGTAGGTTTTAGCGGCGAAACGCTACGAAAAATGCGCTCAAAGCTTAGAACGTCTACTATTTAAACAGATCATTTGTGAACGGATTTATTGAATACTGGGTATAAAAACAGAGGTTTCGTTCTGATTAAAAGCATCAAGCTGCATATCAAGAAATCTCGATTTTATTTAGAGTATTCATTGAGGTATGAGCATGGAAACGCTGCATCTAACAAATTCACACTTCAAGTCTGATTCGCCAATCAACAGATTGATTTTGTTGCTGGTAGCGCTCATTACACTATTTCTTGTCGTGATTTCTCCGGGTTGGAAACAAGCAATGCTTTCCGTCATTTTGATGGCAATCATCGTCGGTTTCGCCGTCCTGATGATTAAGAAAAGCCAAGTCACTTTCACACTGACCGCCTCGCACTTTCAGCAACACCTGTTTAAAGGCGGTTGGGTTGTCCGTTGGCGAAATATTGAGTCCATTGGTATATGCAGTTATCAACAAGACGGTTGGCATCAACCGCTCCCGTGGATAGGCATCCGCTTGAAGCACTATTCCCCTTACCTTGATGCAATTTGCCCGCGTATCGCGACGGAGATTTTACTTAGCCAACGCGCTTTGTTGTATTTGGGCGCAAGGCAGAACCATTGTGAAGAGAAATTTGAAGATATGGTGCTCGACCCACAACCGTACACTAGCAAAGCGGGAAAACAATACGACGGTTTGCAAGCCATGCTGGCGAATAGAATGAAGTATCAGAGAGAATTTTACGGCTATGATGTGTTTATTTCTGCCAGTGATTTAGACAGGGAAGCCGACGAATTTGTAGGGCTGACTCGGCGATACTTAGCGGCCGCCGAGCCAGAATAGTAACAAGTACAGACAAGGCGCTAGTATAGTGGCATCTCGTCAGCAACAAACGGGTTGGTTTTGCGCTCGTGACCGAAGGTAGATTGAGGACCATGACCCGGTACAAATGTAACATCGTTACCTAGAGGCCAAAGTTTCTCTTTAATTGAACTAATCAACGTATTGAAGTCACCTTGAGGGAAGTCAGTACGACCAATGCTACCGTTAAACAGAACATCACCAACAAACGCTAAATGCGCTTCTTCGCTATAAAGCACTACGTGACCTGGCGTATGGCCGGGGGTATGGATAACATTCAGTTTTTGATTACCAAAAGTGACAACGTCACCTTCATTCAACCATTGATTCGGCTCAAATGCCTCAGTTAGAGGGAAACCGAACATTTTGCTTTGCCCTTCCAAACCTTGTAGCCAGAAGTTATCCGCTTTGTGCGGACCAACGATTTCTGTTCCGCCTAACAGCGCTGATAATGGCTCAGTACCGCCAACATGATCTAAGTGACCATGGGTCAATACCAATTTCACCACATCAACACCCAGCTCTTTGATGAGCATTGCAAGCTGTTTTTCGTCACCGCCTGGGTCAACAACGATGCCTTTCATCGTTTCGTCACACCAAACGATAGAACAGTTTTGAGAAAAAGAAGTCACTGGGACAACTTGGTATTTCAGAGCCATAGATAACCTATTACCGAATAAATTTGCGTTAAAACTGCCGCAACTATGACACTAACCCTAGGCGACTTCAAGACTTACGCCAGCCCTAAAATAGGCTTACCAACTGCGCACTGCACCCGTATCAATGTGGACAAAGTTACTACCCGGATAGTATCCAACACCACCAGCCTTCAAACTGATTGCCGCATCGCGTACCGTAGAAAGCTTTACACCATCGAGACGAAAATCAATTGCCTTCCCTTCCATGTGTAGACTCTTCTTAGCAACACCAGTAGAACCGCTGCGCAGGGATGCATTGGTCACTGGAGAACGGTAGCCAGAAATCACGATAACTTCAGATTCAGTACCGATGAGCTTTTGAATTTGGCTGATTTGATCGAACAGACGTTTATCCATTGGATGCACTTCATTACGGCGATGATCACGGCAGAACTCATTCAAACGCTGCAATTCTTTGCCGACGTAGCGATTGCCATCGAAGTAGCACGTCTCGAGAAGCTCACCCGTATTCAAGTTATTCATGGCTAACACGCGTGGTTCATCCGGAAGTGAAGCCCATGAAAGTGTAGGCATTGCAGACGCCAGTACGACACCACCAGCGGTCATTTTAAGGAAATCACGGCGAGAAAAATTACGACTTACCATAAACAAAAACACTGCTCAATTACTAAACAAAGAAAGCGGACGATACCGAAACCAATTTATCTCGTCAAATGCATAAATTGGTCCGGAATATCGAAGTCGCGCTGAATTTTTTGTTTACTTATTGAACAGAAAACGATTTTTTAGAATTGTAAATTTTCTTAAATTTACGAGCCATGGCTGGCTTAGCCTTGATGGTCGTATTTGTAGATGTCATCTCGGTAATACAGCGTACCTTCTTCCAACCAAGCTGTTTGGTAGATGATGTGTACCGGAATACGTTCCCCTAGTGGCACCGAAGTCGTTGATGAACGAGCGCTTTCCCGCTTTTTCTCTAAACGCTCTTCCAAACCTTGAGTTTTGAACAAAAGCTCTGCAAGTTGATCGGCGTTTTCTACTCGAACACAACCCGAGCTAAACGCCCTTCTATCTTGTTGGAACAAGTTTTTACTTGGAGTGTCGTGTAGATATATGGCTTGTGGGTTCGGCATGTTGAACTTGTACAAACCCAACGCATTGTGCGAACCAGAAGCCTGACGCATGCGGTACGGGAAGGTTCTTGGATTAACTGTTGCCCAGTTGATCGTGGTTGGATCGATGATTTCGCGCGACGTCCAAGAACGGATGATTTGAATGTTATGTTCCATTAAATACATCGGATTGCGTTTCACTTTTGGAATGATGTCTTTCACCATGATTTTCCAAGGCACATTCCAAGTTGGATTTAAGATCACCGAATCTAGCGTTCCAGTCATGATTGGGGTTTTTCTTGAAGCTCGACCAACCACAACTTTTGATTCAAACAGTGGCTGACCATCATGCCAGTACGTAACTTCATAACCCGGCACGTTCACAAACACGACATTGTCTCGTTCTTTCGCCCAAATACGAGAACGCTCCGCATTCAATGCCAGCAAGTGCAAACGTTGTTGAGGAGAGAAGTTGATCCAACGAATGGTGTTCGGACCAATTACGCCATCTTGGTTCAAGCCATGAATACGCTGGAATTCTTTCACCGCCAGCTCCAAATTTTCATCGTATTGCGGTATTTCTGAATCGATGTAACTGACATCCACTCCGACGATCGCCATGCGTTCAACAAGGGTTGATTTGTTTTCTATCGGATCGCCGACGCGCAACAGACCTTTTTGCTCATAGAAAGGATATTGATATTGCGAGAATTCAGAAAGCGAAGCAAATGCCGTATTAAATGAAGCATCCATTTGCAAAGGCGAGCGCAAGCTGGCTAAAAACTGATCCAGCTTCCCTACCGTGATCTCATTGCTCAGTACCGATAGCGTATCCACACTAGGCGCAGGAAAGCTCACATGGGCTTTATTTGCAAACAACCAGTTAACGCCTTCTTGAGGAACCTGCTCAAGATAGCTGAGGTACATAAGGAGGGAATCGGTCATCACCAAATCGAAGTCAAGGTTGTCTCCTTTCCATCTTACTTGGTTAATACGATGCAGTTGGTTGTCAAACTCTTTGGAAACGTCAGCAAGCGCGACCAGTTTCATCTGAAAAATGAACTGTTCAACATCGCTCTCATTTTCCCAATTCAAACGGTAATTCGTACTTTGATAAAGTTGATCAATCACCGTTGGATAATGGATCATTTTTTCGACAGACAACTGCTCTACGGCCCCTTCTTGCTCCGTTTGGGCTGAAGCATCGAGAGAAACCACGGTAGAAAAGCTGCAAAACGGCACCATAAGTGCCGTCATTATTAAAACCCTAGCAAACACTGAAACGATCCTTGCGCTACTTGCCATAAAAAAAGTATGGCAAATATCTCACAGCTTGCAGGTTTAAAATTAAGAATCTGGTGACGAAATCGACAACAAATCTCTCAATAAGAGATTATTTATTGAACTTTTTAAATAATTCGTGACCAATGATTGTCCCATTGAACACCGCTTGAGTATGCGTTTTTGAATTGCGAAGGTTTCTGTTCAACGACTTTTCCCGCTCCAGAACTGACGCGAAACTCATCGCCGTAAATCACCACACCAGACGCATCTGGCAGTGCATTCAGCTCCACCAGCTTGCCCGTTTCTTTAGACCAAATGCCATAACAACTGCCCGGAGGTGATGTTGCTAAAATCCAATCATTGGTTGCAGCAATACTGGCTATATAGTGATTAAAGCGTGCCCATTCTTCAGGTTCTGCTTGCAGTGTTTGCATCTCTCCTCCACGCGTATGCATGGCGAGCAAAGCAGGATATTCGTCAGGTTCTCCGCGATATTGCTGGCCGCACAACACCGTTTCTGAACCATCATGCGCAAGATGACGAATGCTCAGCTTATGATCCGGCAACGCAACTTGATCAAGCAACTCGCCGTTTTGCGAAAGGTAGCTCAAGCTTGGCGTCATGCTGTCCAAATTCAAAGGCTCACGGCCATTAGTATGCACTCCACCCACACCAATCGCTAACGTGCCATCGGGCATCATGATCACTTCATGAGGCCCAATGCCGAATCCCGATAACTCAGCGATTTTTCGGTATTGGTTTTGAACATCGTAAACACCAATGATGCCTCGGCTAGTGCCTCTTTCGCCTTCCGTAGCGAAGAGATAAAGACCATCGTGAGAATAAACGCCGTGGCCGTAAAAATGGCGCTCCGGTTTTGCCAGTTCCAACTTGACCATTTGCTCTGTTCGATAGTCGAACACCATAAAGAAAGTGCCAGGACGTCGACCAAAAACAACTGCGTGGCCATGCTGATTGGTCGCCACGCCATGTCCACGTTCAGGGATAGGTAACGTCGAAATAGGCATACCATGTTCATCAGCCACCACGGTAGCAAACTTATCTCGCCCGACAATGGAACAACCAATCAATGCGGGCTCTCGCTTTGTTGTCGCCGCACAACCAAACGGCAACACGGGAGTTGCCGCTCCAAATAGTGCCGCTTTTAGAAGCGTTCGGCGGGTTTGATCAGTCTCCATCGGTTGCATTAAACCCTATAACGACACCAAGCTCGATAGCCACCTCTTCATGGATGAGGTATTTAAGTTGTTCTAGCTTGTTGTATTGCGCGAGAGCCAAACGATATCCGTCCACACTTTGTAGTGCAGAGAACAGGCTTTTATCTTCAGGCCAAGTCTCTAAAGCCATGTCAAACTGATACGCGACGCGATCCGCCAATTGCGTTTTACCTTGCGCCCTTAACAGCGCATCTAAACCTTTACCGTTCGCAAAATACAACTGATGCAAGCTTTCTAAGTTAGCTTTTAAGTTAGAGAGCGAGGTTTCTGAGCGCCAAGACTCCGAGAAGTAAGGACGAGGATGCCCTATCTTGGCTAGCGGACGGCTGAGCTTTTTCATGCTGTATTCTAGCTGGTTAGAAAGCAGCGAAATGTACTCCGATTCCCACTCTGTCTTTTGCAAAGACTTCCACGGGTTTTGAGCCCAAGAATTCGCGATGATCTGTGCTTTATCGTGCAAGTTTTCGGCAATAGCAACACCTGAGGCACATACATTGCTATTGGTATTAAGCGTGGATGCATCATCATAAAGTAACCATTCCAACGCCCCCAGACCTTGCACAGTCACGCTTTGTGTCGAGATCTCTTCCACTGTCCAAACTTTATCGGCTTTAGTCAGCGCCGACATTTTACGCCCGGTGGTATTTTTTTTATCGGGCCAGAATTGTACGTTCCAGCTTTGCTCCAGCGCAGTCGCTGGGCCACGTTCCTGTCCTTGAAGCGCCATCCAAGCCAGCATGGTGCTGTGCCACTGTTGTTGTACTGGTTCCACGTCATTTTTCGGCGCCGAACAAAAATCAGCAAAGCTCTGTTCTAACTGCGAAGCTTGGTTTAAAAATGACTGAGCAGCATGAAACTCCACTTCGTAAACAGCTTGAGAAATATGGCTAGTTTGCTCTGGTTGTTCATCCGATGAGCTCGTTGTCGATTGGCAACCAACTAAGCTTAGCGTTGCAACAACAGCGCTCATTAATGTTGTTTTCTTCATGGTTACATCCTTACAGAGAGTTCAGAAACGCAATCAATGCGTCACGTTCTTTTTGGTTAAGCGATAGCACGTTTTGTTTCGCTTGTTCCGCTTCACCACCATGCCAAAGCACCGCTTCCATCAAGTTACGAGCTCGACCATCATGTAAGAAATATGTGTGACCGTTCACTTCTTCTGTGTAACCAATCCCCCAAAGTGGTGGCGTACGCCATTCACGGCCATTGGCAAGATATTCAGGTCGATGATCAGCAAGGCCCTCTCCCATGTCATGCAACAGCAGATCGGTATACGGGTGGATAAGTTGCTCTGAAAGCGCAGGCCGGTCTGCTCGTTTTGTCGTTTTTACACTGGTTTTATGACAGCTTTCGCACCCCGAAGCAGCAAAGATCTTTTGGCCAAGCTGGACATCAGGATCATTCACATTTCGACGAATCGGCACGGCTAAGTGTTGGCTGTAAAACTCTACGAAGTCGAGTATGTTTTGGCTTACTTCTGGCTTGCCGCCATTTGGCAACTCCTCACAAAGGGATTGCTTCGCCGTACAATTTTCATTCGGGAACAAGTGACTTGTTAGACCAACATCACCATTAAACGCGGCCGCATTTTGCTGCATCAACGTTGGTTGTCCTGCTTTCCATCCAAAACGGCCAAGCGAAAAGTCGCCTTTTTCGATGTCCCAAACTTTATTCACCTTGCCTGAGATGCCATCGCTATCACTGTCATTTTCGTCTGCCCACTTAAGCAACGTTTCATCAGGAATACTTTCTAGCAAACCTAAACCAATCATAGGTGGCGCGACACGAGCGGAAAACTGCGTATCAGGGTGCATGTCCCCATAACCTAAATCGGTAATTTTCAGCGTAGGCTTTCTCAACGTCACTTTGCTGCCATCTTTAAACTCAACGGGAACGTCCGTATAAGTAATAGCAATTTTGCCCTCAGGCGCTTGGTCTTGCAGAGCAAAATCTTGCAGTTGCCCACCATACGTAGGCTCCGGAATACCGCCATCCATGATGTAAGCTTTCTTCTGCTCTAGCGTCATCGCCGGGATACTCAAACGCACCAACATAGACACGGCATGAATGTCGTCTTTTTCAGGAGGATGCCCACGGCCATCTTTTATGTGGCAATTCTGACAACCATTGGTGTTGAAAAGCGGGCCAAGGCCGTCTCTTGCATCTGTAGTCGCTGGCGCTTGCACCCATGGGTTACGGAAAAAACTATTGCCCACACTAAAATCAAGTCGCTTACTCATTGGCAAGTTCGTCGCGGGTAATGAATAGGCATTAGCACCGTCTTTTTTGACACTGGTGTTGCCACCAGACTTAACATCGTAAGCCATGGCAGAAGTCGAAAGGATCGCGGCAAAGGCGGAAAGTAGGTATGGCTTCATATCACTGCTCTTATATGAATGGATAACAACGAGCTCTAACGGCAAAAGGGCTCACGATGAGCCCTTGTTTATTATTATGTGTTCTTAAAACTCGTGGTCTGCGGTGTCTGGGCTTAGGCTATCGATGCCGACAATACCCGCTGCACGCTCAATAGCACCGGTTTGTGCAACCAACGCCATGATGGTGTCGTTAACCAGTGCGTTGCCTTGAGCATTACCCGCGGCAATAAGTTGGTCGAAATGCTGATTGTGTTTTTCAGCAGAAGTCACCAACTCACCAACTTGACTGCGTGTTACGTCAAATTGCTTCTGGATTTCTTCAGCGGCTTTCTTATCTTCCTGAGCAACTAGGTTTGCGATACTTGGACCAGTAAGAACCGTGCCATCTTGGCGGCTGTATGTACCCGTATAAACGTTGTAGATACCTTGCTCGTTGTAGTAATGCGAGTTGTGCGTGTTATCCGAGAAGCAATCGTGCTCGTCTTCAGTAGAGTTCGCTTCTAGCGCAACTTTCATACGCTCACCAGCTAACTCCCCCAAAGACAAAGAGCCCATGCCAAACAGCATTTTACGTAGACCATTCTCTGCAGAACCTGTGAGTAGCTCTTGACGGTAGTTGTCTTTTTCATCAGCAGACCACTGTTTTTCCATCCATTCAAGATCTTGAACCAGTAGATCGGCCGCGGCTTTTAAGTACTCACCGCGACGATCGCAGTGATCATTTGTACAACCAGAGCCAACAACAAAGTCCGTGTAAGCACGCTGACCTGCACCTGCATTTGTGCCGTTCAGATCTTGTCCCCATAGAAGGAATTCAATCGCGTGATAGCCCGTGGCTACGTTTGCTTCTGAGCCACCTACTTCGTTCAAGCTAGCAAGTAATTCTGGAGTAATTTTTGCCACGTCAAGCTTAGACGTGCCGATCGTTAGGCTTGTGTTGGCAATGATATTTGCCGCTGCACCTTCGTTACCAAGCTCATATTGGTAGTCAGCAGCTACATAATCGATAAGACCTTCGTCAAGTGGCCAGGCATTAAGTTGACCTTCCCAATCGTCGACTACTGCGTTGCCAAAACGGAAAACTTCAGACTGTTGGTATGGCACGCGGGACTCTAGCCAAGCTTGCTTAACGTCTTCAAGCTTTGCCTCAGATGGTGCTTTTAAAAATTCATCGATTTTCACTTCCAACGTTTTTGCCGTCGTCAGTGAGTCAGCAAATACGGCGTGAGCCACATCTGCATAATGTTCAACAACTTGTTGTTTTGTTACTTGAGCAGCAACGGTAGTACCACTGGCAATGAGGAGTGAAGCAGCAATAGATTGGACTAATACTGTTTTTGCATTCATCTGAAGCATCCTTGTTGAGCAATTTATTTGTTATATTCGTAGTGCTAATTATTCTTATTTGCACTTTTAGTCACGAGATAATACAAATTTACAATTTATTTGCAACTCCAGATACAAAAAAAGCCTCATCACTGTGAGGCTTTTAACATTCATAATTGACAGTTTTCTCTTTAGGATTAAACCTTTAGGTTATGTTTGCCGTGAGAAACTTTCGCTCTAAGATAGTTTTCATTACCATCTTTAATGTGCGCCGAAGTATTGACAACTTCGACAATCTCAATTCCGTACTCCGCTAATTCACGGATTTTCTTAGGGTTATTGGTCACAAGACGAATTTTCTTGATACCTAACGCTTCTAACATTTGTGCCGCTTCGGTGAAGTCTCTTAAATCATCATCAAAGCCTAAATGGTTGTTTGCTTCGTAAGTGTTCATCCCCTGGCTTTGCAGACGATACGCATCAATCTTGTTGTACAAACCGATACCACGGCCCTCTTGGCGAAGGTAAAGGATCACGCCGCCAGATTCGCCCATACGTTGGATCGTTTCTTCTAACTGCTCACCGCAGTCACAGCGAGATGAGTGGAAAACATCGCCAGTCAGACACTCGGAATGCATACGCACTAGCGGCGTGTCTTGCGTTTGATCCGCTTGTTTAAAAATAACTGCCACATGCTCTTTATCTGTCTTAAGGCCACGGAAAGACAGGATCTCAGCATCGATATTACTTTTAGCCCCGACTTTAAAATCTACTCTGGCACGTACTTCCGCCATATCTATACTCACTCGATTTATTGCTTGATGCGCTTGATGCGTTTTTGTTATTGCATTCATGGGATTCACTTATTGCTCTTCAACTATGGGGATTGATACCGCATTTTTCAATGTTGAGATCACAATTGGGTTGATCTTATCCCCTTCCGCGAACAAAGACGATCACTTATCTTGCTGCGCTGATGAATTGTTATAGTATAACAATTTTATAAAACTACAATAAAAAACCCCAGACAAATTTTTGCCGGGGTTGGTAAAGGTTAGAGCATGAAAAGGAATCTTAATGAGTTTGGCTACGTTTCCAAACCGCTAATTCTATCCATACCGCTTCGAGTTCTTGAATTTCTTCGTCTGTTAGGACGGCGAGAGTTGAAGTCACTTGTGGCAGCTTCGGTGTTTGAAACGCACGAATCTGCGAATAAAAGTCCTTCTTTAACTGCAATATAACTGAATCCACTGCGTACACCTACTGTTGTTCTTTTATTACTTCTCCAGCTCAAATTTTATCGTTAGCTTTATACTGGAGGCTTCATAAATTCCAAAAAATGATAACACTCTGCTTGTTATATGCACAATTTATTTTCCATACTGGAATAATGGTCACATTAATTTCGCTTGATTAGTCGGATCGAAAATAGAGCAAAAAAGATCAAAAATATAATAGGAAAGATCCACAATAGCGCAGTTGAATAATTAAATGGAGGTTGATACAGAACAATATTTCCATATCGTTCAACCAAATAATCTTTTACCTGCTGATCGGAGCTACCTTCATTGATCATGGTATAGACCTTTAACCGAAGATCTTTAGCCGCTGGCGCATTGGACTCAATCAAGTTCTGGTTTTGGCATTGTGGGCAGCGCAATGTCTTAGCGAGCGAGGTTGCTCGTTGTTGCACTTCTACAGATTGAAATTCAAAAAGATCAACGTTCTGCTTAATTTCACTCCCATTGCTCACAGGAGAATATAATGCAAGTGCAAAAACGGTAATAAATATATATTTAAATAGCGCCATTAAAATACCTAGAAAATATTGAGTTCCATTTGTCGATCGTGATTGCTCCCCGATATTTGATCAAAACCTTGCCATTTTGATCAATAAGATAAGTTTCTGGTGTACCTATCACTCCCAGCTCAACCGCTAATTCGCCATTTGGGTCACTAATCACTTCTTGATAAGGATTGTTTTTAGAGCTCAAGTAGTTTTGAGCGGCAGAGTTATTATCTCGATAATTCAAACCAATGATCGGCACTCCCGCATCCGCTATCTGCAAAAGTGTTTCATGTTCTTTCTTACAGATCCCACACCATGACGCCCACACATTCAGCAACTTATAGCCATTGTCTTGAAACAACACCTGAGTGACCTCTTTTCCAGAGATAACCGATACAGCGCTGAAATTTGGAACCATTAGCGTGCTTTCCTTTGCTTGCTCAACGTGTGGACGGTCAGATAACGCCGCAACGACCACGACTGAAAAGACGGCAACAACAATAAATAACCCGAATAGTTTAGGCATAGTTTTCGGTGACATTCACGGCCCTCTTTCTTTTGCGATACACAGTCGTCAGTGCGCCAAACACCGCTATCAAACCGCCTGACCATATCCACCAAATCCCCGCCCGGTATTGAACTTTTATTGCATAAGCGTTTGTGCCAACTTTATCTCCCAACGTCAGATAATAGTCTCCGTGCCATAAACTCAGAATCGCGGGCTCAGTCATGTTCATTACTCGCACGGGATAATGGCGTTTTTCAGGTTGTAATACATAGCGAGTCTGATCATCAAGGCGCAAAATGATCCTTGCTTGTTCTGCGGTGTAATTTGGCCCTATTATCCAATCTATACCTTGATAATCGATACCAATGTTTGCTCTTTGATGTGAAACACCTGGCTCTACTCGCAAGTTGTATTGGAACGAGTATTCACTGTTGAAGACAGCTCCTACAACGGCTAAAGAAAAACCGACGTGTGCTAACACCATCTTGATTAGTGGCCCTTTGTTTTCGGCATTCAGCCATAACATAGTGTGCGTAGTAATAACCCAAGCTGCTAAAAATACACTCGTGATTGTCCCAATACGCACGGTATTAACCGACAAGATAAAGACGGCTACGACACCTAAAGCGATAGTACTTGCGAAGGCGAATTGCCCTTTCCAGTTCGCACACACTCCTTTTGTCCACCGCAAAATTGGCGTCATGGCTAACGCCAACAAAGCGAAAGTACTAAGAGGAAATATCAAGCTATTAAAATACGGCGCACCAACAGAGATGTTTCCCAACCCTAGCAATTGATAAATCATCGGGTAGAACGTACCTAAAAAGACGATCGCCGTGGATATGACCAAAAGTCCAATGGACACATACACCATATAAGCTCGACTGATCAAGGAACGTAATCTAAATGGTTTGATGGCATCTCCACGCACAATCAGTACGCCAAACGTCATCAATAATAACGCACTAAGCACAGCAAGCAGGGCTAAACCTTTGGTAGGATCCACAGCAAAAGCATGCACCGACGTTAATACGCCAGAACGTACGATAAATGTCCCGAGAATGCTTAAACTAAAGGTCGCAAACGCCAACGCGTATGTACTCCACAACGCTCCCTGATTTTTCTTTGCTAATACCCCGCTGTGCAGGAGTGCAGTGCCGGTTAACCACGGCAATAAAGAGGCATTTTCTACTGGGTCCCAAAACCACCAGCCTCCCCAGCCAAGTTCATTGTATGCCCACCAAGAGCCGACAAGGATACCAACAGTCAGGGTTCCCCAGGCAAAATACGCGGCCTTTCGCGTACAACGGTACCATTCATTGACAGGCCGTTTGCTTAATAACGCCGCAAGTGCAAACGCCAAAATGGCGGAATAGCCAACGTAACCTAAATATAAAAGTGGCGGATGAATGATCAATCCGATGTCCTGCAGCATTGGATTCAAATCACGTCCTTCTACCGCCAATGTTTTTGCGAACTCAAAAGGGTTAGACGTTGTTAACGTAAACCAAGCAAAAACGGCAATCAGAACATTCATAATGCCAAGGCAATCTGCGGTGTAGCATTGGTTAATCGGAGAACTAAGAGCAATGTATGATGCCCATAAACTGAGCGTCACGACCCAAAACAGCATGGAGCCTTGGTGCCCACCCCATGCCGCTGCAACCTTGTAAGCGGTTGGCAATTGGCTGTTGGAATGAGTGACCACATATTCAAGAGCAAAATTGTCTTGGATAAAACAGACAATCAGCAGTAATAGACAAACAACAGAGGCCAAACTGATGAGATGTGAGGTCGCAAGTTGGTGTTCTAACATGATGGGCTTAGCCGCTGCACGGCGATACCAATGCAGTACAGCGGAACAACTCGCCCCCATTGCGACAAAAATCAGTAAGAAGAACCCTAGTTCAGCCTCCATTGTTCCTCCTTAGACAACGGTCATTTGACCCGCATAGAGTATGAACGTACGCAGCATCAGCACGCCGACCAAACTCAATGTCGTCACGACAAAAACGTAACTACCTTTATGGCGAACTTCAGAAGGCATTAACCAGTTCAATGTTAGCGGCATCAACATACCAATCAACACAACACCAACCCAGAACCACTGCGCCCAAAAGCCGTTGGATATTGCATTCCAAGCTGCGACTTCGTTTTGTCCCCCGCTGAAAATCAGGCCAGTAAAGAACGTTACTAAAACGAACAACTCGAATAATACAACCGGACGTTCAAAGCCATGCACCCATGACACACTAGGACTGGATGTCGGCTCTTTAAACACTAAGATTCCGAACATCAAACATGCCGCTGCGCCCGAAGAAAGGCTTGAGAATAGGAACAAAATCGGCAACACCGGATTGTTGAGCATCGGGTAGGTTTTAAGTGCCGATAGTAGGAAGCCAGTATATGCCGCCAGTACTATCGCCAAGAAACCCAAGAACAACTCGATGGCATTACTCACCTTTCCAGCCTTGATCAAAACGCCATCCACAAAGTCGAGTAACCCGCTCGGTAATTTGCCTTCACAAAAGCTGATGATTTGATGGCGAAAGAGCACGCCAATCCAAACAAACAACACAACCATGTAGACTTGAAACAAGACAACGCCCATCGACATCACCGACGTCGGGTTGTAGTAAATCATGATTTTCCAAAACTGGAGTGGCTTAGTTAAATGGAAAATCAAAATCACCAAACCGGAAATGATGCCAAATGGCGCGAGCCAAGCCATCGCTTTCATAATGCCATTGTTCGCCGGATCACCCTCAATGACTTTGCGTTTAAGATAGATAGAAATCATCACTGCGCCAGCAGACATCCCAGCTAAAAATAGGTAAATCGCGATGATCCAATCCCACACTAATGAATCAAAGTGGAAAGCACTTTCAAAACCGTTCATGATGACACCTCCCCTTTGTTGTGCGGAATTTTAAACAACTTAGGTTGCGTTCCTAAATGTGACTTATCGCGATACACAAGATGGTTATCAATGACTTTGCTGACCTCGCTAGTTGGGTCATTCAAATCACCAAAGATGAGTGCTTTTGTTGGGCAAGATTCCACGCAAGCTGGCTGCTTACCTTGCGCCAGGTTGGTATCACTGCAGAAGTTACATTTGTCTGCAGAATGGTCAACAGGGTTGAAAAAGCGCACTTGATAAGGACAAGCAGCCAAACAATAGCCACAGCCGACACATCGCTCTTTGTGCACATCAACTATGCCCGTAGCTTCATCTTTATACGCAGCACCCGTAGGGCAAACATACACACATGGTGGATTATCACAGTGCTGACAAGATTCACGCGTAAACTGGTACTCAACATCAGGAAATTCCCCAATGGGTTCACTGCGATGAATTTTTAGGCGGGTCACCCCTTCTGGCACTTTATTCACTTCGCGACATGCTTCGGTACACGCAGTACATCCTATACACGCATTTTCATCGTGCACCATGCCAAAACGTTTGGTTTGCTCACTATCACTGGCATAAAGAGAAGCACTAACAACAGAAGTACCAGCAACGCCAGTGGTCAAAATCAATGCGCCGCTACTGGCTAAAAAATTTCGTCTTGAACACTTCATGCTATCTCTCCTCTTTTTTTGCAAGTTCAGGTTCAGCAGCAAACTGAGAGTGGCAATCGACACATTGTTTGATGAGCTGTTTTCCGTCGTAAGAAAGTGCTTTCGTTTTGGCAGCGTGAACATCGTGACAATTTGAACAGGTCAAATTTTTAGCATGAACATCATGCGTCCAATTACTTTCTCTCAACTGAGTTGGAGCGTGGCAATCTACACACTGGCTATTCGCTTTGAGAATGGTGCTTGGATCAAGAAAAACCTTGTCATGCACTGCTTTTGATTGCGCAGCAGCAAACTTGATCACATCAGGAGCCCCTTCACGGTGATCAGGCCCGATATTGCTGTGACAGTTTGTGCAGTTAAGTGTTTTACCTTGGCTAAGCAGCGCTTCTGGCTCATGCGACAAATTCAGAGTTTCTTTGGCATCCTTATGACATTGAAGACATTTGTAGTCTCGGTCACGAATCAGCTCAACTTGATGGCGAGTGTTTTGTGCACCCTCAACAGGCTCTGATGAAATCGCATGGGCGGAGATAGAAAAACCATAGATGGCAAAGGCGAAGAGAAATTTCAGCATTGTCACTATGGTCAATTTTATATTGCCCATATTTTTCTTTCCTTAGCTCTAAAATAATTGATAACTGTTCTCAACTATTTAATAGAGCGACAATTAATTTCTTCTGAAGATATTTTTATATCTTCAAATGACATCAATTCTTATTTTGGAAAGCCACAACGCTAAACCTATATTCATAATACCCCTATTATTCCTAAGAGGTAGAAGGCACTGTTCAAAAAGCGAACTTAATCACCTTATTTATAAAATGGTTATACCTCTAACCTACTGTCAATAAAGGGGATTGAATCATACCACTTTAGAGGTATATGAAATTAAACATGATTAAGATCACTAGTGTAAATTGATCTAAAGCAAGACTCATTCCGCTCACTATTTCATCTCTTTATTTACACAATAATATTATTTGTAGATCTCCGGTTCTTATTTGGAATAGCTTCTCACAACGCTGCTAATAAAAATGAATATGGAGATAACACCGTGAGCATAAAACACTGGATGAGCGCACCTATCGCGGTTGCGACCTTATTCGCTAGCCAATTATTGTTGGCCGGCTCTGTGTTGGCGGCAGAAAACAACGATCGACTTGATCCTCGTAATGACGCCTTCGAACAAAACCATCCTGACCAATATCATTCTTGGAAGGCAACATCAGAAAGTAAACATATTGAAGACGCCCTAAGTGAAGACCCAAATATGGTGATTCTTTGGGCTGGCTACGGATTTGCTAAAGATTACAACAAGGCTCGAGGTCACTTTTATGCGCTCGACGATGTAAGGCAAACCTTAAGGACAGGCGCACCAGCAGATGAAAACTCCGGGCCAATGCCAATGGCGTGTTGGAGTTGTAAAAGTCCTGATGTCGCTCGCGTGATAGAAGAGCGTGGCGAGGATGGCTACTTCTCTGGTAAATGGGCGCGTCTAGGCTCAGAAATCGTCAATCCTATCGGCTGTTCTGATTGTCACGACACTCGCTCAGAAAAATTCAACCAAGGCGAGCCAGAACTAGCACTAACCAGACCTTATGTTGAGCGAGCATTCGATGTAATTGGAAAAAACTTTGATGAACAGTCACGCCTTGATAAACAAGCGTCTGTGTGTGCTCAGTGCCATGTCGAATACTACTTTACAGGACCAACGAAAGCGGTGAAATTCCCTTGGGATATGGGTACGACGGTCGGTGACATGGAGAAGTATTACGATGCGTTGGACTTTAAAGATTGGACTCACGCCGTTTCTAAAGCACCGATGCTAAAAGCACAGCACCCTGGCTTCGAGACTTGGCGTGAAGGGATTCACGGCAAAAACAAAGTGGTTTGCGTCGATTGCCATATGCCGAAGGTGACAAAAGAAGATGGTACCGTTTATACCGATCATAAAGTAGGCAATCCTTTCGACCGCTTCGAAGACACATGTGCGCAGTGCCATACTCAAACCAAAGAGCAGCTACGTAACATCGTGTCGTCACGTAAAGCGCAGGTGTTGAACATGAAATTAACCGCCGAGAAGCAAATTGTCGCGGCGCATTTTGAAGCTGGAGAAGCATGGAAAGCAGGAGCAACGGAAAAAGAAATGAAGCCGATTCTCCAAGATATTCGCCATGCGCAATGGCGTTGGGATTATGCGATCGCCTCTCACGGTGTTCACATGCACGCACCAGAAGTGGCGCTGGAAGTTCTCGGTACCGCAGTTGATCGCGCCGCCGATGCTCGTACTAAATTGGTACGCTTACTGGCAACAAAAGGCATTACTGAACCTGTTCAAATTCCAGATATCTCGACCAAAGCAAAAGCCCAAGAAGCTTTAGGAATGGATATGGAAAAAATGAACGCGGATAAAAAGCACTTCTTAGACACCGTGGTTCCAAATTGGGATAAAGCAGCAGCGGAGCGAGAAGCAACCTATTAGTCAAATCGAAAATAGGATTCGACACCTATGATGCAACAACAAAGGGCGCGTTCTGCGCCCTTTGTTTTCATCAGTTCATTCTAGTCGAAGTACATCATCAAAATGCAAGTAAACTATTAACGTCGACGAATTCTTGGCACCGGTTGGATGTTTGGTCGAGTCTGAGGTCTCTGAATATTTGGCTTGGTAATCGGACGCGGCACGTTATGCGCGGGTAATGGCTGTGTCTTCAATGTTGATTCTGGCAACGTCGTTTGTTTTGGTAACGTTTTTGTTTCTACACGCTGGGGACGCTCGTGCCATTTTGCTTGAATCGCTTGTTTTTGTTCATCCGGCAACGTCTTCCAGTGGTTATCCAGTTGTCTCTTCATGTTATCGAAGTTGGCGTTCATATCGCCATCTTTCCAATCTTCAACTTTGTCTTTGATTGACTGTTGTTGATCGTCGTCGAGACTATTCCACCATGCCTCGAGCTTTTCTCGATGGTCATGTCCGTCGTCACAGCAACCCGGATAATAGTAAATCCAATAGTCATCGTGACCATACCACCAAGGGTCGTAATACCCACTCGAATAATAGACAGATGAAGAACCAGTTGAAGGAGACGAGCATCCCACCAGCACTGTACCGCACAACAATACCAACAAACCCGCTTCTAGCTTCTTCATACTGACTTTCCTCTTTACTCTACATTGTATACTTACATAAGCTTTTTCGCTTTGTTGATGGACTCGATGATCGTCACTCTGTCTAAATTGGGGTCATTGGAATCTAGGAGTAGAACCCAAGTATCGATGGCTTCTTGAAAGCGGAAAGAAATGAAGTGATCGTTCGCTATCAACGACAATGCGGCTTCATTATAAGGTTCAAGTTGCAACGCCTGTTCTAATAGTAAACTGACTTCATCAGTCATCGCTTGTTTATGCAGGTAGTATAATGTTGTCGCCTTAGCGGCAAGTTGCGTCGCGGTTACGTTGTCAGTGAGTTGGAGTGTGTAGTCGAAACAAATCAACGCAGCATCAAATTCTCCCTCCAACAGATAACCTTGACCTAACTGAAACCAAAGCTCATCGTTATTAGGCTCTTGTTTTAGCTGTTGCTGTATTTCATCCATGATGTCTCGCGAGGTCATCATTCGAGCTATCTCCGCTTGGATAGGTTGCGGTGGGGTTTGCTTCAACAATAAGTAACCAGCGCTAGTGAGTGCTAACACCATCAAACAAAAGCCAAACCACTGGGTAGGCTTCACTTTCGAAGCGCTAAGTGACAAAACGACGATAAAAAGCCCCATCAAAGTGATGGCAATGAAAAACCATAAAGACATAGCGATACCCGTGAGTAAACATAAGCTTAGTGTACTGGTTTGGTTGAGAGATTGCGTTGATGAAGATACAAAAAAGCCGAGCATTTTGCTCGGCTTTCATATTTAGCGATGAAGGAGAAGATTACTCTTCTTTGCCCTCTTCCGCGTCGTCTGCTGCTGGCGCTTCAGGAGCTTGCTGTTCTGCATTCGCTTCTGTTGTTTCTGCTTCTTCGCCTTCTGGCAATTCCACTTCTTCAACTTCATCGATACGTTGTAGACCAACAACTGACTCGTCTTCTGCTGTACGGATCAGCGTTACACCTTGAGTGTTACGGCCTACTTGGCTAACTTCTGCTACACGTGTACGAACCAGAGTACCAGCGTCGGTGATCATCATCATCTCGTCGCCTTCTTCTACTTGCACTGCGCCAACTACTGGACCATTACGCTCAGAAACCTTGATAGACACAACGCCCTGAGTTGCACGACCTTTCGTTGGGTATTCAGCCAATTCAGTACGTTTACCGTAACCGTTTTGAGTAACCGTTAGGATGTCGCCTTCGTTAGACGGAACGATTAGTGAAACCACTTGGTCGTCGTCAGCCAGCTTCATACCACGGACACCTGCCGCTGTACGACCCATTGCACGTACTTTGTCCTCGCTAAAGCGAACAACTTTACCTGCTTTAGAGAACAGCATGATGTCGCTTGAACCCGTTGTGATATCAACGCCGATTAGAGAATCGTCATCACGTAGGTTCACCGCAATTAGACCGTTTGAACGTACGTTCGCAAACTGGTCTAGAGAAGTCTTCTTAACGGTACCGTCGCCAGTTGCCATGAAGATGAACTTGTCTGCTGAGAACTCATCAACCGGAAGAATTGCAGTGATACGCTCACCATCTTCCAATGGAAGGATGTTCACGATCGGTTTACCACGTGCAGTACGGCTCGCTAGTGGCAATTGGTAAACTTTCAGACGGTAAGTCTTACCGCGAGTAGAGAAACATAGAATGTTGTCGTGGGTATTCGCCACTAGAAGACGTTCAATGTAGTCTTCATCTTTCATTCGAGTTGCACTCTTACCTTTACCACCACGGCGCTGTGCTTCGTAGTCGCTTAGGATTTGGTACTTAACGTAACCTTCGTGAGATAGAGTTACGACTACGTCTTCACGAGCAATCAGCTCTTCCATGTCAATGTCATGGCTAGCTGCTGTGATTTCAGTACGGCGTGCATCAGCAAATCCGTCACGAACTGCTTCTAGTTCTTCACGAATCACTTCCATCAAACGCTCAGTGCTTGCAAGAATGTGCATTAACTCAGCGATTTCTTCTAGAAGCTCTTTGTATTCAGCAAGAATCTTCTCGTGTTCTAGACCGGTCAATTTATGTAGACGTAGATCTAGAATTGCTTGCGCTTGTTGTTCAGTCAGGAAGTATTGACCGTCGCGGATACCGTATTGAGGCTCTAGCCATTCTGGGCGAGCCGCATCAGTACCAGCACGCTCAAGCATTGCTGCTACGTTACCTAGATCCCAACCACGAGCAATAAGACCAGCTTTTGCTTCAGCAGGAGTCGGCGCTTTACGAATTAGGTCGATGATTTCATCGATGTTCGCTAGAGCAAGTGCAAGACCTTCAAGAATGTGCGCACGCTCACGAGCTTTACGCAATTCGAAGATAGTACGGCGAGTCACGACTTCTCGACGGTGATCCACAAAGCACTTCAACATATCTTTCAGGTTGAATAGCTGTGGCTGACCATTGTTCAGCGCAACCATGTTGATACCGAAAGTCGTTTGTAGCTGAGTTTGAGCGTAAAGGTTGTTAAGAACCACTTCGCCTACTGCATCGCGCTTACATTCAATAACGATACGCATACCATCTTTGTCAGATTCGTCACGTAGCGCACTGATGCCTTCAACTTTCTTATCTTTAACAAGTTCAGCAATCTTCTCGATCAGACGAGCTTTATTCACTTGGTAAGGAATTTCGGTAACGATGATGGTTTCTTTACCGTTTTTCTCTGTTTCGATTTCCGCTTTTGAACGCATGTAGATCTTACCGCGACCTGTTTTGTACGCGTCTACAATGCCTTTACGACCGCTGATAAGCGCCGCAGTTGGGAAATCTGGACCAGGGATGTAATCCATTAGTTCATCAATAGTGATTTCTTCATTATTGATGTATGCAAGACAGCCATCGATCACTTCGCCAAGGTTATGTGGCGGGATGTTGGTTGCCATACCTACCGCGATACCAGAAGCACCGTTGACCAATAGGTTTGGAATTTTGGTTGGAAGAACCGCTGGAATCTGTTCTGTACCATCATAGTTAGGTACGTAGTCTACGGTTTCTTTGTCTAGGTCAGCCAAAAGTTCGTGGGCAATTTTTGCCATACGTACTTCGGTGTAACGCATTGCCGCAGCAGAGTCGCCATCGATTGAGCCAAAGTTACCTTGACCATCGACCAGCATGTAACGAAGTGAGAACGGCTGAGCCATACGTACGATTGTGTCGTACACAGCACTATCACCGTGTGGGTGATATTTACCGATTACGTCGCCGACAACACGGGCTGATTTTTTATATGGTTTGTTCCAATCGTTGCCTAGTACGTTCATCGCGAATAAAACGCGGCGGTGTACTGGTTTTAGGCCATCACGCACATCTGGAAGAGCACGACCCACGATAACTGACATCGCGTAGTCTAGGTATGAACCTCTAAGCTCATCTTCAATGTTTACGGGCGTGATCTCTTTAGCTAAATCGCTCATAGAGCCATTATCCCTCTATTTTCTGATCGTAATTACGATACGTGTAAGGTGCAAAAATATAACACACAATTCATCACTGGGGCATCACTTTCCCGCTCGTTTTATCAGGTTGTGAGCTTCGTTATGAGTTAAATGAAGAGAAATTGCACATTCATCCCATATCTTTCTGAAAACTGACTATATTTCCACCAACTGTCGCCAAAAAAGTCTCCTGTAACGATTGTGAGAAAAGAAGCAGTTTAAACGTATCGTACCATTAGAGTATAATCTCGCCTTCCAAAGGACTATTAGCGAAGCAAAATAACTATCATGACTAAAGCACAAAACGTCGACCCTAGTGAAATTAAGAAATTCGAAGAGATGGCTTCTCGTTGGTGGGATTTAGAAGGCGAGTTCAAACCTCTTCATCAAATTAATCCGCTTCGCTTGAACTATGTCCTAGAAAAAGCCGATGGCCTTTTCGGCAAGAAAGTTCTCGATGTTGGTTGTGGCGGCGGCATCTTAGCAGAAAGTATGGCAAAGGAAGGCGCCACCGTGACTGGTCTAGATATGGGTAAAGAGCCACTAGAAGTTGCTCGCCTACATGCATTGGAGACAGGGACTAAACTGACCTACATCCAAAGTACCATCGAAGACCACGCTGCGGAAAATGCGGGGACTTACGATGTTGTGACCTGCATGGAAATGCTAGAACACGTGCCAGACCCACTCTCTGTAATTCGTTCATGTGCCGCGTTGGTTAAGCCTGGAGGACATGTATTCTTCTCGACGTTAAACCGCAACATCAAGTCGTACTTGTTTGCGATTGTAGGCGCAGAAAAACTATTGAAGATAGTACCAGAAGGCACGCACGATCATGAGAAGTTCATCAAACCTGCTGAAATGATGAAGATGATCGACCAAACAGATTTGACTGAAATGGGCATCACAGGCCTTCATTACAACCCGCTAAATGACAGCTATAAGCTAGGTCGTAATGTAGATGTAAACTACATCGTCCACACTAAAAAATACTGAACGGCGTTACATTAAAAACGCCTTCTTGTGATTGACATTTCAGTCATAAAATGAATCAAAAGCGTTAGCACAAAGTTGCCGCTTTTTTTGTCTTTTTATGTATGAAATTCGTGCTCTAGATTCCATTTTAACCAACCCATTTTTCGCAAATAAAAACAGGCAAAGATCAAGGAATTTTTTTTTGAGGGCGGTTATTTATAAACCGTTCTTCAAAGCTTAGTTTTCCCCATTCAAGTCAGCCCTTTTCTCATCGGTTAGTGTTCACTTACTGATTTTTTTTATTTTATTACTTATCCACAAGTCATCCCAAATCTGTACCTTGATAAATCAGTGCAATAGCACTATCTTGTAACCCGCAAACAAATGAACCCCTATATGTTGTGTTTAAGCTACAATATATAGATAGACTTTGATCACAAAGCCGCCGCAAGCTTTACAAACCTTGCACATAAACAAACAAAAATACGGCTTTTATCAGTTTTCTTAGGGAAATAAAGCAGAATGAACCAACAACTTACCGTCACTAAGCGTGATGGCCGTAAAGAAAGTATTGATCTGGATAAAATCCATCGCGTTATCACTTGGGCTGCAGAAGGTCTAAATAACGTTTCAGTCTCTCAAGTAGAACTTCGCGCTCACATCCAGTTTTACGACGGTATCACAACGACAGATATCCACGAGACTATCATCAAGTCAGCGGCAGACCTGATCTCTGAAGAGACCCCGGATTACCAATACCTAGCTGCTCGCCTAGCGGTATTCCACCTACGTAAAAAAGCGTACGGCCAATATGAGCCGCCAACGCTGTTTGATCACGTGTCTCGTCTTGTAGATATGGGTAAGTACGACCAACATATCCTCGAAGACTACTCAAAAGCTGAACTGGACGAACTAGATTCTTACATCGACCACAAACGCGACCTTAACTTCTCTTACGCTGCGGTAAAACAGCTTGAAGGTAAGTATTTCGTGCAAAACCGTGTGTCTGGCGAGATCTACGAAAGTGCTCAGTTCCTTTACATTCTAGTGTCGGCTTGCCTATTCGCTAACTACCCGAAAGAAACACGTCTTGACTACATCAAGCGTTTCTACGATGCGACATCAACATTTAAAATCTCTCTACCTACACCAATTATGTCTGGTGTACGTACCCCTACTCGTCAGTTCAGCTCATGCGTACTGATTGAGTGTGGTGACAGCCTAGATTCTATCAACGCAACTGCAAGTTCTATTGTTCGTTACGTATCTCAACGTGCTGGTATCGGTATCAACGCGGGTCGCATTCGTGCGCTAGGTTCTGAGATCCGTGGCGGTGAAGCATTCCACACAGGTTGTATCCCGTTCTACAAGTACTTCCAAACAGCCGTAAAATGTTGTTCTCAAGGTGGTGTACGTGGTGGAGCAGCAACGGTGTTCTACCCAATGTGGCACGGCGAAGCACGTTCACTAATGGTGCTTAAGAACAACCGTGGTGTCGAAGAGAACCGCGTTCGTCACATGGATTACGGCGTACAGCTAAACAAACTGATGTACCAGCGTCTGGTTGAGGGTGGCAACATCACTCTATTCTCACCTTCAGACGTACCGGGTCTATACGACGCATTCTTCGAGAACCAAGAAGAATTTGAACGTCTATACGTGAAATACGAGAACGATCCTTCAGTTAAGAAGGAAACGGTAAAAGCCATCGAAATGTTCTCGCTACTCATGCAAGAGCGAGCTTCAACAGGTCGCATCTACATTCAGAACGTAGACCACTGTAACACTCACAGCCCATTCGACTCTGAAGTTGCACCAGTTCGTCAGTCTAACCTATGTCTGGAAATCGCACTTCCAACTAAACCACTGACTAACGTTGAAGATGATTCAGGTGAGATTGCACTATGTACGCTTTCCGCGTTCAACCTTGGCGCAATCAAATCTCTGGATGATTTCGAAGAGCTTTCTGATCTTGTTGTTCGCGCTCTAGATGCACTACTGGATTACCAAGATTACCCACTACCAGCGGCGTACAAGTCAACAATGAACCGTCGTACGCTAGGTGTTGGTGTTATCAACTTCGCTTACTACCTAGCGAAGCATGGAGTGAAATACTCTGACGGCAGCGCAAATGGCCTGACTCACCGCACGTTTGAAGCAATGCAATACTACTTGCTAAAAGCATCGGTAGCGCTAGCAAAAGAACAAGGCAAGTGTCCTTCGTTCCACGAAACAAACTACGCGAAAGGCTTACTGCCAATCGACACTTACAAGAAAGATATCGACCTAATTTGTGATGAAGAGCTGCACTACGATTGGGACAGCCTACGTCAAGAAATCATGGAACACGGTCTTCGTAACTCAACACTGACAGCGCTAATGCCTTCTGAGACCTCTTCTCAGATCTCGAACGCTACAAACGGTATTGAGCCACCACGCGGTTACGTATCTGTAAAAGCATCGAAAGATGGTATCTTGAAGCAAGTTGTTCCTGAGTTCACAGAACTGAAAAACAACTACGAACTGCTTTGGAATATCGGTTCTAACGACGGTTACCTTCACCTTGTGGGCATCATGCAGAAATTCGTTGACCAAGCGATCTCTGCAAACACAAACTACGACCCATCGCGTTACGAGACGGGCAAGGTTCCAATGAAGAAACTTCTTCAAGACCTACTTACAGCGTATAAGTTTGGTGTTAAGACGCTTTACTACCATAACACTCGTGATGGTGCGAAAGACGACCAGAAAGACGCAGTTCAACCACAAGATGACGATTGTGCAGGCGGCGGTTGTAAGATTTAATCTTCCCTACCCTAACAATCCGCAGTAACAGAATATCGAACACCTCCCCTTATGGGGAGGTCTAAAAGGAATTGAGGCATTATGGCTTACAGTACTTTTAACCAGAACAAAAATGACCAACTAAAAGAACCTATGTTCCTTGGTCAATCAGTAAACGTTGCTCGTTACGACCAACAAAAATTCGAAATTTTCGAAAAGCTTATCGAAAAGCAACTGTCTTTCTTCTGGCGTCCAGAAGAAGTTGACGTATCTAGCGATCGTATCGACTACAACAAACTGCCAGACCACGAGAAGCACATCTTCATCTCTAACTTGAAGTACCAAACGCTTCTAGACTCAATCCAAGGTCGTAGCCCAAACGTGGCACTACTTCCACTTGTTTCTCTTCCTGAGCTAGAAACATGGATTGAAACTTGGTCTTTCTCTGAAACGATTCACTCTCGTTCATACACACACATCATCCGTAACATCGTGAATGATCCAAGTGTTGTATTTGACGACATCGTAGAGAACGAGCACATTCTGAAACGTGCTAAAGACATCGCACACTACTACGATGACCTGATCCAAGCGACAAATGACTACCACCGTTACGGTGAAGGTGAGCACGTTTTGAACGGCGAAACGGTTAAAGTGAGCCTGTACGATCTTAAGAAGAAACTGTACATCTGTCTGATGTCTGTAAACGCACTAGAAGCAATCCGTTTCTACGTAAGTTTCGCTTGTTCATTCGCTTTCGCAGAGCGTGAGCTAATGGAAGGTAACGCGAAAATCATCAAGCTGATCGCTCGTGATGAAGCGCTTCACTTGAATGGCACGCAGCACATGATCAATCTGCTACGTAACGGTCAAGATGACTTCTCATTCATGCAAATCGCAGAAGAAGCAAAACAAGACTGTTTTGACCTATTCAAAGAAGCGGCAGAGCAAGAGAAGGAATGGGCAGAGTACTTGTTCAAAGACGGTTCAATGATCGGCTTGAACAAAGACATCCTGAGCCAATACGTTGAGTACATCACCAACATCCGTATGCAAGCAGTAGGCCTACCAGCAGCGTACCCAGAAGCAACAACCAACCCAATCCCATGGATTAACGCTTGGTTGTCTTCAGATAATGTTCAAGTAGCGCCTCAAGAAGCGGAAATTTCGTCTTACCTAGTCGGTCAGATTGACAACGAAGTTCGCGCAGACGACTTTGAAGGGTTTGAGCTGTAATGCCAACCATCAAAATCAACAAACTTGTTAGCATTGAATCCAACCCATCCAATACCATTTTGGAGACCATGGAACAGGCGGGCTTACTTCCAGAATACAACTGTCGCGACGGTCACTGCGGTGCATGTCGTTGTAAGTTGGAATCTGGTGAAGTGGAGTATGTTGGTTTTGCCATGGCTTACACGCAAGGTGATGAGATTCTCCCTTGTATCTGTAAAGCCAAATCAAGCGTTTCGCTGACTGGTGTGAACTACGCGATGAAAGAAAAGCGCGCATAGTTCCAGACGAAGAAACACGAAAAAGCCAAGGCGATCGCCTTGGCTTTTTGTTATCTGTAGATGGTGAATAGCCTAAAGTACGCTGTTAGGAATATGCATCTCTTTCACTTTCTCTAAAAACGCATAGTGGGCAAACATAGGTTTTCGCTCTAAGTAACGGCGTAATAAATCCAGCGCTGCGGTGCTGATCACTTTCACTTGGTCGTCACGTTGATACTTTTTCGCTAACTTATAAGACGCGCCCCATTCACCTGATGGTGTAGACAAGGCGACAGAAAATACCCCACCTTCAACCTGTCCGGTCACTAATGCTAAATCGGTAGCGCACTTTTCGCGAGTCGCTCCCGCTAACGCAAATGTCGCAGCCAATGGATCGCCCTCATGGTTTACTGTTTGGTTACGCCCTGCCAGCACCCAACCGTGACCCAATTGCTTTTCTGCATTTTCATCACTGTTTAACCAGTAGGTTAAATATCCAGCACTGCTTTTTTCAGACACAGAAAGCGTGAGATCTTTATCCGCCAGCAGTTGTCCTACATGCTCAACCATCGGAAGGTCGATGCTAACCGTATTGCTTTCGAGGTGCTTGTTGATCAACTGCATCAGCTTCAAACGTTGTTCAAGCTGATCTGCCGGGCCAAACAGCTTCACTTCAATAAAAGGCAGATAAGAGCGATACCCAAGCTCATAGCCTTGTGGCAGTTTTAGCTGATCCAACTTATCCGAGATCCCAGATTCAGAAAGACCAAAAGTGTAGATTCGACTACAGCATGAACCTTTTACATCAGGAAATACTCTTCGAAGATCAGGCAAAATTTGTGTTTCTGCCATCAATTTGAATTCGCTTGGTACACCAGGAGTAAAATAAAAAATCGCGTCATTGATCAGCATTTTAAAGCCACATGCCGTGCCAATAGGATTGTCTAAAATTTCTGCGATTTCAGGTAGCATGGCTTGTTTTAAATTGCTATCAGGCATAGGAATGCCACGCCGAGCATACATGCTCTCCAGTTGCTCTAGCCATTCTTTAAACAATACCAGTTTGCACTCAGCCGCTTTCGCTGCCGCTGCGGCGCTCATGTCGTCGGTCGTTGGCCCCAATCCACCGCTAACAATGACTACGTCATTGTTGAAGCTCAGCATTAAAAACTCTTCGATTAAGCTCGACTGCTTGTCTCCCACAGTGGATCGTTTGGTTAAACCAAACCCATGCTGATAAAACAAACTCGACAGCCACGCCGCGTTAGTATCAACAATATCTCCGTGAAGCACTTCCTCACCAGTACTTAGCATTGCAATTTTCACAACTGACTCCTGAACATAAGCACAATTCTATTTCTATACGGAGCACTTATATCGTTTTCTTTTTATCAGACTAATCGCTTAGTCAATTTGTTGGGATTAAATTAAGGTCAAGTATTTAAATGGGTTTTCTTTTAAGGGATAATTGTGAGCCCGATCATCAAACCATTAACTCGGAGACCTTTGTGTCAAAATCATCCATGTTCAAGAAGACTCTCGCAGGACTCTTACTGACGACGTCGGCCGTTGCTAACGCGAGCCAGTACGATATGAGCCGCCACTCAGAGTTTTCTTACACGCCTGATTGTATGTCAGGTTACTGCGAAACAACCAATCTGTACACCTTCGAATCTCAAAATCGCAGTCTTGCTTTTGAACAGAATAACGATGATTCTTTAAATCTTGACGCAGGCCTTCAGCCTAGACACCTTATCGTTCCTCAAGATAAGGACTGGGATTACCTAATGGGCCAGACGTACACCATTCTTGGCCTGAGTGTGGCTACTGTTGGTTTGATGACGTTTCTTCCTGAAAGCATTACGAAGTGGGACGAAGAAGACCGCGACATGAGTAAGCTGGGTAGCAAATGGAAAGATAACGTTTCTGATGGCCCGGTATGGGACCGTGACGAACACTTCCTAAACTACATCATGCACCCATACTTTGGCGGTGTTTACTACACAGCGGCAAGACATGCAGGTTACAACGAATTTGAATCATTCTTGTACTCTGCCACCATGTCTACTTTCTTCTGGGAATACGGTGTTGAAGCGTTTGCAGAAGTCCCTTCTTGGCAGGACATCTTTATCACGCCATTCTTTGGTGCGGTCGTGGGTGAAATGATGCTAACAGCAGAGCAAGACATCGTAGCAAATGGCGGCGAAGTGTTAGGTTCAGAAACTGCAGGCGACGTTTCTCTCTTCTTCCTAAACCCTGTTGGTCATATCCACCACTGGGTGACTGACGCATGGGGCGGCAGCGCTGAATTGAAATTCAACTCCTCACCTTGGTTCGGCAATCAAGATGTTGCGAAGTTTGCCATGGACGCAGGTGCAAGCTACGACAGTCAGTTTTACGGCGTAGAGCTGAAAGTAACGTTCTAAGCCAACCATATTGAACGACATTAATGAAGAGCAGCCAAACGGCTGCTCTTTTTGTATCTAGTGCACTGTTTTGATTATTTGCTTCGCGAATTAGTGTGAAAAATTGACTTCTATCAAACATAACCCCTTCCTAGGACCTACACTGAAGAAAAGGACTTATTCCAATAACTTAAGCGATGCGTTCCACCGCACTGCGTCCAAACCTTATTCCAGGAGGGGACATCATGAACACTGTGTTTATCGTTAACTTTGTCGGTCAAGCATCACCGGCGACTATCAAACAACTGGCTGCTGTTACTCATGAAAACGGAGGCAAATGGTTAATCAGTAAAGTGAACTTTATTGAAGACCAAGTCGCTGGGGTGATAAAAGTTGAGTTACCTGAAGAAAACGCGGACACGGTGAAAGAAGCGTTTTCAGCCTGCCAGACTCTAGTAGTTAAATTTGTGGATTCAGAGCCTCACTCACACAAAGAAGATACCATTTTCCAACTTCGTCTCGATTCCAATGACCGTGCAGGTATCGTCAATGAAATCACTCACGTTCTGGACGCACAGGGCATCTCTATTTTAGATATGGATTGCCAACGCGTATTTATTGCTGGGGGTGGCGGTGTGAGTTCTAGCTTGTTCAGCGCAAAAATGGCTATCAAGCTGCCAAGCGAATTGGAAATCGAAGATGTGGCGAACGAGTTAGAAGCGCTCAGCGAAGACACCAGAGTGATTATTGAAAGCTAGTCGATTTAGTCTTTTATTCATAGAAAAAGAGCAGCTATAAATAGCTGCTCTTTGTCATTGTAAGCATGAGAAAAACGTTACTTCACAGACCACTGTGACAGTGAGCGTTTGAAGTCTGAGTAGTCAAACTCATTCAGCTTTTGAATCTCGCCGCTTGAACGCTCACAGTAAACAGAAGGCATACGTAGACCATTAAACCAATTTAGTTTCACCATCGTATAACCTGCGCTGTCTAGAATGTGCAGACGTTGACCAATCTCTAGTGGCTGATCAAAATTCGCCACACAGAACTGATCACCGGCAAGACATGAACACGAACCAATCACGTACTCGTGCTCGCCGTTGTCAGATGCCTCTAGAATGGAAGCTGGTTCATTGTAAATCAGCGTATCAAGACGGTGTGCTTCAGTTGCAGAGTCAACAATTGCTGTCTTCTTCACGTTCTCAACGATATCGACCACAGTAACCACTAGATCTGTCGTCTTAGTGATGATGGCTTCACCCGGCTCTAGGTACATTTGCACGCCGTGCTTCTCAGAGAATGCTTTTAACGCTAGACCTAGCTTCTCAATATCGTAACCCGGCCACGTGAAGAATACGCCGCCACCCATGCTCACCCAATCCAGCTTGTTTAGGTATTCGCCAAACTGCTCTGAAATCGCATCTAATAGGCCGATAAACGCGTCCACATCTTTGTTTTCACAATTCATATGGAACATCACGCCATCAATACCTTCAAATACTTCAGGTTTGATGTGATCAGCTTGTACACCTAAGCGAGAGAATTTGCGCGCAGGGTTTGCGAGGTCTTGACCCGCGTAGCTCACGCCCGGATTTAAACGTAAACCAATCGACGCTTTGCCTTCAACAATGTGGCGGTAAGCTGCAAGTTGAGATTGCGAGTTGAAAATCATTTTGTCACAGATGTCTGCGACTTCACGTACGTCATCTTCGCTGTAACCCACACTGTAGGCGTGCGTTTCGCCACCAAACGTTTCGTATCCAAGTTTTACTTCGAATGGGCCGGAGCTGGTTGTGCCGTCTAAGTACGGCTTGATGATGTCAAACACACCCCAAGTAGAGAAACACTTCAGTGCTAGCACAAGCTTTACACCTGAGATTTCTTTGAGCTGTTTCGCTTTCTCTAGGTTCGCAATCAGCTTGTCTTCATTGATCATGAAGTACGGAGTTTTTAGTTCATTGTGTTGCATGTTAATACCTTGAGTGCTTTCGCCTGAACGAAGGCACTATAAAATCGAACAAAGCCGACGCTGTTGCATCGGCTTAGATTTAGTTAATTCAAGATTAGCCTGAGCTTACCTGCTTATTTTTTAAGCTCGTGGATGACTGGTAACCCTTGAGCTGGTTCCAACTCCTGAACATGCCAATCTAGACCGATTTCTGGCATTGTTTCTAGGAACGGATCTGGGTCTAGCTGCTCCATGTTGAACACGCCTTTGTCAGCCCACTTGCCACGGAAGAATTGAAGTGCGGCTGTGATCGCTGGTACACCTGTTGTGTAAGAAATCGCTTGATGCTCGACATCTTCGTATGCCACTTCGTGGTCAGCGTTGTTGTAGATGAATACGCTACGCTCTTTACCGTCTTTCTTACCTTGAACCCAAGTACCGATACACGTTAGGCCTGTGTAACCCGGTGCTAAAGACGTTGGATCTGGTAGTAGTGCTTTCAATACATGAAGAGGCTGTACTACTGTGCCATCGTGCAGCGTTAGCGGATCTGGACTTAGTAGGCCGATGTCGCGCATTACGTTGAAGTAGTTAAGGTAACGATCACCGAAGCCCATCCAGAACTCAATACGCTTCGCAGGGATGAACTCTTTCATTGAACGCACTTCGTCGTGCGCCATTGAGTACACTTTGTGTGAGCCACAGTTCGGGAATTCGAACTCAAGCATACGTGAGTGACAAGGTACTTGCTTCCACTCGCCATTTTCCCAGTAGAAAGAGTCACCTTGGATCTCTAGCATATTGGTTTCTGGGTCAAAGTTCGTTGCAAACTTCTTACCGTGGTCACCCGCGTTTACATCCATCACGTCGATTGTGTCGATCTCGTCGAACAGGTGTTTTACTGCGTATGCTGCAAACACAGAAACTACGCCAGGATCGAAACCAGCGCCTAAGATGCCAGTGATGCCCGCTTCTTCGAACTTCTCACGGTAGCCCCATTGCCAATCGTAAGCTTCAGGGACTTGTTGACCTTCTGAACATAGGTCAACCGCAACTGATGTATCTAGGTATGAAACTTTTGCTCGGTAACACGCTTCCATGATTGGCATGTTTACCCAAGGAGGACCCGCGTTGATAACTAGGTCCGGTTTCACTTCTTCAATCAAAGCAACAAGAGAATCTACGTCGTCAGCATTTACTGCACGAGCTTCTAGTTTCTTAGTTGAATCTTTCAGATTGTTTTTCTTCTGAATCGATTCGATGATTTTCTCACACTTACCTACGGTACGTGATGCGATTGTGATATCACCCAGAACGTCGTTGTTTTGTGCTGCTTTGTGTGCAACTACCCAGCCAACGCCGCCTGCACCAATCTGTAGAATTGCCATAGTTTTCCGTTACCTTTGTTAAACTAGCTCAACTGCTAGCATATTGATTTTAGAGAGCAAAGATTCAAAGTCCGCAGTCGTTAGACACGGGTTCAAAATCGTAAATTTAAGCGCGGTTTTACCGTCGACAATGGTTTCACCCAATACCGCGATACCGCGAGTCAACGCTTCTAAACGTAGCGCTTTGTTCAGTTCATCAAGATCTGCTGTTTCGTGTGTTGCACGGAACAATACCGTCGACAGTGAAGGCTCTGCTAGTAGTTCAAACTGATCGTTTGTACGGATCATGTCAGCCACTTCAAGCGTTTGAGCGAGTAGATGATCGTACATGTCACCCAGTGCCTTCGGACCCACGTTTTGCATGGTCATAAAGACTTTCAATGCATCGAAACGTTTGGTTGTCGCGATGGATTTATCGACCAAGTTTGGTAGCTCATCGTGCTCACGGTTCAAGTAATCTGCGTGATGAAGCAAGAACTTAAAGTTCGACTTGTCGTTCACCAAAAGTGCGCCACAGCTGATTGTTTGGTAGAACAATTTGTGGAAATCGACACTGATAGAGTGAGCGCGCTCAACGCCTTTCAGGCGAGACTTATGACTGCTAAGGATCAGCGCACCACCGTAAGCACCATCCACATGCATCCACATGTCGTGCTTGACTGCCATGTCGGCGATGAAGTCTAGGTCATCAATTGCACCGTGATCCGTCGTACCCGCAGTACCAACAATCGCAAATGGAATTAGCCCTTCAGCTTTCGCTTGCGCAATCACTTCATCTAGCTTCGTGATATCCATGGTGCCATCAGCGTTTGCATCCACAGTCATCACCGCTTTCTCACCAAGCCCCATCCAAGATGCAGACTTTTGAACTGTGAAGTGTGATTTCTTAGAACATACGATGCGAAGTTTGTCAGCGTAGTCAGGCAGACCTAGCTTCTGGATTGAGTGACCACTTAGCTTATCTGCGATCCAATCACGTGCCAGCATCAAACCCATTTGGTTACTTTGAGTACCACCGCTAGTGAAAATACCATCGGCTTTTTCGCCTAAGTCGTACTTGCCACACAGCCAATTGACCACTTTTTGCTCAACGTAAGTTGCAGAAGATGCTTGGTCCCATGAATCCATTGATTGGTTCAGTGCTGCAATCATCGCCTCTGCTGCAACAGCCGGCATTAAAGGAGGCGTATGCAAATGCGCGATACAATCAGGGTGTTGAGTGAAGATAGCGTTCTTTGCCACCAGCTCTGCCGCATCATCGATTACGGATTTAAGTGGCGCATTTTTGTTGTCTAGGTCAACCGCGTTGATCGCATCTTCTAACGCTTTAGGCTCCATACCTGAGTATGGTGCGTTAACTTGTTCAAACACTGACTTCATTGCAGCAGTTGTGTGACTCATGACTGATGCAAACTCAGCACTGCCTAGTTCACCGGTATGGATGAAGTGCTTTTTCCACTCTTCTTGTGGTACAGCTTCAACGTGGCTACCGCCTGCGGCGATGATCGCTTCTTCAAGCACACGTAATGCGAAGTCAATCTGTTCGAATGAAATGATAAGTGGTGGAAGGAAGCGAATAACAGAACCTTCGCGGCCGCCTTTCTCAACCATCAAACCACGCTCAAGCGCAGCACGTTGAATCGCTAGGGTCAACTGACCGTCAGCAAGAGGTTCACCAAACTTGTTAAGCTCGCCGTTAGGATTCTTGATTTCAACGCCTAGCATCAAGCCTTTGCCACGAACTTCAGCAATACAGTTAACACGTTTTTGGATGCTTTCCAGACCAAAACGTAGGTATTGGCCAGCAACGTTCGCATGCTCAACAAGGTTGTCACGTTGGATAATTTCAAGCGCTTTAGCACCTGAAACCATTGCAAGTTGGTTACCACGGAATGTGCCCGTGTGCTCGCCTGGCTTCCACGTATCGTGTTGCTTATTGATCACAAGCAGTGACATTGGCAAGCCGCCGCCAATCGCTTTAGAAAGACACAATACATCAGGCACGATACCCGCTTCTTCGAAAGCGAAGTTGTAACCAGATTTACCCACACCACACTGGATTTCATCAAAAATCAACAGGATACCGTGCTCATCACAAATACGACGTAGTTCGCGCAACCAGAATGCTGGAGCAGGAATTACACCGCCCTCACCTTGAACTGGCTCTACGATGATCGCAGCAGGTTTCATGATACCCGCTTCATCATCGTTCAATAAACGCTCGATATAACGAATGCTTGCTTTCGCACCTTCGTCACCGCCAAGACCAAATGGACAGCGTAGGTTGTATGGGAAAGGCATAAAGTGCACATCTGACATTAAGCCAGTACGACGCGCTTTTGTTCCTAAATTACCCATCATGCCCATCGTACCGTTTGTCATACCGTGATATGCCCCACGGAAAGCAAACATGGTATTACGACCTGTCGTTTGTTTCGCTAGCTTGATCGCAGCTTCAACCGCATCAGCACCCGATGGTCCACAGAACTGAATAACACAGTTATCGCCCAGCTCTTGAGGAAGAAAAGACTTAACAGACTTAATAAAGTGAGTTTTAGCAGAAGTGGCAATATCAAGAGTTTGATAAGGCAGACCAGAGTCTAACTGCTCTTTCAACGCTTGGTTAATTTCAGGATGGTTGTAACCCAACGCTAAAGTACCAGCACCAGCTAAACAATCTAGGAAGACTTGACCACGAGTATCTTCTACCAAACAGCCATATGCTTGCTTTATCGCAATCGGTAGACGACGTGGATAAGAACGAACCTCAGATTCATGCTCCGCCTGTTCTAATAGAACTTGATCCGGCGTTAAGTCATACGTTCCCTCAACAAAAGGAACCTGAGAAGAAAAAATGTTTGCGATAGTGTTATCGACTTCAAAGGCAGTGCTCATACTACTTAATCCCTTGAATTGTAATAATTCTCGAACCTGTATTTATTTTCGTTTGAATTTAATTACAGGAGATATAGGTAAACCTCCGCATTTGTCGCTACGTAAAAGACAAATACAGATAGTCAGTCACAACATCGGTGACTTTTATTTGTGCTGGGAATTAATCAAGGTTCCGTAATGCAACCGTTTTGTAAAACAGGACATTTCGGCAGTATGAAGCTGATTAGTGTGTGTTTATTCAAAGGTTTCAATGTTGGGTTTCCCATTAACATGCTGCATTTACAGCATTAGTATCCCGTCTATCGACAAATGGCTTTACCGATACCTACCCTACGTAGTGTCACAATCAGCTTGAATGGTCACTACGCGTATCCCCCAGAGAACTAGCGTCATAAATTACGCTCCGAGATTGCGCGCGAATTTATCACAAAATAAAATCTTCTGGCAACGACTTTTCACAATTCATAAGTTGACAGCGATCACAACAAAACCATTCTTATTCTGATCTCAATAACTTACCTGATAGAGGTGAATTTATCTTGTTCTGTCGATATGCATCTAACAAAGTCATAAATAAAACTGGTTGAATAGTGTGGATGTGAATTTAAAAGAACTGGTTTCCCAGATAGCCTAGAATTTGCATTTATTTGTTTGGCGAGAGTTGGACTTACTTGTTGAAGTTGTTGAGAAACAACAAATACGAAAAAGCCCAGCTAAAAAGCTGGGCTTATCAATCTGGAGCGACACACGAGGTTCGAACTCGTGACCTCAACCTTGGCAAGGTTGCGCTCTACCAACTGAGCTAGTGTCGCAGATTTAAGATGGTGCCCCGGGCCGGACTTGAACCGGCACAACGCGAACGTCGAGGGATTTTAAATCCCTTGTGTCTACCAATTCCACCACCAGGGCACACAAATATTCTTTGTGATGCCTTTACAGAAAAGTAAAACACCATCTGATACCGCATAACGCCATATCTATAATTTGGAGCGACACACGAGGTTCGAACTCGTGACCTCAACCTTGGCAAGGTTGCGCTCTACCAACTGAGCTAGTGTCGCATTTATTCTAAAAAGAATAATGGAGGCGCCTCCCGGAGTCGAACCGAGGTCCACGGATTTGCAATCCGCTGCATAGCCACTCTGCCAAGGCGCCTCATTTGTGAAGTAAGCATCGCTTTTTCACTACCCTTTCAAGCCGTGCTCTCTTGGGTACGGGATGCATTCTACGGATTCGAGCGATCGAGTCAACACTATTTTTATTTTTTTAAATCGTTTGACCAGATTTTGTGCGAAAGACTGTAGATTGATTAGTTTTGATACGAAAACATGACCAATTACACTTGTTTATCTTGAGTTTATGGCTACTCAGCACCCGCTGCTAAGGTAGGTTCTCGACATTTCAAGTAGAGATAATTGGACAATTACAAATCTAACAAACACCGACTGAACAAAAAACAAGATTAAGATCACATTTCTATTTTTAGAAAGTCATTCGAAATGCACAAAAAAAGCAGGCATAGCGACCTGCTTTCTTAATCTCGTTTAGTGATGTTCTTCGTTCAGCAAATCATCTTTTGCTGCTGCAAGATACTGAACCATCGACCAATATGTTAGGAATGTAGCGACGTACAGAGCGGCAAAGCCTAGCCAAACCATCCATTCGTCATAGCGCCAAATCAGAACCCATAATGCAAACATCTGAGAAACTGTTTTTACTTTACCAACCCAGGATACAGCGACACTTGCGCGTTTACCGATTTCAGCCATCCATTCACGCAATGCAGAGATGATAATCTCTCGCGCAATCATGGTTACAGCAGGGATAGTTACCCAAATAGTGTGGTAGTGCTCTGTAATCAAAATCAACGCTGTCGCAACCAGTACTTTATCAGCGACTGGATCGATAAACGCACCAAACCTTGAAGTTTGGCCAAGTTTACGAGCTAGCATGCCATCTAACCAGTCGGTAAAACCTGCAACCCAGAACACCATTGCTGCCGCAAAGGGCGCCCAAGAATAAGGCAGATAGAAGACAACTACGAATACAGGGATTAAGAACAGTCTAAGAAGGGACAGAATGTTCGGGATATTCAAACGCATTTTATTATTCTCTTACACATTGCGTGTTTATGTTGCTGGATTTTCCTTATTGTTTCAATGCTTGGAAAATAATTTCTGCTAAAGAGTGACTAATTCCCGGCACTTTGGCGATTTCTTCAACACTTGCGCGCTTAAGTTCCTGCAATCCACCCATGTATTTCAATAAAGCTTGGCGTCGTTTTGGCCCAACACCTTCAATCCCCTCCAACGCGCTTGTACGTCGAGTTTTACCACGTTTCGCTCTGTGACCCGCAATCGCATGATTATGACTCTCATCGCGAATATGTTGAATCAAGTGTAAGGCTGGAGCATCACTTGGTAAGTTGAACTCTTCGCCATCAACCGTAATTAAGGTTTCAAGGCCAGGTTTACGTGTTACACCTTTGGCAATACCAATCATGATTGGTCGCTTAGGCCAATCTCCCCAATACTGGGCGATGATTTCATGCGCACGATTTAACTGACCTTTACCACCATCAATAAAGATGATGTCAGGGATTTTTTCTACGTCCAACTGCTTTGAGTAGCGCCGCTCTAACGCCTGCCCCATCGCTGCATAATCATCGCCACCCGTGATTCCAGTAATGTTATAGCGTCGGTATTCTTGCTTTACCGGACCTTCGTTGTTGAAGACCACACATGATGCGATAGTGCTCTCGCCCATCGTATGGGAAATATCAAAACACTCCATCCTCATAATAGACTCCATTCCCAGCGTCTCGCGAAGTGCTTTGAAACGTTGGTTGATCGTCATCTTATGGTTGATTTTTGTCGTGATGGCAGTAAGTGCATTGGTATTAGACAGCTTAAGATATCTCCCTCTCGCACCAGTCGGAGAAGTATGAAAATGAACCTTACGTCCTGCGACTTCACTCAGTGCTTTTTGAATGGGTTCGAGATCGTCGGCCAACTCTTGGTTCAGTATTATTCGAGATGGGATTGTTCGCGCCTCATTGTGGCTCAGGTAGTACTGAGTCAAAAAGCTATCGAATACCTCTTGTTGGCTCGTGTTTTGAGGAATCTTAGGGAAATGACTGCGACTGCCTAACACTTTACCCTGACGAATCATCAATATGTGGATGCAAGCAATGCCGTTCTCTTGCGCAAAACCCAGCACATCCATATCGTCCATGCTGTCTTCCGATACATATTGCTGTTCTTGGACTCGTCTTATCGCTTGTATCTGATCACGAAACTTTGCCGCGTCTTCAAACCGAAGTTGCTGACTAGCAACCTCCATTTTCTCTATCAACTGCTTCAGTACTTGCTGATCTTTACCTTGCAGAAATAGACGAACAAAACCCACCAGCTCAGCATACTCTTCATCTGAGATAATCGAGCTAACACACGGGCCAGCGCAGCGACCAATTTGATACATCAAGCAAGGGCGCGTTCGATTGGAGTAAACCGTATCTTCACACTGTCTAACAGGAAATATTTTTTGCAGCAAGTGCAGCGTTTCTCGTACCGCCCCTGAGTCAGGGTAAGGACCAAAATACTCGCCTTTACGCTTCTTGGCCCCACGGTGCATCGACAATCTCGGATGTTTATGACCGCTAATGAATATATAAGGGTACGATTTATCATCACGCAGAAGCACGTTGTATTTCGGTAAATACTGCTTGATGTAATTGTGTTCAAGAATCAGCGCTTCTGTCTCGGTATGCGTCACCGTGACATCTATTTTGGCAATATTGCTCACCAAAGCGCGTGTTTTTTCACTGTCGACTTTTTTGCGAAAGTAACTAGAAAGGCGTTTTTGAAGATCTTTGGCTTTACCGACGTAAATAACAACAGCATCGGCGTTGTACATGCGGTACACGCCGGGCTGATGAGTTACTGTCTTGAGAAAGGAAGCCGAATCGAAAGGAGGATTCACACTAAAGGGTCTCGGTGTCCAGCATTCCGTGGCGAATCGCTAAGTGTGTTAACTCAACGTCACCATTAATGTCCAGCTTGCTAAACAGTCGATAGCGGTAGCTGTTGACTGTCTTTGGACTTAAGTTAAGTTGCTCAGAAATATCCGTTACTTTCTGACCTTTCGTGATCATAAGCATGATTTGCAGTTCACGTTCGGACAAATCTTTAAATGGGTTTTCAGAGGCAGGTGAGAACTGGCTCAATGCCATTTGCTGCGCTATCTCTGGAGAGATGTAACGCTGCCCACTATTGACCACACGAATTGCATTTACCATTTCATCCGGCCCTGCACCTTTGGTTAAATAACCAGAAGCACCAGCCTGCATCACTTTGGTTGGAAACGGATTTTCCGTATGAACGGTTAGTACGATGATTTTCACATCTGGATTCACGCGAAGAATTTTCTTGGTGGCTTCCAAGCCGCCAATCCCAGGCATGTTCATGTCCATTAAAACGACGTCAGCATGATTACTGCGACACCATTTTACTGCATCTTCACCGCTGTCAGCTTCTCCTGCTACGTTCATTCCACGGACGTCTTCAATAATACGTCGTATCCCTGTGCGAACCAGCTCGTGATCATCTACAAGGAAAACATTAATCAAACTTGTATCTCCACACTTTTTATTGGCTCTGCACCCACATAACTTTACTAAATGTGGATATCAGTATGACTGCCTATATACTAACGTATTTGGCAAAAAATTGCTTTCTATGAATATGTGCTGAAACGCAAACTTTAGCAAGAACTTATTCATAAACCACTCTATTATTTCAGAGCGTGATGTGCAGAGCCGAAATCTAGGAAAAACTAATTAACAACATTACCCCCAACAAATCAAGTATCTATATCCATATAACCTCGATATATGAGAATCACTTAACTTGCAAACGAGAAAACAACTGGCAGATCTGGTGGTTTAACATACAGAAATCGTTGACTAGAAATCCTTTTTTAAGCCATTTGTAATTGCTAAAAACCTCCGATTAAACAAGCCAGAAGTAACTATGCAGAAGTATCTAATTCCATTTTCTATTACTGGTTATTTTTACAGTCCATAATGTTAGAATGGCGACTTGAAAAATTTATAAGGTTTCTCTCTTTTGAACATCCAACAAGGTTTCCTACTTACTCGCCAAGCACGAGACATCAAAGGCCAAACTCAGATAGAGTTGTGGCTCGCGACAGAAGCAGGTCCGACTCAACTATTGATCAATGGAGAGAAACCCGTGTTCTTCATCGCTCAAGAGCACATTGAGCAAACCCAAAACCTGGCGCTATCGAAAAGTATTCAAGTTGAAATTCGAACTCTTGAACTGAAAACGTTCGAGCATACCCCTCTCGCAGCTTGCTATACGAAAGTAACCAAAGAAGCACTCGTATTACAAGATCTGCTCTCACAGCAAGATATCGTGACTTACGAAGGCGATATACGACTCGCTGACCGCTATCTAATGGAGCGCTTTATTAAAGGGAGTGTGGAGTTTACAGGTCATCAGCAATCGCGAAATGGCTTTCATCGTATCCAGAATGCAAAGTGTCGAAGTGGTGACTATGAGCCTAAGTTGCATGTCGTTTCGCTAGACTTGGAGTGTTCAGAAAAAGGCATTCTATACTCCATCGGTTTGGATAGCCCTCATGACTCTCGAGTCATTATGATTGGGGAACCAGAACCAGCTGAAACAAATATTCAATGGGTTCAAAATGAAAAAGCACTACTCGAAGCATTGATTGCTTGGTTTAAGTCGTTCGATCCTGATGTTATTGTTGGTTGGAACGTTATCGACTTCGATTTTCGTCTCCTTCATAAACGTGCGGAATGGCACAACATGAAGTTGATGTTGGGTCGCGCTGATCAGCCAAGCTTCTTTCGTAGCTCATCCCAAAGCCAACAGGGGTTTATCTCAATTCCCGGACGTGTAGTACTCGATGGCATCGATACACTAAAAACCGCGACTTATCACTTTCGATCTTGGTCATTAGAATCGGTTTCACAAGAATTACTCGGTGAAGGCAAAGAGATCCATAACGTGCATGACCGTATGGACGAAATCAATCGCATGTATCGCTCCGATAAGCCTTCACTTGCCAAATACAACCTGCAAGACTGCGTGCTGGTAAACAAAATCTTCGAACACACTCATCTCCTCGCGTTTGCTATTGAACGGTCGAGGTTGACGGGGGTTGAGTTGGATCGCGTCGGAGGCTCAGTCGCGGCGTTCACCAATCTTTATTTGCCACAAATTCATCGAGCAGGTTACGTCGCACCCAATTTGCACCCTGAAAACTGGATTGCGAGTCCCGGCGGTTACGTAATGGACTCAATCCCTAACCTTTATGACTCAGTTTTAGTGCTGGATTTTAAGAGTCTATATCCCTCTATTATTCGCTCTTTCTTGATCGACCCTATGGGTTTGGTCGAGGGTTTATTACTGGACATTGGTAAGGATGACGATCAAGCCGTACCTGGTTTTCGTGGTGGTCAGTTTCATCGTTCGAAACACTTTTTGCCAGAGATGATCGAAAAGCTTTGGGCGGCACGAGATGTTGCGAAGAAAAACAACGAGAAAGCTTTTTCTCAAGCAATCAAAATCATCATGAACTCGTTTTATGGCGTATTGGGCTCATCGGGATGTCGTTTCTTTGATACTCGATTAGCTTCCAGCATCACCATGCGCGGGCATGAAATCATGAAGCAAACTAAAGTGCTGATTGAAAACAAAGGCTATCAAGTGATTTATGGAGATACAGACTCAACATTTGTCTCTTTGAATGGTTCATACAGCCAAGCGGAAGCGGATGAAGTCGGCAATCACTTGGTTGAATACATAAACTCTTGGTGGCAAGAGCATCTTCGCGCTGAGTACAACCTCACTTCAATGCTTGAAATTGAATATGAAACTCACTACCGCAAGTTTCTGATGCCAACTATTCGTGGCGCGGAAACAGGCTCGAAAAAACGTTATGCGGGTTTAATTGGTGAAGGAGAGCAAGAGCGCATTGTATTCAAAGGGCTAGAAAGTGCACGTACCGACTGGACGCCATTAGCGCAAAAATTCCAAAACACGCTCTATCGAATGGTATTTCACGGCGAAGACCCGAGTGACTATGTGCGTGAAGTAGTAGAAAAAACCAATAATGGGGAGTTTGATGACCAATTGGTTTATCAAAAGCGACTACGCCGAAAGCTGCATGAGTACCAAAAAAACATTCCACCTCAAGTGCGTGCAGCACGTTTGGCCGACGACATTAATGCCAAGCTTGGCCGACCTTTACAGTATCAAAATCGTGGGCGCATAGAGTATTTGATTACCCTAAATGGCCCTGAGCCTCATGAATACCGTAACAGTCCTATCGACTACCAGCACTACATCGACAAACAGCTAAAGCCTGTTGCAGATGCGATTCTGCCATTTATCGGCACAGACTTTGAAACCCTCTCAGCACCACAGATGGGACTGTTCTAACCAATACGAAACTCAGTCTTTTGGTACTGCTTCACGAGCCAGCCACCGAAAGCATCAATTAGGCCAATGACCGAACGCTTGGGAATTGGCCTTCCAGATAACAATATGCAGAGGCGGTCAACCTCCAGTTTTTTCTCGGGATGATATTGCAAAAACACTTCACCACATTCTATTGGATCATCAAACCAGCGCTTATCGCGATACATCACCAAAGAGTAAGAAGCTCTTAATAACTTTTTAGCGATGACTACCTGCGCACGAACTTGCTCCTCAAGGCTTGTCGCCTGAACAATCTTAGCTCGATACACCGCTAGCCATTCTTCAACATCCATATTCCAGTGCTTAGCAATTTCCCAACTCGGCACATAGTCGCCAAAACAATCAGCCAAGTCATCACCATGCACACAAACACAGCAGTGCTTGAGCATAAAGCCCCAAGTAAAAATGCTATCAAGATTGGCAACTTCGCTAACAAGTGCCGTTCTTATCGCCACTCCCTTGACTTGCGGATGATTTTGCTGAGCTCGCCACTTTATAGTATTGAGCAGCGTCGCTCGGTTGTTCTCAAACGTCGACTTTGTCACCACAACTAAATCTAGGTTAGACTTTCCTGCTACTGCCGTTTTTCGCGCAACACTTCCGTACACATAAACGCTGTGAAGATTTTGCCCTAGACCGCCTTTTAGGCACATCAACACTTCTTTGATTAAAGGAGCAAACTCTGGTTGAAAAGGTTGTTTAGGATCGATAACTGAAAGAGACATGGATTAAAAAGCGCGCTCAAAGTTTGTCAGTAAGATTCGCTTATGATCCCCTAGCCCCTATTCGGAATCAACCCTAATCAAACGTTTAATCTTGATTCAACAATCACGATGAATTTTGGTGCCACACAACAAACTTAGCGCTATAATCAGCGAGTTTTGCTTAATAAGTATGAATAGGAATATACAATGCCAAAGGCAAGTGAAATCAAAAAAGGCTTCGCAATCGAGTCTAATGGTAAAACTCTTCTAGTTAAAGACATCGAAGTAACGACTCCTGGCGGTCGTGGCGGCGCTAAAATCTACAAAATGCGTTGTACAGATCTAACAACTGGCGCACGCGTAGATGAGCGTTACAAGTCTGATGACGTTGTAGAAACAGTTGAGATGAACAAACGAGCAGTTGTGTACTCATACGCTGACGGCGATGAGCATATCTTTATGGATAACGAAGACTACTCACAGTACACATTCAAACACAATGAAGTTGAAGACGACATGTTGTTCATCAACGAAGACACGCAAGGTATTCACATTATCCTTGTGGACGGTTCTGCTGTAGGTCTTGAACTGCCTTCTTCTGTTGAACTAGTCATCGAAGAAACTGACCCTTCAATCAAAGGCGCTTCAGCTTCTGCTCGTACTAAACCTGCGCGTTTTGCTTCAGGTCTAGTGGTTCAAGTTCCAGAATACATCGCAACTGGTGACCGTGTAGTTATCAACACTGCTGAACGTAAATACATGAGCCGAGCATAAGCATGTCTGATTTGATTTCTTACGACGACGTTATCGACGCAGCGTACGACATCTTCCTTGAAATGGCTCCAGACAATCTAGAGCCAGCTGATGTCATTCTGTTTACTGCTCAATTTGAAGATCGCGGTGCCGCAGAACTTGTTGAAACTGGTGAAGACTGGGTTGAACATGTGGGCTTTGAGGTCGACAAAGAAGTGTATGCAGAAGTTAGAATCGGCCTAGTAAACGAAGAAAATGACGTACTTGATGACGTATTCGCTCGTATGCTAATCAGCCGAGACCCAGAACATAAGTTCTGCCATATGCTTTGGAAGCGCGACTAACGCTCCTTCTCTTACGAATAAAAACACCAGCCTAGTGCTGGTGTTTTTTTATCTTCAAACATCACCGAAGATAGAAAAATGGCCTTTTTGCGTATAAGAAAAAGGCCTGCCAATTGGCAAGCCTTTCTGATTTTCGTTTTTCGCTCTCGATTAACGATGCTTGTTGCGTGCACCTTGTTCGCCAGCATTTTTCTTTGGCTTACGACGAGCAGGATTGTTGCTGCGACCTTTAGACGTGCTTACACGTTCTTCATGGCGCTTAACCGCGCGGCGGATTTTTTGGCTGCGAGCACGTTCACGCTTACGTGACGTATTATCCTTGCTCAAATCTAGCATGGTTTCTTTCTCTGGGCGAAGTTCTACAAGCTCACGCAGGTAGTTTACTTCTTTCAGATCCAGTTCCATCCAACCGCCACGAGGCAGTTTTTTGTCTAGGAAGATATCACCGTAACGAACACGTTTCAGACGGCTAACGGTACACTCTTGAGATTCCCATAGACGACGAACTTCGCGGTTACGACCTTCGTTGATCACTACGTAGAAAGTGTGGTTCATACCTTCACCACCTGCGTAGACAACGTCTTCAAAGCGAGCTAAACCGTCTTCCAGTTCAACCCCTTTTACTAGATTACGAACTTTTTGTTCGGTTACTTCACCAAACACACGCACTAGGTATTCACGCTCAACTTGGCGACTTGGGTGCATTAGACGGTTTGCTAATTCACCATCAGTAGTGAAAAGTAGCAGACCAGACGTGTTTGCATCCAAACGACCAACAGAGATCCAACGAGAGCCACGAATTTTTGGCAGACGGTCGAAAACCGTGCGACGGCCTTCTGGGTCATGACGAGTACACAGCTCACCCTCAGGCTTGTAGTACGCAAGTACACGACAGATCACTTCTTCTTGAACCTTTGCAGATACAATGTGACCATCGATACGAACTACACTGCTCTCATCTTCCAGTCTTTCACCAAGTTTAGCGACCACACCGTTCACGCTTACGCGTCCGGATTTAATTAACGATTCGATCTCACGACGAGAACCGTGTCCAGCACGTGCTAATACTTTTTGTAACTTTTCGCTCATTTATCTACCTATGTGTCGTCTTCACAGACGTCGAGACCAGAATTGGCCTTCATTGTGCAAGTTACCCATGTAGATGGGATTTTTTCGGTCGGTCATTATACGCGATTCTTGCATTTAATGTAAGTGAAATCCTGCCAATTCTCCGCCCACAATTTACCGTTCAAGACAAACTCTCGGCCCAACTTTTGTCCTACTAAGTATGAGATATTCCTATGCAGAATCGAACTATTATGGGTCGTTCCTATCCTCTTTCAAACGGTCTCAGCTGATAAAATTGTCAGGGTTATAACAACAATAACCCATTTAGCTTGCTGGCTATGGTAATCAGATAAAAGGAATAAAAAATGTCTAAGACAAATCTTGACCTAAATTGGATTTTTGGCACATCCGGAGATGACGATTTAACAGGAACAAAAGGATCTGAAACCACCGACATCTTTTTCGGATTTGGCGGTAACGATAAGTTTGTAGGCTACGGTGGCAATGATTATATTTTTGGCGGCTGGGGAGACGACACTCTGCTAGGCGGTCGTGGCAACGATTTTATTTCTGGCGGTTTTGGGAATGACTTCATCTCAGGAGGTCTAGGTAATGATTCATTGTTCGGTGGATGCGGTGATGATGTTATTTTCGACTATTCAGGCAACAACTTCCTCAGTGGGGGCTGGGGTAACGATACGCTTGTGATCGGCGATGGCGAGTCAGTGTTGAGCGGGGGCTGTGGTGACGACACATTTGTCTTTACCAACCGTCTGGCGATTGGAGTTCCTGATCAACCGGTATCCTCCAATGACATTGAGATAGAAGCCGATGTTCTCGACTTTAATATCTTCCACGACAAACTGGTCTTTGATTTGGGTAAAGATACAGATGGTGATGGCATTCGCGATACTTTCTTAGATTCGGCGGATGATCTGACCCTTAGCTACAACGAATGTGGTTGGGCAGTATTCTCTAACGAAGAATACAACGTAGAAGTCACGCTAAATGGCGTTAATTCAGCTTACATAAACTATGCTGAACACCACGGTATCGACATTTTCGAATTCGCATAAGCCATCTTTACTCGGCGTAAACACTGCTCAAGTATAAATAATGAAAAAGGAGGCTGATAGCCTCCTTTTGTTTATGTTGGTATTTCAACTTATTCGAATGGTGATGGATCGCCAGAACCAATTCGCACCACTTCTGGATCACCTTCGCTGAAGTCAATCACTGTAGTAGGTTGCTCACCTAAGTAACCACCATTCAGGATCACATCAACTGCATGTTCAAGTTTGTCGCGGATATCTTCCGGATCAGACTCTGTCACATCGCTACCAGGCAGAATCAATGACGTTGACATCAATGGCTCACCCAGTGCTTCGAGAAGATCCAATGCGATTTGGTTATTTGGCACACGAATACCGATAGTCTTACGTTTCGCATTCATCAAGCGACGAGGAACTTCCTTCGTACCTTTGAAGATGAACGTGTAAGGACCAGGAGTGTTGTTTTTCAGTAGTCGGAATGCTCCGTTGTCCACGCGCGCATACAGAGAAATTTCTGACAAATCGCGACACAACAACGTGAAGTTGTGCTTATCATCTAAGCGACGAATCTGACAAATGCGCTCTAGCGCTTGTTTGTTCTCCAATTGGCAACCAAGTGCATACCCTGAATCTGTCGGGTAAACCACGACACCGCCATTACGAATGATTGCTACTGCTTGATTGATCAAGCGAGCCTGTGGGTTTTCTGGATGAACGTAAAAAAACTGGCTCATTGTAATTCCTCATTATCGAGCCTCTCGGCTCTATATTTTTGTGGAGCTTGAATGCCGTCTTGTTGAGCATTATACCCAAGTCATTCTCGCTGAAACTAACGTCTTGACGTTACTTGGATACATCCAACGAAGGATCGATGCCCCAATCTTTCCAAACGGGTTCAACACCTGCAGGTAACCACAGGTTTCTGCCTAATTCCATCCAAGGAGATGGATAGTGAAAATCGCTGCCTTGAGAGGCTAATAGTTTGTATTGTATAGCATAATCAGCCAAGTTGCGTCTTTCTTGTTGTGCTTGCTGCGGTTGAGCAACTTCCATTGCATCTCCGTTAGCCTCAACAAACGCAGCTAGAAGACGCTTAATCCACTTTGCTGTCAACTGATATCTGCCCGGATGCGCCAATACCGCTTTACCACCAGCGGCATGGATAGCATCGACAGCCTCTTTCATTGAACACCAATTTGGCGGTACATAACCTGGGTTATTGCGAGTGAGATACTTTTTGAAAACCATTTGCATGGTTTTCGCATAACCATTATCAACTAACCACTTAGCAAAGTGAGCTCGGGTAATCGGCGCGTCACCAGCCAGTTGCTGAACTTCTTCTAACACCCCTTCACGAGTGGCCTTTTGCAGACGAGAAGCGATCAGCTCAGAACGAGCCACACGATGTTGCTTTTGTTGCTCAATCAATGCCGCTAATGCAGGATTTTCAGGATCAATATTCAAACCAACGATATGGATATCTTTATTCTGCCAAACGGTTGATATTTCAATACCGTTAATGATTTTTATCGGCAAGTCGTTCTCTTCAACGTATTGTTTGGCACGCGCTAAACCGTCAACCGTGTCGTGATCTGTAATCGCCAAAACCTCGATATCAAAACCCAGTGCCCTATCCACTAAATCTTTCGGTTCTAATCGACCATCGGACGCCGTGGTGTGACTATGTAAATCAATTCTCATATTTTTGTCGTTTTAATGCTGTTTTGGGGTTGACTTTTTACTCTCGCACTAGTTAACTAGTACACAAATACAAAGCACGTAATTTAAGGCTCACTATGTTACAAGAATTTAACCAGAACCAAAAAGCGAAAGTTGCTGTTTGTCTTAATAAGACAAACTCAGCAGATCTTGCTTGGTGGCGCACTTGGACAAGTTCTTGGTGGGCTAACGTGTACTTCTAGTTTAGAAAAACAAACGTCATAAAGCCCGCTACTCAAGCGGGCTTTTTATTTTGTCGCCCAACTCACATTCAACTGCCTAAACATTAATCGGATATGACCAACTCTTGATTGGGAGAACGTTTGCTTTATGCGACTATGTACTGCAGGACGATTAAAACAGCTACAAGGAGGTCTTGTGAACAAGGCCATTGAAATTAAGAAACTTGGACAACTGGAAGTATTAAAAGCTTCTGTTCCTTACACTCAAGACCCAACCCGTCTGTTCCATACTATTTGTGAGAACAAAACGGATAGCTTGCTTTTAGAATCGGCTGAAATTGATTCTAAACAGAATCTCAAATCGCTGTTAATCGTCGATTCTGCGGTTCGCATCGTTTGTTATGGACATACCGTCAGCTTTCATGCTCTAACGGAGAACGGCAAAAACCTACTGACGCATTTGAATCAAAACGTACGTGGCGAAGTCGCAAGCCAATTTGACGGCGAAACACTGACTTTAGAATTCATCCAACCATGCGATACGATTGATGAAGATTCTCGTCTACGAGAAGCCTCTTCTTTTGATGCGCTTCGTTTGGTACAGCACAGTTTTGATCTTTCTTCGCAAGACAAACATGCCATTTTCCTTGGTGGCCTATTTGCGTATGACTTGGTGGCGAACTTCGAACCATTAGGAGACGCGGTAGCAACAAACCAGTGTCCGGATTACGTCTTCTATGTTGCGGAAACATTACTGGTTGTAGATCACCAAACAGAATCCTGCCAACTGCAAGCAACATTGTTCGTTGACGGCTCGCAAAAAGCAGCGCTAGAAAGTCGAATCGAAGATATCCGAGCTCAATGCACATCGCCAAAGCGTCTTCCAGACGCAACGCAAGTGGCCAATATCACAGCTCAACCAAGCGTTTCGGATCAAGATTTCTGTCAAATCGTCCGTGATCTAAAAGAATTCGTGGTAAAAGGCGATATTTTCCAAGTAGTTCCTTCTCGTCGATTCACATTGCCTTGCCCTTCTCCGCTAGCAGCTTACAAAGAGCTAAAGCAAAGCAACCCAAGCCCTTACATGTTCTACATGCAAGATGAGCTGTTCACATTGTTTGGTGCGTCTCCAGAAAGTGCCTTGAAGTATGAAACCGACACCAACCAAATAGAAATCTATCCAATTGCGGGGACTCGCCGTCGCGGTAAACGTCCAAATGGCGAAATCGATTTTGATTTAGATAGCCGTATTGAACTTGAACTGCGTAGCGACAAAAAAGAGAACGCTGAACATATGATGTTGGTAGACCTAGCTCGTAATGATGTAGCGCGCATCTCACAAGCTGGTACTCGTCATGTTGCCGATCTCCTTAAAGTTGACCGTTACAGCCATGTTATGCACTTGGTGTCCCGCGTGGTTGGCCAGTTGCGCGATGACCTTGATGCTTTGCACGCTTACCAAGCTTGTATGAACATGGGCACGTTAACTGGAGCGCCAAAAATTCGTGCAATGCAACTGATTCGCGATGTCGAAGGTGCTCGTCGTGGCAGCTATGGCGGAGCGGTAGGCTACCTGACAGGAGAAGGCACGCTCGACACTTGTATCGTGATTCGCTCGGCTTACGTGGAAAACGGCATTGCTCAAGTACAAGCAGGTGCAGGCGTGGTATTCGATTCTGACCCTCAAGCGGAAGCCGATGAAACACGCGGAAAAGCTCAAGCGGTTATCTCTGCTATTCAAGCAGCGCATTCTCAACCTGCGAACAAGGAGTAGCAGACATGGCGAACATCGTATTCATCGATAACTTTGACTCGTTCACCTATAACCTTGTGGACCAATTCCGCTCATTAGGTCACTCAGTCAAAATTTATCGTAACCACATTCCGGCAGAAACCATCGAACAAGCAATAAACGAGCTCGAAAACCCCGTCGTTCTGCTATCACCGGGGCCAGGTGCGCCATCAGAAGCTGGTTCGATGCCAGAGCTGATTCAACGAATGAAAGGCAAAGTGCCAATGATTGGTATTTGTCTTGGTCACCAAGCGATTGTTGAAGCATACGGCGGTACTGTCGCTGGCGCTGGTGAAATCATCCACGGCAAAGTGTCGATGATGGAGCACCAAGACCACGCAATTTATCAAAATCTGCCCTCGCCACTTGCAATTGCGCGTTATCACTCTTTAGTGGCGACAAAGGTACCAGACAGCCTGACCATCACTGCCGAAGTCGACAATTTGGTCATGTCTGTTGTGCACGAACAAGATAAAGTTTGCGGATTTCAGTTCCACCCAGAGTCAATAATGACGACTTACGGCGCAACCTTGTTGGGCAACGCGATTGAATGGGCGCTTGAGAAAAATAACGCATAAGGAAATGGGGAGAGAAACTATGGAAGCAATCATCAACAAACTGTACGAACAGCAATCACTGACTCAAGAAGAAAGCCAACAGCTATTCGACATTATTATTCGCGGCGAGCTTGATCCAATTTTAATGGCATCGGCATTAACTGCATTAAAGATCAAAGGCGAAACGCCTGATGAAATTGCCGGTGCAGCAAAAGCCCTACTGGCGAATGCGAACCCGTTCCCTCGCCCTGATTACGACTTTGCAGACATCGTAGGAACAGGGGGCGATGGTCACAATACTATCAATATCTCGACGACGGCCGCCTTTGTTGCAGCAGCATGTGGCCTAAAAGTCGCGAAACACGGCAACCGCAGCGTATCAAGTAAATCCGGCTCTTCTGACTTACTGGACTCGTTTGGCATCAACCTAGCAATGAGTGCTGAAGACACCCGCAAAGCGGTTGACGACATTGGCGTTGCCTTCTTGTTCGCGCCTCAATATCACGGAGGCGTTCGCCACGCGATGCCTGTGCGCCAAACCATGAAAACGCGCACCATTTTCAACATTCTTGGCCCGTTGATTAACCCTGCACGTCCAAACATCGAACTAATGGGCGTCTACAGTGAAGAACTGGTTCGTCCTATCGCAGAAACCATGCTACAAATGGGTATGAAGCGCGCCGCTGTCGTACATGGTAGCGGATTGGATGAAGTGGCCATTCACGGTACAACAACGGTTGCCGAAATCAAAGATGGCAAGATCACTGAATACACCCTAACGCCAGAAGATTTTGGTCTAGAGTCTCACCCGTTAGAAGCCATTAAAGGCGGCGACCCGGAAGAAAACAAAGCGATCATCACCAACATTCTGACGGGTAAAGGTACAGACGCACAATTAGGCGCAGTCGCGGTTAACGTCGCACTTCTAATGCGTTTATTCGGCCACGAAGATTTAAAAGCCAACACGCAGCAAGCGATCGAGGCTATGAACTCAGGCAAAGCTTACCAATTGGTACAGCAACTTGCCGCGCACGCTTAAGGAACAGATGAAGATGACTGACTTCAACACCCAGCAAGCAAACAACTTATCAGAGCACGTCTCAAAAAAAGAAGCAGAAATGGCGGAAGTGCTTGCCAAAATTGTTCGCGATAAATACCAATGGGTAGCAGAGCGAAAAGCATCACAGCATCTGAGCACTTTTCAATCGGATCTATTGCCGTCGGATCGCAGTTTTTATGATGCATTGAGTGGCGATAAAACCGTATTCATTACAGAATGCAAAAAGGCATCGCCATCAAAAGGCCTTATCCGCAACGACTTCGATTTGGACTACATCGCGTCGGTTTACAACAACTACGCAGACGCGATCTCGGTTCTGACCGATGAAAAATACTTCCAGGGTAGCTTCGATTTTCTACCTCAAGTTCGCCGACAAGTGAAACAACCAGTGCTGTGTAAGGACTTCATGGTCGATACCTACCAAGTTTACCTTGCTCGTCATTATGGCGCGGATGCGGTATTGCTCATGCTTTCGGTACTGAATGACGAAGAGTACAAAGCGTTAGAAGAAGCTGCGCACAGCCTAAACATGGGCATTTTAACGGAAGTCAGCAACGAAGAAGAGCTTCACCGCGCAGTTCAGCTTGGCGCTAAAGTTATCGGTATAAACAACCGCAACTTGCGCGACTTAACAACGGATTTAAACCGAACTAAAGCGCTTGCGCCAACCATTCGTAAGCTTGCACCAAACGCAACGGTTATTTCAGAGTCTGGCATTTACACTCATCAACAAGTTCGTGACTTAGCAGAATATGCAGACGGCTTTTTGATTGGCAGCTCGCTGATGGCGGAAGACAACTTAGAACTTGCGGTTCGTAAAGTAACGCTAGGTGAAAATAAGGTTTGCGGTCTGACTCACCCAGATGATGCGGCAAAAGCGTATCAAGCAGGCGCAGTATTTGGTGGTCTGATTTTCGTTGAGAAGTCAAAACGAGCGGTCGATTTTGAAAGTGCTCGCCTAACCATGAGCGGCGCGCCACTTAATTATGTTGGCGTATTCCAAAATCACGACGCTGATTATGTCGCCTCAATCGTAACGTCGTTGGGTTTAAAAGCCGTGCAGTTACATGGGCTAGAAGATCAAGAGTACGTCAACCAGCTCAAAACAGAACTACCCGTTGGCGTCGAGATTTGGAAAGCCTACGGCGTGGCGGATACAAAGCCATCCTTGCTCGCAGACAACATTGACCGTCACCTACTGGATGCTCAAGTTGGTACTCAAACTGGCGGCACAGGCCACGTGTTCGACTGGTCTTTGATCGGCGATCCAAGTCAAATCATGCTGGCAGGTGGACTGTCGCCTGAAAATGCACAGCAAGCAGCAAAATTAGGCTGCTTGGGATTAGATTTAAACTCTGGAGTAGAAAGCGCACCGGGGAAAAAAGATTCACAGAAGTTGCAAGCCGCATTTCGCGCTATTCGCAACTACTAAAGTTATTCGCAGTTATAAAAATACGAGAAGGATTATCAAAATGGCAAAACTGAATGCCTACTTTGGCGAATACGGCGGTCAATACGTTCCGCAAATTCTAGTTCCAGCACTTGAGCAACTAGAGCAAGCGTTTATTGACGCGCAAGAAGACCCAGAATTCCGCAGCGAGTTCATGACGCTTCTTCAAGAGTACGCTGGTCGCCCAACGGCACTGACTCTGACTCGTAACCTAACCAAAGGCACAAAAACAAAATTGTATCTAAAACGTGAAGATCTGCTTCACGGCGGCGCACACAAAACCAACCAAGTACTTGGTCAGGCGCTACTAGCGAAGCGCATGGGTAAACACGAAATCATCGCAGAAACAGGCGCAGGTCAACACGGTGTAGCAACTGCACTTGCGTGTGCACTACTTGGCCTCAAGTGTCGAGTTTACATGGGTGCAAAAGACGTTGAACGTCAAAGCCCGAACGTGTTCCGCATGAAACTAATGGGGGCAGAAGTGATTCCTGTCCATTCAGGCTCTGCAACACTTAAAGATGCTTGTAATGAAGCACTGCGTGATTGGTCAGGCAGCTACGAAGACGCACACTACCTTCTCGGTACAGCTGCAGGCCCTCACCCATTCCCGACTATTGTGCGTGAGTTCCAACGCATGATTGGTGAAGAAACTAAAAACCAAATTCTGGCGCGTGAAGGTCGCCTACCTGATGCTGTTATCGCCTGTGTGGGTGGTGGCTCAAACGCGATTGGTATGTTTGCAGATTTTATCGAAGAAGAAAGCGTTCGCCTGATTGGCGTGGAGCCAGCAGGTAGAGGCATCGATACAGATCAACACGGTGCGCCACTTAAGCATGGTAAAACAGGTATCTTCTTTGGTATGAAGGCACCATTAATGCAAGATGAGAATGGTCAGGTTGAAGAGTCTTACTCTGTTTCAGCAGGTCTAGACTTCCCTTCAGTTGGTCCACAGCACGCACATCTTAACGCTATCGGTCGCGCTGAATACGACAACGTAACGGATGATGAAGCATTAGAAGCATTCCAAGAACTAGCTCGCAGCGAAGGCATCATTCCTGCACTTGAATCCTCTCATGCTCTGGCACATGCACTGCGCATGGCTCGTGAGAATCCTGAAAAAGAGCAATTACTGGTTGTTAACCTATCTGGTCGAGGTGACAAAGACATCTTCACCGTACACGCTATCTTAGAAGAAAAAGGAGTAATCTAATGAGCCGTTATGAGAAGATGTTTGCACACCTAAACGAGAAAAACCAAGGCGCATTTGTACCATTCGTGACGGTTTGTGATCCAAACGCCGAGCAATCGTACAAGATCATGGAAACACTGGTTGAATCTGGCGCTGATGCGCTTGAACTTGGTATTCCGTTCTCAGACCCATTGGCGGACGGCCCAACAATTCAAGGTGCCAACATTCGAGCGTTAGATTCGGGTGCAACTCCGGATATCTGTTTTGAGCAAATCGGAAAAATTCGAGCAAAGTACCCAGACCTGCCAATTGGTCTATTGATGTACGCCAATCTTGTATACTCACGCGGTATTGAGAGGTTCTACGAGCGCTGTGCAAAAGCGGGCATCGATTCCGTTCTCATTGCAGACGTTCCGACTAACGAAAGCGCAGAGTTCGTAGCCGCGGCAGAGAAATTTGGAATCCACCCAATCTTTATCGCACCACCAACGGCAAGTGACGAGACACTAAAACAAGTTTCTGAATTAGGCGGCGGCTACACTTACCTGCTTTCACGCGCGGGTGTGACGGGTGCAGAAACCAAAGCTAACATGCCAGTTGACCATATGCTTGAAAAGCTAAACCAGTTTGATGCACCACCAGCGTTACTAGGTTTCGGCATTTCTGAACCAGCACAAGTAAAACAAGCCATTGAAGCGGGTGCTGCAGGTGCAATTTCGGGTTCAGCAGTCGTAAAAATCATCGAAGCACACGTAGAGCAACCGCAAATCATGCTCGATAAGCTTGGTGAATTTGTCTCCGCAATGAAAGCGGCAACTCAAAAGTAATCGACACCACAAGCTAAACACAGCAAACGCCCATTAATTCTCGTTAATGGGCTTTTTTCTATCAACTTGATTGCAAACCTCGCAATGCTCTCACTTCCAACCGTCTTTTAAAGAAGCGAATCCATAAAGTGATAACATGCCATTGTTCAAACCTGTTGTGTAAGGTACTGACATGGAAGATATCAAATCGTTGTTGCTGCAATGCCCTGTTTTAGCCGGTTTGCCAGTGGAAGGAATAAACGAAGCAGTACAAATCGTTCGCGCACGACACTTCGACGAGAAAGCACTCATTTGCAGCAAAGGCGCGCAGCACTCTTCATTGATGGTGATCGCCAAAGGATCTGTACGCGTTAACTCGATAAGTTCCAAAGGAAAAGAAGTCACCTTGATGATTTTCGAAACCGGAGGATGGTTTGGCGACAATGTATTTTCACCCGGCATGCCACGCATTTTCGGAGCAACAGCTCATACCGACGTAACCCTATTAGAGCTACCTGGCGATAAATTTCGGCAGTTGTTAGCCAAATATCCACAAAGCTACCCTGTGATTCTGGATTTGCTCAGCCGCAGATTATGGTCAGCTATTTCCGTTATCGAAGACGACGCCATTCGCGGTATAGAAGAGAGGATCGGCAGACGGTTATTACTTCTGGCAGAATATCAACATAACCGTCCTATAAGTGCCCAGTCTTGTGTAGTGAAAGTGACTCGTGAGCACATCGCCAACATGATGGGGCTAACACGACAAAGTGTTCATAAGGTACTAAAGAAATTGGAAAACTCGAACATTCTTAGGCTGCAATACGGCAGTATTACCATATTGAATCCGCTGAAAATGGAAGCGTATCTCAAACAGTTGGAATAGTTGTAGATGCAAACACGTCTTTGGTCTAATCGGCGAACTCGGCCAAAACGACCACCAGCCAATGCCATGTAGATCAAACAAAAAGCCAGCGAGAGCTTCGCTGGCTTTGACATCATACTTATGCGACTTCGAGTTCCGATTTTAGCTCTCTCTTTAAGATCTTACCCGTAGCACTCATCGGTAACTGTTCACGAATTTCGACAAACCTTGGGTATTTGAAATTGGCTAACTGCTCTCGCCCCCACAATTGCAGCTCATCGGCTTCGACAAATTGATTCGGTTTTAATACCACGTAGGCTTTGATCTCTTCGCCATATTCTTGATGCGGAATACCTATCACGGCCACCATCGCTACCGCAGGGTGCGTCATGAATACTTCTTCAATCTCACGAGGATACACATTGAAGCCACCTCGAATGATCAGGTCTTTCATCCTGTCGACAATAAACAGATTACCCGACTCATCAAATCGCCCGACGTCACCGGTATGGAACCAACCACTTTGCAACACCGATTCCGTCACTTCTGGGCGATCAAGATAACCTTTCATGACGTTGTGCCCGCGCACAATAATTTCTCCTTCCTCACCGACAGCGAGAGCATGACCGTCAAGATCAACGACTTTCACCTCAACACCTTGAATCGGTTGCCCGACAGAGCCCGGTACTCGCTCCTGATCAAGGTGATTAAAACACGCTATCGGACTGGTTTCGGACAAGCCGTAACCTTCTAGAATTGGTACATTGAATCGTGCTTCAAAGGTTTTAAATACTTCTGTCGGTAGCGACGAGCCTCCACTAACGGCTACTCGTAACGACGAAATATCGCAATTATGTTCAACATGCAGCAAACCAATGTACATCGTAGGCACACCGGCAAAGAGCGTCACTCGGTGCTTTTCGATCAGCTCCAACACATGTTTCGGGTCAAATCGAGGTACTAAAACCAAAGTTGCACCACTTTGCACACTAGCATTGAGATGCACGGTTTGACCGAATGTATGAAACAGTGGCAACGTTACTAGATGAACATCATCAGCCTGACTCGCCATGATGTTCTGAGCCACAAGCGCATTCATTACGATGTTTTGCTGCGTGAGCTCTGCTCCTTTGGGCAGTCCCGTTGTGCCTGATGTATACAAAATCACACAAGTGTCATCCGCATCGCGAGCAACGTAATCCGCCAAAGGTTCGATATCTTCTATAAAAGACGTCAGTGTCGGTAAACCTTGGTACTCTTTTTGCGTTTGATCTTGCGTCATTACGATCATCGTTTCACACGCATCCACCTCTTTAAACGCTTTCATGCCTTCTTTCGCCATTGGCAGTTCGGGCGTTCCTTCAAAACAGAAGTAAAACTTCGCTTTCGAATCTTCTAGGTGGTATTTGATTTCTCTAGATTTGAGCAACACGTTCAGCGGAACGGTAACGGCACCCGCCTTCTGAACCGCAAAATAAACGAAAGGAAAGAAAGGCAAATTCGGGCACGATAACGCCACTCGGTCTCCCGGTTTGACGCCCGCTTTAATCATCGAAGTCGCGATCTTACCTGCAATCGCGTCAAATTCTGCGTATGTGAATTTTTTATCACCACATATCAAAGCCGTTTTATTCGGTTTACTTGCAGCATTTCTCTGCAATGCAGCAGCAAGGTTCATCATAATGGCTTACCCTCTAAAACTTTGTCATTTTCATTGTTGTTCGTGAATTCCTTTAAGAGAGTCACGCATCATGGGCGACTAAGAGGCTTGGAAAAGCCACACCGCCTTTTGTTAACATTACATTTACAAGATTTAAAAACGCAAGAATGTAAAAAATTTAACATTCAGATACCCGAACGAACCAAAATGTGAGCGTGTTAGCTAATTATTGTTATAAATATCAAACCAAAAAACCAAAGCCCTTCCTCAACTCCTCCGTTGAACAAGCCATTAACATTAACCTAATTTCAACAAATGTGATTTATAACTCAAGAACACATCGAGATACAGAATTCATACATTAAACAAATGGCAATCGTTTGCTATCGTGCAAAAAATTAGCACCCGTCAATGAAATATCGATTATTTCATCAATAAGCTTCTGCTGCATATTGCCAATTGTGAACGATACGTGTAAAAAGCAAGGCGAGATAATTATCCATAAAACAATTACAGGCTGGTGGGTAATTTTAGGATTTTACATTTTATTAGCACAGAGGTTATGGAAGTGTTAAAACAAAAGAGTTTGCTAAACAACATTGGCGTGCAAGTCGTCATTGCAATGATCGTGGGTACTGCCGTTGGTGCTCTAATGGGTCATGATGCGACTGTATTCGCGCCATTAGGTGCTATCTTTATCAACCTAATCAAGATGCTGGTAATCCCATTGGTTGCTGTTGCTTTGATTTCTGGTGCTGCTGGTCTTGGTAACAGCCAGTCTGCGGGTAAAGTTGGCTTGGTAACATTGGGTTACTTCGGTTTAACTTCGGCTCTAGCAGTTGCATTGGCTCTGTTTATGGGCGAAGTATTCCAACCAGGCATGGGCATCGACGTTTCTGGCGTAGAAGGCATGTTCTCGGCAGAGTACGCTTCAAAAGGTGAACTACCTACTTTCTGGGCAACCATTACTGGTATGATCCCAACCAACGTTTTCCAATCACTGAATGAAGCGAACATCCTACAGATCCTAGTATTCTGTATGTTCTTTGGTATTGCGATTTCTAAGCAAGCGAAAGAGCGTCGTGAACCAATCATCAATGGCGTGAACTGCATTGTTGATGCAATGGTTTGGATGATCAATAAAGTGATGATCATTGCACCTATTGGTGTTTTTGGTCTGATGGCAGAAGCCGTAGGTACATTCGGTTTTGGCGCACTCATGGTTGTATTCAAACTGTTCGTTGTTTACGTTGCAGCAATCCTCGTGTTTGGCTTTATCGTATACCCTGCAATGGTGCATGTTTTCACTAAGACATCAGCGAAGAAATTCGTGTCTGCAATGAAAAAACCACAAGCAGTTGCACTATCAACAGCGTCGTCAATGGCGACACTGCCTGTCACTATGGATACGTGTGAAAAAGAACTTGGCGTGAAAAACTCAACTGCGTCATTCGTTCTACCTCTGGGCGCGACCATCAACATGTCTGGTAATGCGATTTACTACGGCTTGGTTGCTATCTTCTTTGCACAGCTGTTCAACATCGACCTAGGCATGGGCGCTTACATCGCGATCATCGTGACTTCAACACTAGGTGCGGTTGGTCAAGCTGGTGTTCCGGGCCCTTCTTTCCTAGTGGTAGCAGTACTACTAGCGGCGGGTATTCCAATTGAAGGTCTGCCTCTACTCTTCGCTCTTGACCGTATCTTCGACATGATTCGTACGGCTCTAAACATTACTGGTGATGCAGCATGTGCGGTCATTGTTGATGCTTTAGTAGAAGAAACTGCCGCTGACGCGGAGTTACAGAAGCAAGAAGCTTAGTTTCCTAACAAATACTTAAAAGCCGCTCAAAAGAGCGGCTTTTTTTTCGATTCTTTGCATTACGTAACCATACAAATAGAAACTAATAGCATAATTTTTCTGAAGTGATATAACGCCCGTACTAACTATAAAAAACGTCAGATCTAGGTTGTATCATGAGTCTTAAGCTGTCTTTGGTTTCGCTTTCCAATACAGATTTGCCTATTGAAACAAAACAACAGGCACTGATCGATATTGTTCTTCGCTTCCTAACACCACAAGAGAGAGCCTCTCTCTTTGAGTCCATCACTCATCAACGAGAAACGAACTTGCTGGCACGCTATCCTGAGTACCAGTCCAAAAGTCTTTCTGTCTTGTTTGAGTTAATGGATTATCGAGATTTGGTTCGACTGCATCCGAACAACCTACATGACGACGTCTATCTACTTGAATTAATTGCAGCAGAGTGCTTCCCTCATTGGTTAGACTTTTGGTGCGCTTGCGAAATCGAAGCCATCAAACAGAAATACTCGCTTGAAAACCGCGAGCCAGCGACTGAACTCTCCTTCGAAGACGCCTCTTACTCAGCAATGCTCATTGATGATATTTCAGAGTCTTCAATGCGCGTTCAACTGCCCAGCTACCCAGTGGCAATGACCTTGAGTGACGCAGTTGCGCTGAGTAATTTGGAGCTCTTCGTTCAAGGAGAAAAGTGGTATGAGATTTTGCCCTTGTTGTCACTTTCTCAGAAAGGTAAGCACTTTATTCTGCTCCAAACTCAGACAACTCCGGTGTTGGTCGCATCAGCGCTAATCCAAGACTGGAACCAACGTAACACTTGGCTAAGTTATGCGCCGCAGTTTAACAGTGAAAAATGGCGATTCTGTCTACCTCTGCACGGCTATCAAGAGCTTAATCGTCTTGATATCTTGGCAAGTGACCTCGTTACAGACTATGGTTCTTTAACAGTGTTTGATCAGGCATTCCAAACACACATAACTAAAACAGAGACGGTATGCGAAGTGCTGCGTCTTACTGTGAGCGGCAGCGTTCAACACAAGCTCTACTTCTTATATCTTGCACAAAAAGAGCTGATGAATGTGCTGTTTCAGTCAGGCTACAAGGTTGGGTTCACCATTATAGAACAAGCGTTCATGTTAAATTTTTATCAATCTATTGATTCTAAAGCCTACTTTCATTCAGGATACTGCGACATTAACGGTGACGGTACTAATACGTACCGGGGTTTCTGGAATTTTGAATCGATGGTAGACACCTTTAAACGCACAGACTTTCGTGATTATAAACGCCGTATTCGAGTAATCAGACAAAATACGCAGGTGAATGAACATGCTTGATATAGGTCTTAGTGGCCTACTCTACCCGAAAGCCATCACACTGTTTGCTACAGTGGCCGTGGTTCTCGTGTGGCTGCTGTACTACTGCTATCGCCTTAAACAAAAGAACGAAGTGATCTTAGGTTCGTACCACGCGCCTTATATCGCCTATTCGACATGCATTATTATTTGGATTAGCAGTAACGCCTACTTCCATACCGATTTGCTACCTCTGCTTGGGTCAGAGGGCGGCATTTTCATGGCGAAATTAGCCAACTTAGCTTCCTTCTTCGCATTTGCTTTTGCTTTCTACTTTTCTTGCCAGCTCGCTGCTGAGCAGAAAAAAGGCAAAGTAAAACTTTGGCAACAAGGCATTTTTGTTGCGCTGACGGTTTATTCTCTGGTCATCAATTTACGCCCGAACCTAACCGTTGAGAATGTGCTGATTGATGGCCCTAGTCAATTTGTGATTGAGTTTGGCCCTCACACTTCTTATTTCTTCATGGGATTGGTGACCTTTGTCGTTATGACACTCACTAACCTCATTAGCATGCGCGCAAACAGCAGTAAGCTCTCTATAGCGAAGAACAATTACATGATCGCAGGGATCTTAGTATTCATGCTGTCTACGGCTGTCATACACCTAGGCATGACCTACTTCCTTGGGGATTTCTCACTAACTTGGCTACCACCAGCGTTATCCATCAGTGAAATGCTGTTTGTTGGTTACGCGCTGCTTACATCGAGATTCTACAGCGCCAAATACCTTGCTTATCTGACGATCAGTGTGCTTTTTGTGTGCACCATTTTCGTCCTGCCATTAGGTGCGGTATTTATTCCAATGTCTGAAGACAATCAATGGCTCATCTCAATTCCGATTTGCGCCTTGATTGGCATCACTTGGCACTTGGTCTACAAACGCGTTAGCCGAATCGCATCGTTCTTTATATACGGCAATCGACAAACACCAGTTCAGCAGATCTTAGCGTTAGAAGAAGAGTTTAAGCGCTCAATCGACGATGCCGTGCATCAGTTGAGCACATTACTCAACATACCCAATGACAAGCTTCAACTCGTAACCAGTAACTACACCGAAACCTTCTACGAAGATTATTTACACAGCAATGATTCGGTTTTGGTGCTCGACGAACTCTCTGAAAGGCTCGACGAAAAACCGTCTTCAAAAGGTTCAATCAAAGCTCTGTATGAACGCATGAGATCGAGTAACACGGCACTTGTTATGCCACTGTTTGGCCGCGAAAAGTCGGTTTCACATTTGCTGATTTCTTCACACAAAAGCGATAACAAACTGTTTTCGAACGAAGAGATTTCAGCACTACAAACATTGTTGATCCGCGTACAAAATACGATTGAGTCTGATAGAAAGATTCGTCAAAGCCGCGCGTTAGCCAACTCGATCGCCCATGAAATGCGCAACCCATTGGCGCAAGTTCAGCTTCAATTTGAAGCGCTGAAACAGCACATTGATAGCAATGCATCCGATGACAAGATCAGAAGCGATATCGAAAAAGGCCAAGCAGCCATTCAGCGTGGACGCCAACTCATCGACATCATCTTGCGCGAAGTCAGCGATACTTCAGCTGTACATGAACCCCTTTCGCTTACTTCGATTCATAAAGCTGTGGATCTTGCGGTGAGTCGATACGGTTTTGAAAACGAACACATCATCGAAAGGGTGAAACTTCCGACTCAAAACGACTTTGTCGCCAAAATCAACGAGACGCTGTTCAACTTTGTCATTTTCAATTTGATTCGCAATGCGATTTACTATTTTGATTCCTATCCCGATAGTCAAATTGAAATCAGAACCCTCGTCGGCCCTTATGAAAACACGCTTGTTTTCCGCGATACAGGGCCTGGGATTGATGACAGCATCGTACACAAAATCTTTGATGACTTTTTCTCATTCCAGAAAAGCGGCGGTAGCGGACTTGGCTTGGGTTACTGTCAGCGTGTGATGCGTTCTTTTGGTGGTCGAATTGAGTGTAAATCGGTAACTAATGAGTTCACTGAGTTTTATCTGCATTTTCCGGTTGTGCCAAATGCACCGAAAGTAGAAACGCTTCGAACGCCAAACTTTTACAACTGGAATCAGAAAGTCAAAACCAAACCAATTCCAGAACCTGTCGTACAAATCAACAAAGATGCACCAACTGTGCTCATTGTCGATGATAAAGAGGTGCAACGTACTTTGGTTCAAATGTACCTAAACCGACTTGGCGTCAATAGTTTACAAGCCAATAACGGCGCAAATGCGGTGGAACTGTTTCAATCACATCAGGTCGATTTAGTGTTGATGGATGTTCAAATGCCAGTAATGAATGGGTTTGATGCCAGCGAAAAAATCAAGCAGTTTTCCCCAACTACGCCAATCATCGCCCTGTCTGGCGAATCTGGAGAGAAAGAGCTCGAGATGATCGCTAAGTTGATGGATGGTCGTCTGGAAAAGCCAACCACACTCAACGCATTACGTGATGTACTGGTGAGATGGCTTCATTTCGATAAAATCAGCGTAACGAACAGTTATCAAATTGCGAATGAATAGTTGGCATTAAAACTGCTTAACTGAAGTACAAACCGAATTATCCAGAGCGTTGAGCTTGCTGTTATGCAGTCAGTAAGCTTGATAAGGAGATGGCTATGTTACTTCACCGACACACATATTACGGCTTGATTCATCACGGAATAAAAGCACTATTGTTAGATAGAATCGGACGCTACACCGAGGAAGAGTATCACCAATATTTGAGCCTAATGACAGGCAAATCAACTTGCTTCACCATGACGCATGAAGAGCTAGAAGCCACCGTCGATAACTTGTTGAGAGAAGGCTATTTGGAAGACGTAAAGTCTCTGATTTCTCAATACCAACGTGTGGCGTAGGAAAGAGTCGTTTAGCTCTCGAGCCATGAGTCAAGCCTACAGAAGCTCACCAAGCTATCTGTACTAACGAGCAAGATTTCGCCTTTTTAGGTGCCTTAAACATATCAATACATTGCCGCTCATTGAGCGGCAATTTTTTATCCAAATCCCTTGAGCTATTCACATTACGCCAGATTCCGCTAGACTGTCAGCAACTCAACAACTCGGTAGTTTTTGGCAACATGAAGCAAATCCTTGATTTTATTCCTCTCATTATCTTCTTCGCTCTATACAAGATGTACGACATCTATGTAGCGACTGGAGCACTCATCGTTGCAACAGCAGTTCAACTTATCGTGACCTACGCGCTGTATAAGAAAGTAGAGAAGATGCAACTGATCACGTTTGTCATCGTCACGATATTCGGCAGCATGACCATTTTCTTCCACGACGACAACTTCATAAAATGGAAAGTCACTATCATTTACGTGGTGCTTGCAGTTGGTTTAACCGCCAGCCACTTAATGGGAAAATCAGTCGTCAAAGGCATGTTGGGTAAAGAGATCACGCTACCTGACGCGATTTGGGCGAAGATAAACTGGGCATGGGTAGGCTTCTTCTCATTTTTTGCAGGCCTAAACATTTACATCGCTTACGAGCTACCTCTGGATGTTTGGGTTAACTTCAAAGTATTTGGAATGCTGATCGCCACCTTTGCCTACATGATTGCTACTGGTGTCTACATTTACAAGCACATGCCAAAGGAAGAGAAAAATAACTCCTCCGATGTCTCGGTTGATGATTAAAAACTCAATTTTGCTATAATCCGCGCAAATGTATTATTCACAGCGACCTTCGGGTCGCTGTTTTGTTCAACGGACCAATAATTACTGCATTAGTATTCTTATTGGCACACCATATTTGCGCTTTTTTTGAGCGCCCTTGAAGATTTAGGATGTCACTATGAGCCAAGAATTTAACTCTCCGAAAGGCCAGCTTCTGCTTCGTACCCTTGCAATGCCCGCTGATACAAATGCAAACGGCGATATCTTTGGTGGTTGGATAATGTCTCAGCTTGACTTGGCGGGTGCGATTCTGGCGAAAGAGATCTGTTCTGGTCGCGTCGTTACCGTTTCTGTTTCAAGCATTACATTTAAAAAACCAGTCAGCGTAGGTGACGTGGTTTGTTGTTACGGCGTGTGTAAGAAAATCGGCCGTACATCGATGAGCGTTGACCTAGAAGTTTGGGTGAAACCAGTGAAAGTAGACGGCATCGAAGATCGTTTCATGGTTTGCGAAGCAACCTTTAACTATGTAGCCATCGACAGTGAAGGCAAACCACGTCCAGTGCAAAGCTAAGTTGTCATAAAATCGAATTGCTAGGAAGAATCTCACATTTTCTATTGTTCACTTGTGAGAGGTTCAAAAAAGACGTTAAATTAACACTTTACCCCACCAATTAAGGAACTATGCTATGTGGTACGTCATCTTTTCTCAGGACGTCGAGAACTCATTGGAAAAACGTATGGGCGTTCGTCCTCAACATTTAGAACGCTTGCAACAGCTTCAAGATGAAGGTCGTTTACTTACCGCAGGTCCAATGCCAGCGATCGACTCTGATAACCCAGGAGAAGCCGGCTTTACTGGTTCGACAGTCATTGCTGAATTTTCCTCTTTGGAAGATGCCAAAACATGGGCTGACGCCGATCCTTATGTGGCGGCGGGCGTTTACGAAAACGTGATCGTAAAACCGTTCAAAAAAGTGTTTTAAGTTATGAAAAAATTACTGTGTCTCTTCCTCGCCTTTGGTGCATTGGCGGGTTGTTCATCAAACAATGACAACCAACGCCAACTTGAATTAATGGCGTCTAACCGTGCTGGTGTCTTGTCTGCCGGACTGCCGTTGGAATACGGTCCGCTGCAAATCATGCGTGTTTCTTCTAACAAGAACGTGGTAGAAATGATGATGATTTACAACGACGATGCTTTAGGTGCTAAACCATTAAACCAAGTACTGAATACCAGTATTTATACATACTGCAATACGCCGTCGGTAAGAGAGCAAATTGATATGGGTTTGATGTACCGATTAAAAGTGCGTAACTCACGCGGTCAGCTAATTGCTGATGAATTGGTTTCAGAGCAAACCTGTAGCAAAATCAAATAGTCACAGTAATTTGATTGTCGCCCAAGCCCAACGACAACGAGAGGCGTCGTTAGTGAGTTAGGCGGACATTAAATAGAATACACAAAAGCGGAGACGATGGTCTCCGCTTTTTTATTAGCCACTTTAAATTGGTGACGAGCTACCTTATGCAAGCTCTGCGCGAAGCTTCTTCGCAGCAGACACTAGGTTGGCAAGTGCAGCTTCCGTCTCTGCCCAGTTACGTGTTTTCAAACCACAGTCTGGGTTTACCCACAAACGTTGTACCGGAATCTTTTCTGCCGCTTTCTTGATTAAGCCTTCAATCCACTCTTCCGTCGGAATGTTTGGAGAGTGAATGTCATAAACACCTGGGCCGATTTCGTTCGGGTAATTGAACTCTTCAAACGCTTTAAGCAGTTCCATATTTGAGCGTGACGTTTCAATGGTAATCACATCCGCATCGAGCGCTGCAACAGAATCGATGATTTCATTGAACTCGCTGTAACACATGTGAGTGTGAATCTGAGTTTCTGGTTTTGCACTCGCTGCTGAGATCTTAAATGCATTCACCGCCCATTCTAAATACGCTTTGTGATCGCGCTTTTTCAACGGCAAACCTTCACGAATCGCAGGCTCATCGATTTGAATGATATTGATGCCTGCATCTTGTAAATCAGAAACCTCATCACGCAGTGCTAATGCCAGTTGTTGCGCGATTTCCTGACGTGTGATGTCTTCACGCGGGAACGTCCAACATAGAATCGTCACTGGGCCAGTTAACATGCCTTTCATCTGCTTGCTGGTTAGCGATTGTGCGTACGTCGACCATTCAACCGTAATCGGCTTTTCACGCTCAATGTCGGCAACCACAATGGCAGGTTTCACACAGCGCGAGCCATAACTCTGCACCCAACCAAATTTCGTCGTTTGGAAGCCCGCCAAATTCTCCGCGAAGTATTCCACCATGTCGTTACGTTCTGCTTCACCATGCACAAGTACATCTAGGTCGAGCGCTTCTTGGCGTTTTACGGCATCCGCAATGTGTCCTTTAAGTGCTTGGATATAGTCGGACTCAGATAACTGACCAGTACGATAAGCACTGCGCTGAACACGGATTTCACCCGTTTGAGGGAAAGAGCCGATGGTCGTGGTTGGCAGCAAAGGTAAACCCAACACTTCAGCTTGATGCGCAGCACGCTCCGCGTAAGGTGCGCTGCGCTCGGCAAGTGACGCTGTAATATTGTTTAAACGAGCTTGCACTTGGGGCTTATTCACATGTGTTGCCGTTTTACGTGCTTTGATTGGCTGGCTATAGGTATCACAAGCGAGAATCGCATTTTGATCACCGTCGAGTGCTCGGCCAAGCAAAGCGACTTCTGTCACTTTTTGTTTTGCGAATGAAAACCAGCTTTTCACTTCTTCACTTAGCTCTGTTTCCAGTTCCAGATCAACTGGGCTATGTAATAGAGAGCATGAACTCGCCACCCAAAGCTTGTCGCCCAATTTCTCTTTGACTGGCTGTAGACGTTCAAGTTGCGCACTCAAATCCGAGCGCCACACGTTACGACCATTCACAACTCCGGCAGAAAGCACCCAACCTTCTGGTAGTTTGGCAACCACGCCGTCAAGCTGCTGAGGCGCGGCAGACAAATCAACGTGCAAACCGTCCACTGGTAACTCAACAATTTTGTCTAGGGTATCGGTGACAGAATCGAAGTACGTCGTTAGCAGCACTTTCACATCGCTACGAATCACTTGGTATGCCAGCTTGAACGCGTCAGCCCACTGTTTTTCTAGCTCAAGCGACAAAATCGGCTCATCAATCTGAACCCACTCAACACCTTGGCTCGCAAGCTTAGCCAAAATAGCTTGGTAAGCCGTAAGCAATCGTGGCAGTAGCGTCAGGCGATCAAACCCTTCTTCTACCTCTTTACCTAAGTAAAGATAACTAACTGGGCCGAGCAATACCGGCTTCACTTTATGCCCGGCTTGTACTGCTTCGTTGATTTCCTCAAACAGTTGCGGCCAGCTCACTTCAAACGTATCGTCCTTGCTGAATTCAGGTACGATGTAGTGGTAGTTTGTGTTGAACCATTTAGTCATATCCGATGCTGCTGCACCCGCACAACCACAACCCGCTTGAGATTGACCACGACCCACTTTGAATAGCGTATCGAGATTAGGAAAACCACCTGCGTGACGTTTTGGTACGTGACCCAATAGCAACGTCGTCGTCAATACATGATCGTACCAAGCGAAGTCGCCAGCGGTAGTAAAACTTAAACCAGCCTCTGTTTGTGTTTGCCAGTTTTTAGCGCGCAGATCTGCACCAACTTTTTTAAGCTCTGTTTGATCGATGTCACCGCGCCAGTATTTTTCCTGAGCGAATTTTAATTCTCGTTTTTCACCGATGCGTGGGTAACCGAGTATGTGCGTTGTTGTAGCCATGTCCCTATTCCTTTTTCAATCTTGTTCAATTTGTTTAGGTCAGAGCATCTTTCTCTAAGTTCACAAGATGTCTGGATGGCTAAACTATCTCTCTCCTCTGTCGTTTGGACAACGTCCATTTATTCAACTTGTTTATTAAAAAAATTCATCATGGGTCGATTTCATTCGCAAATAAATCACAACAATAGACGTCTAGACGTTTACATATCCATTTTTTGTCGTTAAGTTAGTTATGTCTGTCGCAGTCAATCAATACGTTTTAACAGCAATAAAAAATTGCTTGCGAGTGAAGTGGATTTGTTTGATAAGTATTTATTCTTAAATCAAAAATTCAAAGTAGCTATTGAGTATTTCAACAAGACAGAGCATTAAGAAACCATATTAAGACGTCATTGACTGGGATAGGAATTCGTTCACGGCGAACCACAAAGGATGAAAGGGATTCATGATAGAGCTAAAACATTTGCGAACATTAACTTCGCTTCGAGACACCGGCTCGTTAACTGCTACGGCTACTGCCTTGCACTTAACGCAATCCGCTCTTTCTCACCAAATCAAAGATCTCGAATCTCGTATTGGCGGTCAGTTATTTTTACGCAAAACTCGCCCAGTAAAATTTACCTCTGAGGGTGAAATTCTCTTGCGCCTCGCAGAAGATATTTTGCCAAAGCTGGCAAGAGCAGAAAACGAACTGGCAAGTTTGAAAGAGGACGTCAACGGTCGATTACACATGGCTATCGAATGTCACTCATGCTTCCAATGGCTCATGCCTGCTCTAAGGGAATATCAATTGGCGTGGCCAAGCGTCACGTTGGATTTTTCGTCCGGCTTTGGGTTTGAGCCCTTACCCGCATTGTTGGCTGGCGAGTTAGATCTCGTTATCACGTCGGATATTCAACCTCGTTCTGAGGTACATTATGAACCGTTGTTTGACTTCGAAATGCGCCTAATTACTGCAACCAATCATCCATTAGCTGACAAAGAAATTATCGAACCACAAGATCTTGCCGATCAAACTATGCTCTCTTATCCGGTTCAAAAACAAAGATTGGACGTTGTTAAGCACTTCTTGCAGCCGGCCGGCGTCGAGCCTGCCAGATGGAAGCAAGCGGACAATACCTTAATGCTGGTGCAAATGGTTTCGGCAGGGTTGGGCGTTGCGGCGCTACCAAACTGGGCGATATCCGAGTTTTCTCGTCAGGGGTTAATCACCAGTAAACCATTTGGCAAAGGTTTGTGGCGTCGTCTGTTCGCAGCAACGCGTAACTCTGAAAAAGATAAGCGTTATCTGCAAGCCTTCTTTGCGACGGCGAGACAACAATGCAAAAGCCATCTTGACGGCATCAAGATGGCTTAACAACAAGGAATCGATTGAGACTAGCGTTCGTACGCTTTGAATTGATTGGTGAGTGGGTCGTACTGATAACCAAGCATATCAAGCTTGCCCACCACCGACTCAACATCCATTTCGTAGACCGAAGCCAACTCATCAAAACTGTCGCACTCTAAGCGTAGTTTTTCGTTGACGATCCCCAACAAAATGATGCTATCCAGATTGCCTACATTGCTTAAATCCATCGCGACACTCCTCTTCGACAACGTATCAAGGTATATACCCAAGTGACTTCAAGATGTAGAGTTCAGAGCGTTGTCACTAATTCAAGTTTAAGGAAAACAACGCTGCGGAATAGCCAGCTATTTCCAAGTTTTTTGACGATGAAATTGCTTTAGTGACACGCTCCCAAAGGGCGAGTTGTCTTGGTTTGCATGCTTTGTTAACAATTTTTGATTTAGAACTACTAGATCTTCAAATTGTTGCCTCGCCTTCAAACCAAGTCATTCTCGCTGAACCAAGCATCTCGAGGTTACTTGGGTATATACATACAGCGTAGACAGGATCTGGAGAATTTAAAGTGAGCTCACTCGAGATCGTGAACTCACTATCAGACTGTTAAACAGCCAAAGCAAACAAACCTTGTAGGCTTGTCATGGAAGCAAGAGCAAGCAGCAAAGCAATGCTCAGTTGCACTTTTTCTGGCGCCTTGTGTGTGAAGATATGCCAACACCAAACCACAATGGTAGAGATAAGCAGCGCTAAAGAGATCAAAATCGGCTGCGTTGCGCTCGCAAGCGTAGCTTCATCCAATTGGTACGATGAAAATAAAATCGCAAGCACCAATAGCATGCCAGAAACAATACCCGTTACAGGTAAAATACGGTGGAACGCCTGTAGTCGGCTACGGGCAATCGTAAGCAGCAATTGAGAGAACGACGCACCTAAGAAGAAGATCATCACTGCCATCGCTGCTGAAGCGGGCCAATTCGGCTGTTCAAACACTTGAATGCTCACGTAAGCAAACGCCAAACCATTCGCCAAATGCAGCGCCCACAACGGGCCCTTTTCACGCGTTTTCTTGGTTTGAACTTGAGAGTAGAAATAGAAAATCGCGAACACTACCATAAACGCTTCAATACGAAGTGATGCCACCGCAAGCCAAAGTACCCCTATCGCAGGCAACATTTTATGGAGACGACCTCGCTGACCCGGACAAATATCGCCCTTGATCAAAAGCAAAGTCAGCAGCGCTTGTGCGCCAAATAACATTGGAGGGAAAGTAACCAGCAATTGTTGAATCATGTTGAATGCAAGCTCAAAAGTCGTTTTGGGGTGGCGATAATAGCAAATCACCTATCGCCAAACCACCTAAACTCTCCGCCTAACTTGCGATCCAAATAGCATCAAACAGGCTTAATGCTCATGCGTTCAATATAAAGCCTGTGCAGCAATACTTGACCTAGCCATTAGCATGAAGCCAGATACTGCAAGGCATCATCTTGAGTGAGTAGCCCACGATATTCTTCTTTGGCGTCGCACAAGATCCAAGGGAAGCCTATACCAGCTTTGATCAAATCTCGAATGGCCGCTACTGGCAAACAGGCATCAACTTGTTCAAATGCGGTGCTCATCACCTGATTGACTGGCCGTTTCCAAAGTCGATGCTCGCGCTCGGTTTCTAAATCTGTTCCCATCGCTGGCGTCATGTGCAAGTTGACTTGCTCTTTGGTGATCAACCCAACGCAGCGGTTTTCATTGATGACCACCAAAGGTGCGCTTGGGCTCAGATTCATGTATTCCACCGCCAAAGACAGCGGTTCACCTGGGTCGAGTCGGCGCACATCGTGATGACATAACGACTGTAACATCGCATCTTGAGTCGGTTTAACCATCACACCATTAAAAAGTGTGTCATGTGCTTGAGCCGTATCGAGTAGTACGACTGGCAACGCCTGAGAAAAGAGGAAGCCCTGCATGTAATCAACACCAATACCAGCCAACACTTCGAGCTCGCGTTGTGACTCGACACCTTCGGCAACCACCTCGACGTTCAGCTTGTGTGCCAAATCGGTAATGGTTTTGACGATGTTATAACTTGTGCTGCCCTCATGAATATTCTTGACGAACTTGCGGTCGATTTTTAGTACATCAAATTGCCCTTCTTCCAAATAAGAAAACGAAGAGTAGCCCGTACCAAAGTCGTCAATCGCAATTTGAATACCCTCTTGGCGAATCTGTTCTAACGCAAACGCGTGTTCTTCATCTTGCTCGAAATACGCGGTTTCTGTTAACTCAATAGTCACCAGTTTTGGGTTTACATCGCTGGCTTTAATCAAATCGAGCGATCGCTGGAGAACTTGCAATGAATCCAGCTTGGTATTCAACGAACGATTAATGGAAAGTCCGATATTTTCGCCATAGATTTTTTGCAAATGTGGCCACTGCTTCAGCGCGGTTTGGCAAACCACATCATCCAGCGCAGCGATCAACTCCAGGTCTTCAATGATGGAAATCATCTCTTGCGTGCTGTACTCGCTGTTTTCGTGATAGAAGCGCGCTAATGCCTCGAACTTCACCACATTGCCGGTTCGCGTTTCAATAATTGGCTGAAAATACACATCCACCAGCTCACTTTCAATTTGGGTTTTCAGGAACGTTTCCAAATGCTGACGTTTCACCAACTCGGCGTGAAGTTCACTGTTGTAAAAGTTGAAGTAGCCGTTTTCTCCGGCTTTCGAAGAAACCATCGCTTGTGCCGCATGAGCAAGTGCCTGTTTGGGATTGTTGGTGTCATACCCAAGAACAGAAACCCCGGTTTGCCCTTCCACAATCGTAGCGTGCATTTTGTTTCCCATTTCACTTCTCAGCTCAGAAAAGAAGCCTTTCATGGCTATTTGAATCAAGCGCAAAGGGCTCAACCACTGACAATGTGGCGTTTGTAAACAGACCACAAAGACGTCTCGCGATAACTGCCCCGCAATGCTGGTGTAGCGACTACGCATGATAAAGTCAGCAAAACCTAGCTGTTGTTCCAACATGCATTTCTGGGCAAAGTTCGGTCTTAGCGTCATCACGATATTGAGATCTTTGTGACCACTTTCGTTTGCGAGGTTATCCAATTGAAGTTCGAATTCATCTCTGGTTGGCAAAAATGCCGACCAGTCTTGCACTTGCTCACAACGATTTTTCATCCACAAAAGGGAAGCCGAGATATCCGTTGAAAAACCGAGAAAAAGCACACGCCCTGAATTGAATGTGAGGCGATAGATACACAAATGATGCGCTTGGTTGCTGCCATTGGCTGTGCGGCTAAGAAGATTGCCGCTCCAATACCCTTCTTCATCAATATGTTTCCAAAGCTGATCGTAAAACGCTTGGCTATGGTGAGAAGTGCTGAAGATGTAGGTTTTTAACCCAACGAGATCACGATTTTGATACCCCATCTGAAGCTCAAAGGCACGATTGCAACCAAGAATACGCGTGTCTTCATCGGCAACGAGTACGCCGACGTTTGGCAAATCGAAGATGGTTTCAAGAATCTTCGCCAGCTCTTCACACCCAGTGATGGTCAGCTGAGGAATGATTGTGCCTTGAACAATCCGCTCGTTGAGCTTTTCAAAACTCATGGTGACATGAATGAGCTTGGCGTCATTAGGCATTAAGCAGCAAGAAAAATGCCCTTGCCCACCCATAAATTCGACGTCCGCAATGCGTTGACGACAAGCCTCTTGCTGCCCCATCAACATATATTGAAGCAGCTCATCTAAACTGTTAATCGGACGTTTAAAGCCAAAAGCATTGGCCATGCTTGGTTGATCGCATTCAAACTCACGAGTATAGATGTCATAAGACCATTCCACGACCTGAGTGTGATTGGCTGCGTGCTGCACTTGTCCTTGTGCAATCGTTAGTGATTCGCTCATTTCCTAGCCCCCTTATTTTGGTCGGCCTTTTTGCTCTCCATTCAAAACCCAATGTCACTGTCGATGTTTGAGGAACCTTTAGATTCTCTGTTATGACTCGAAAGTAAACAGGTTAAGCCTTGCGGTTTTGAATGTTGCTTCGAGCATGCTCGGCACATGCACTTTTAACTATGCACTAATTTGATTATAGGCGAGTTTCAAATAAGCATTCCATTGCTTATCAAATGTATTAAAATTGCGACAAACAAATCTAAGCAGGCTAATAACCATAAGGCTTCAAAGGGGATATCAGATAAAAAATCGTCGATATAACAATGATATTTCTGCAAACCAAATAAAACTCGCTGAACTGAGCTTGAATAGATGAGTTTGTTATAGATACCTGATCATCAAATCGCTATAATTCGCGCTCCCTGGAACAGAGAGCAAAATATGACCAATAACATCACTCCTATTCATGAGTACAAAAAATACTGGGCAGAGTGTTTTGGTACGGCACCTTTCTTGCCGACCAGTCGCAAAGAAATGGATGCCCTAGGATGGGATAGCTGTGACATTATCATCGTAACCGGTGACGCTTACGTAGATCACCCGAGCTTTGGTATGGCTATCATTGGCCGTCTGCTAGAAGCGCAGGGGTTCCGTGTCGGTATCATTGCTCAACCAGAATGGCAAAACAAAGATGCGTTCATGCAGCTTGGTAAGCCAAATCTGTTCTTCGGGATCACTGCGGGTAACATGGACTCCATGATCAACCGTTACACTGCGGATAAAAAACTTCGTCACGATGACGCGTACACACCAAATAACGAAGGTGGCAAACGCCCAGACCGCGCGACTTTGGTTTACTCTCAGCGTTGTCGTGAAGCTTACAAAGAAGTACCTATTGTTTTAGGTGGTATCGAAGCTAGCCTACGCCGTGTTGCGCACTACGATTACTGGTCAGATAAAGTTCGCCGTTCGGTACTGTTTGATGCAAAAGCAGACATCCTACTTTTCGGTAACGCAGAACGCGCACTTGTAGAAGTAGCGCATCGCATTGCAAATGGCGAAGACATCAGCACCATGACCAATATTCGTGGTACTGCCGTGAACTTGCCAGCCGCCCCAGAAGGCTACACAGTTATCGATTCTTCTCGCATTGAAAAACCTCGTAAGGAAGCGTTCGTACCAAAGAACCCATACGAAGTAGAAACTCAGTGTGAAACTAAAAAAGATGAGCCAGTTGCACAACCAATCACGATTCGCCCATCACGCCACGATGCTGCGACAACTGCGGTTCGCCTGCCTTCGTTTGAAAAGCTAAGAAACGATCGCATTCTTTATGCTCATGCAAGTCGTGTATTGCATTTAGAAACGAACCCGTACTCAGGTCGAGCGTTACTTCAAAGCCATGGTGATCGTGAACTTTGGGTAAACCAAGCCCCAATCCCATTGACGACCGAAGAGATGGACTTTGTGTTTGGCCTGCCTTACGCGCGTGTTCCTCATCCTATGTACGGCAAAGCAAAAATTCCAGCGTATGACATGATCAAAACGTCTGTGAACATTATGCGTGGTTGTTTTGGTGGCTGTTCTTTCTGTTCAATTACCGAGCATGAAGGTCGAATCATTCAAAACCGCTCGAAAGAATCTATCATCAACGAGATTGAAGAAATTCGCGACAAAGTTCCGGGCTTTACCGGCACAATTTCCGATCTTGGTGGCCCGACTGCAAACATGTACCGCCTAGGTTGTAAAGATCCAAAAGCAGAAGCGAACTGTCGTCGTCCTTCTTGTGTATTCCCGGGCATCTGTAACAAGCTAAATACAGACCACAAACACACCATCGATCTATACCGCGAAGCGCGTAAAGTTGAAGGCGTGAAGAAAGTGATGGTCGCATCTGGCGTACGTTACGACCTTGCGATTGAATCACCAGAATACGTAAAAGAGCTCGTAACTCACCACGTAGGTGGTTACTTGAAGATTGCACCGGAACATACAGAGAAAGGCCCTCTTGATCTGATGATGAAACCGGGCATGGGCACGTACGATCGCTTTAAAGAAATGTTCGAGAAGTACAGTGCTGAAGCAGGCAAAAAGCAGTACTTAATCCCTTACTTTATCTCTGCGCACCCAGGCACAGAAGACGAAGACATGCTGAACCTTGCTTTGTGGCTGAAGAAAAACAACTTCGAATGTGACCAAGTACAAAACTTCTACCCATCGCCGATGTGTAACGCAACGTCAATGTACTACTCAGAGACTAACCCTCTGAAACGCGTGAAGTACAAACAGCGCGAAGACATTCCAGTCGCGAAAGGTGAACGTCAACGTCGTTTGCATAAAGCACTACTGCGTTACCACGATCCTGCTAACTGGCCATTAATTCGTGAAGCACTGATCAACATGGGCAAGAAGCATTTGATTGGTGACAAACCAACGTGTTTGGTTCCTGCGGAAGATATTGATGCTCAAACTCCAGCGCAACGTCGTAAGTCTGGCCGTCACGGGGCAAACCGCTTTGCAACCAAGCACACCAAAAATCAACCGGGTTTCGGTGGCCACTTGAACAAACGCTCTGAAGGCGGTTCAAAAGATGGTAAACCATCTGGCAACCGTAACGGTTCTGGTAAAGTACAAGGTGGTCAACGCCCTGCTAGCAACGGCCAGCGCCCTAGCGGCAACGGCGCAAACCGCCCAGCAGGTAGCAAGCCGCAAGGCCAAGGCAAACCAGCCGGTCAACGTAAACCAAAACGTCGTTAGTTCATTAGAACTTGAATACTAAAAAGGGCTCCAGAGGTAACTCTGGAGCCCTTTTGTTTTGCCGGAAATGAACCGAGTGAGCTGGCTTGAACTCACTCACTCGCTTGATTAAGACAACTTGAACTTACTCAACTCACCGTGAAGATCACTGGCTTTTACTGTCAGTTCGTTACTGATCGCTACAGAAGATGACATGGTATCCATCACTTCCATCGCCGTATCATTAATCACAACCACATTACGGTTGATCTCTTCCGACACCGAACTTTGCTCTTCTGCCGCTGAAGCGATCTGATTATTCATATCATTAATCACTTCAATAGCTTGGTTGATTTCGGCCAACGCCAACTGCGCTGCTTGTGTTTCTTCTTTGGTATCCACCGCTTGCTTCTGGCTTTGCTCCATCAACACGACGATTGATTGCGTTTCTTGCTCCAAACGAGCCAACATTGCACGAATTTCTTCTGTCGAGCCTTGTGTGCGCGTTGCAAGGTTGCGGACTTCATCGGCTACCACAGCAAAACCACGACCCGCTTCACCAGCACGCGCAGCTTCAATCGCAGCGTTCAGAGCCAACAAGTTGGTTTGATCGGCAATGCCACCAATCTCACTCAGAATACCCTGAATAGCCGTGCTTGAAGCCACCAAATTCTGCGTCTGGTGCTGTGCATCATTCACTTGCGAAGCGAGGTTATCCACCGCGCTTGCAGCATTGTCCATACGCGACATGCCATTCGCACTATTGCTTTGAACTTGGCTTGCCGCCGCTGCTGCTTGTACCGCAGAATTTGCCACTTCTTGTGCGGTTGCGCTCATCTCATTAATCGCCGTTGCTAGCGAGTTGACTTCGTTCACTTGAACGTTCAGTTGATCTCTCGAAGCTGCCGCGCGAGCTTGGCCTTCACTTGCGTTTTTATCAACTTGGTCTGCCGTCGCCATTACGGTTAAAAGCATTTCCTGAATGCGAGCGAGGAAGGTATTAAACCAGTGCGCCAGTTGGGCGGTTTCGTCCTTACCTTTCACCTCAATGCGGTAAGTTAGGTCGCCCTCGCCTTGTGCTGCGTCTTTAAAACGCTCCACTAAGTTAGTTAACACTTTGCCCAACGAGGTCGCGATCATCGTCATCGCAACAATACCAATCAGAGCCGCAATAATCCCTGCCCACACTCCCTTTTCAAGAGCTTCTGCACTTTGTTCTTCACTCCATCGCTCGTAGTCATCCACGTTCTTTTTAAGGAAGCTACTGGGAACCGATACCATAACGATCCAAGGTGCATCGCTGGTGTCAATTGCAGTAATCGCATACTCATCCCCACCAAACGTCACAAGGCCTGCGCCTTTTTGTTTCGCAATGGATTGAATACGAGCCCATTGAGACGCCAACTCATGAGAGACTTTCTTGCCCACTTGATCCGCTTGGCTGCTGTTCGCCAGTGTGATGCCTTTCCACGAAGAAATCAGAATACGGCCTTGTCCATCAAACAAGTCGCTCGCGTAATCTTCACTTTGGCTTTGTAACTCGTTCAATGACAAATCAAAACCGAGAGAGCCGATGATCTCGCCACGTAACTTGATTGGTTGGCTGATGGTCGTGATCAGTTCTTGTTTGCCGCGAACCGGATACATGTACGGTTCCATCACGAACGTTTTGCCCGTTTCGTAAGGCATCAAGTGCCAATCGTCTTTACGCTCACCGTTGTTGTTTAATTCAGTATTACTAAAGCTATCCATCGCCACAACATCAAAACTGTTGTGCGAATTTGGCGAAAAGAATGGCGCTAAGTAGCCTTCGCTATTAAAGCCAAGGCTTTTGTCTTGAATCGTTGGCTCAACCCACGATGGCTTTTCCCACACCATGTAACCAGCAAACACAGCTTTGTTCTGAGCTTCTAGCGACGCAATAAACTGTTTAACAATAATGTCTGGCGTCGCGGTCGTCTCTGCGCTTAATTCGATAATTGAACGCGCTTGCTTTAGGTTCGCCAACACTGGCTCTAACTGGTTGGAAATATTCAGCCCTTGCTGAATCGCCGTATTGCTCAGGTCGGTCGTGGTGGCTTCGTTCAGTTGAGATTTTACTTTTGTAGTGATTTGTTCATTCACTTGCGTGAACGCATTGGTTGTCATACCCATTGCAATCAATAGAGTGAAGGCCATTGCCCCACCCGCACTGACAGCAATTCGAGTGCGTATACTGTTAAACATGATAGCCTCACAAATTGATTTTTATCTGGCATTAAGCATTGGAAGGATCATGGATTTTAAACAAGTAAAGTTAATGGGAGACTTTTGTTTGTGAACAGATCAAGAACAGAAAATGTAGTTTTATTAATAAAAATAAAATAATGCAGCGTTTCGCTTATGCATGAAACCATTGATTTGATTGAATTATCTCAAAAAAGAGAATCTAAGCGTTTGTATTTAAACGTAATAACCATATCTAAAAAATGGTTTTATAAAAAGTAAGAACCTTTCCTATCGAGTGCACTTGTGAAGATTGGCAATTATTAATAATGTGCTCAGTGTCACATAAATAATTCAGTATCTTCATGTTTTATATGGAGTTAACAGAACCAACCAATCTATACCATTTATATTTCAATCAGTATTGATAGATATAAATAAACAGGTACAACTGTATTTAAGTTAGACATTGAAAACCGACACAAAGGTGAGAAAATCATTGTCGACAACTTTTTCACACCTATAGTGAATAATGTTCGTTAAGATCAACATTCGAATTTATCGAGATTGGATAAGAATAAATGAAACGTGTACTTTTGGTAGAAGATAATCGTGAAATAGCGGGAATGTTGTTCGATTATTTTGAATGTGCTGGCATGCAGCTGGATTACGCCGACAACGGTGAGCTAGGCTTAAAACTGGCGATGGATAATGCGTTTGACATCATTTTGCTCGACCTCATGCTGCCGCGCATGGATGGCCTAACACTGTGCAACAAGCTGCGCGATGCGGGTAATAACACTCCGGTGTTGATGCTGACTGCACTTGATAGCCGAGACGACATGCTAAAAGGCTTCCAACACGGCGCCGACGATTACCTCACCAAACCGTTTGATCTCGATATTCTTGAAGCACGCATGACTGCATTGATTAAACGCTACCGCGGTACGGTTGCATCAACCAAACTCCAGTATGGCGAAGTGTCTATCGATCAAAAAACGCATCAAGCCTACCGTCAAGATAAGCTGTTGGCGTTGAATCCAACCACGTACACGATTCTAGAAATGCTGGTCAAAAATGCCCCCGAAGTTGTGACGCGTGAAGAAATCGCATTCCGCCTATGGCAAGAAAATGAGCCAAACAATGATGTTTTGCGCAGCCACATTTATCAACTGCGCGGTCAACTCGATAAACCCTTTGAAGAACATTTATTGAAAACCATCCCTAAAGTCGGCTTCCGCTTGGAGCCGGGGGCATGATTCGCCGCTTATTTAACAACACACAAAGCTTAACTGGACGCCTCGAACTCTTCTTCCTGTTGGTGTCGATTGTGATTGGTCTGCTGTGCTTCGCACTTGTTAGTGGCGCGTTGTTGTGGTCGGAAGATCGCGTCGGTGAACGACGTATTATGATCGACAAGAAAGAAGCGATTGAGCACTTTAGGCGTAATCCTGGCGACGGAATGATCAAGCTTGATTTGCTGACAACGGCGTACAACGACATCAATCTGATCCCGCCTATCTACAAGCCTTTTTTGCAAGACAAGCAGTACTTTCTCGGTGAAGTCGGTCAAGAGCCGAACACCAGAATGATTTACATGAGCACTTTTAACCAAAATGGCGAAGAGCACCCTATCATTCTGATTTCACTCATTGATGAAATCGAAATCACCTCAACCGAGTTTGTTTATGTCATCGTAATGGTACTGGCGGTGGTAACGGCGCTTATCCTAATTTTTGGCAGCCTTTTACTGCGCCTATCGCAACGTTTGATTGAGCCAGTCAGCGCACTCAAGGTGCAACTAGACCAACACCAAGGCGATACATCCCAAAAATTCATCGTGCCTGAAGGTTCGGCTAAAGAGTTCCAAACGTTAGCCTCTCAGCTCAATGAATATCGCAGCCAAATCAATCAGGTGATCAAACGTGAGCAAGCTTTTGCGCGATATGCCAGTCATGAACTGAGAACGCCACTAACGGTAATGAAAGGCTCGAGCAGCCTGCTAGCCAGAAGCCCAAGCACGCCGTTTCAAGAGCGCCAGATTGGCCGTATTCAAGATGCTACTCAGCAGATGTCGACCATGGTTGATGCTTTGTTGGGTTTGGTGCGATATGAACGCAACACAGACGACAGCCCCGTTCGAACCATCTCAGAGCAAGAGCTTCACAACATCGTTGCTCTTAGCCAAGCACAAGCCGATGAAAAGTCGTTGGAATTTAATGTACAGATATTGGGTCATCCGCAAACCAAAGCGACCACTGCAGTGCTTAACATTACGTTGAGTAACTTAATTCGCAACGGCATTGCAGCCACGTCAGCGGGAACGATTCATATCACCATGACCGATACCACACTGTCGGTGAGAGATGAAGGCGAAGGCTTCTCTTCCGTGCCAGATGCCGAAGGCCATGGCTTGGGGCTCATGATTGTGGACGACTTATGCCGACGCTATGGCTGGCAATTCACTATTGATACACATCCTGAGGGTGGATGTGAGGCAGTGATTGACCTTTCGTCAGAGCATCATGAGGCTTGCTCAGAGTAACTTCCTCAGCACTAGATTCAATCAAGAGGTATCTCATTTGCTCAGTATCAAAACGGGCAGTTCAGTTCGATACCTCTTTCTTATTCGATTGAATGAAATCTTATGCCGCAAGCGCAACTAGTCGTTCGAATGCTTGCGATGCCGATTCCGACGCTTCGCACACAGAAAACACATCTTCGATAAAGTACTTCAACGCTCTGGATTCAATGGCTCTGATTGCAGCTTGCTGCTCGCCCGATAAATAGCCGTAAATGCTCGCCGCGCCAAAGTCACCGAAGATCATCTCCCCTTGCTCGTTCACCAACGTATTGTGCGCATACAAATCACCATGACACACCTTGTTGTCGTGTAGGTGATTAAATACGTCCACCATCTGCTCAACAATAGAATTCACTTGCTCGACTGTCAGCGTAAACCCTTGTGGGAACGTATCTCGGGTGCAGGTTTCCAACGTTGGTGGCAAACCTAAGTTGTAGTAATTGTTTGGAATCAGCTCCATCACCAACGCAAGCTCTTTACCGTCATCCACTTGCGCGATGGATTTTACTAAGTTGTTGTGATGCCCAGCTTGCAAACACGCTTCAAGTTCATCATGAGGGTAACCGTCACTGGTGACCTCGCCCTTGAACACTTTTACTGCAACTTCACTCGGGAAGTCGTATTGAGCGTCAGTCCAGTTAGCGTGAGAAATCACGCCACTTGCCCCTTGGCCGAGAACATGGTTAAGCGAGTAACTGTTTGTGGTCACTTTCGGCACACTGTCTAGCGAAGATGGGTGTTTGCAGAATGGATTACCTGCAAAAGCAAACCATGCCAATTTAGGTAGCTTCATCAGCACATCCGGAAAGTGCTCTAGCTGGTTCGCAGAGAGACGAACCAATTCCAAATTAACTAAGTTTTCCATGCTACTTGGCAGTCGTTTGATGCGATTCCCCGCCAGTGCAAGCTTTCTTAAGCGCGGCCTTTCACCCAGACTGTTTGGCAGCGTTTCAATCTCGTTGTCAGTCAGGATCAGCCAACGTAACTGACTTGGTAGTGAGGCTTCACTCACCACTTTGATCTTGTTGGTTTTAAACCCAACCATCTCAAGGTTTGGCAGCTTGCCCAATACCTCTGGTAAATGAGTGAACTGATTATTGGACGCAAAGATGATTTTTAGTTTGGTCAACTGTTCCAGTTCTTGTGGCAAATCTGACAATGCGTTGCCGGATAAATCTAACACTTCAAGCGAGTCTGCAAGCTCTAAAATTTCCATAGGGAACTCAGTTAGCCCTTCCGCCAACTTCAGTTGTTTAATTCCTACTAATTGTCCTGTTTTTAATTGTTCTAGAGTCTGCAAAACCAAGCCTTCTGATTGAATGGAAATAAGCGGCGTAGTGTACGTGGCTTGAGGTAGAAAGGCGAGTCATGGGATGGAATACCATGGAATCAAAACAACCAAAGGATAGAAGTGAAACCATTGCAATGGTATTACAGCACCGGTCAGTGCGAGTCAAAACATCAGGAATAACCGAAATGGTTGTACTGAAACACAGACTTTTTATCTGGGTTTAATGGCGTTACACTACGCGCCCTTTTTAAATGGCAAAGGTGACACGGTTTATTCCGTCAGCATCGACATGAAACTCTCAGAAAGTCCTATCACCCAACATAGCTTTAATGGGCGCAAATTTTTCCTTAAACGTGACGATATGCTCCACTCCCACTTTTCTGGGAACAAAGCACGTAAGTTTATGACGTTAATGGAAGAGCAAAATCCCGACATCACCGCGTTAATAGGCTTTGGCTCCGCTCAATCTAATGCCATGTACTCGCTAGCGGCTCTCGCCCAGATTAAAGGTTGGGCATTTGAGTTTTATGTTCATCACATTCCATCTTGGCTAAAAAGCTCCCCCATCGGAAACTATCGCGGCGCTCTCGATTTAGGTATGAAAATCACTGCCATGCAAGACATCGGTAGCGAACTCCACCCTAGTGAATACATCCACCAAGTACGAAGATTAGATGAGTCGACATTGCTTATTCCTGAGGGTGGACGTTCCCACCTCGCTGAAGCTGGCATCAAACAGTTAGCACGAGAAATTCTTGATTGGACGCGATTGAGAGGTAAAGAACAGTTTACCGTCGCCCTGCCATCAGGCACCGGCACGACGGCTTTATATCTTCATAAACATTTAAGCCCACACGGCATAGAAGTGCTAACTTGCCCTTGCGTAGGCGATGCAGATTACTTAACTGAACAGTTCAACCAGCTCGGTGAAAACAGCCACCCAACCATTTTAACCGTGCGCAACAAACACCATTTTGGTCGCTTGTACGAAGAAGATTACATCACATGGAAAGCACTCTTTGAGCAAACCGACCTCGAATTTGACCTGTTATACGACCCGTATATGTGGCAATGCCTCACCCCTTGGTTGGAAGAGAACACAGATAAAACGGTGATTTATATTCACCAAGGCGGGTTACTTGGCAACGAGTCGATGTTGCCAAGATATCAACGAGAATTTGAATAGCGTGTTCAAATAAAGTTGTTGCTGATTACAGTGATTCCACTATTTGATGAGCGCCAGAATTTCTTTGAATTCAGGTGCTCGGCAATCTTCGACCATTTCATACAAACACATTTCTAGCCCAGTGAGCACCACACCGTTAGCGGTTAACTTCGCAAGAGCGAGCGCTTTATTGGCAGCGGTTCGGGAAGATACACAATCCGTGACTAATTCAACGCGATAACCGGACTGGCGCAGAGAAACCGCGGTTTGATAGACGCAAATGTGGGATTCAATACCGCAAACCAACCAGGTATCAACTTTCGCGTTCTTCACCGCGACCTTAAACGTCGCCTCTTTGCAACCATCAAACGTGTACTTGGTAATAGGTAAATGCGTGCTTTCAAGCACTTCACGAATCGGCTCCGCGGTTGGACCCAATTTTTCTGGATTCTGTTCTAGCCACAGAATAGGCAAATCTAGTGCTTTGGCGCCCTTTACCAGTTTCGTGATATTTTCAATCAGAGCGTCGCTTTCATGCATTAATGTAGCGAGTTTGCCCTGAACATCCACCACAATCAGGCCCGTGTTTCCTTTCGATAACATTTCCATCTCCTATCTTGTGCGACCACAAATCATACTCAACAAGTTGAGTAACAGTTAATGTATCAGAACCCTTTCATGTTAGAGCAATAAAACCTAGAAAGATGACCTTCGCTCACACATTTGCCCTTAGTTAAGTGTGGTTTGAACTGACTATTTAAATTTCTCTCGAATTAGTTCAATCAAGGCTTTGACTTTATTGGGCAGAAATAAGGCCGAGGGATAAATCAGAGTAAGATGCTGCTTCGGATGCGCGAATTGAGGCAGCACCTCGACCAACAAACCGTCTCTCAGTGCAGGCTTGGAATGAATTTGAGGAATAAACGCGATGCCGTTTCCTGCTATCGCCATCGAGCGCAGCAAGTTGAGGTCGTCCGAGCGCAACGCCACATGCAGATCTGAATCGAGCAAATCGGCATTGTAACGATTAGTTAAAAGGCGATGCTGCTTAAGATCTTCCACCGTTTTTACTGGCGGACGCGATTCTAGATAGGCTTTTGACGCAACAAAGTGACTACGATAAGGCAAAAGACTGAACTGCACATAGCTGTCATCGGTGACTTTGACCACGCTCGGAAGAAGCTGTAAATCAAACGATTGACGCTTGAGATCGACACTCTCTTGATGGTTTTCAATCTCGACCGAAATCTCCGGATACCGCGTTGTGTACTCGGTGATGATCGCGTTAAACGCGGCAGAGCTCATCAATGCGGAAGGAATGGCTAAACGCACCTTGCCCGTTAGCTCTTGTTGATATTCATGCATGGCATTTAAACCTTGCTGAATATGGTCAATAGGCTGCCCCACCAACTCAAACAAGCGTTTCCCGTGCTCCGTCAACTCAATGCTGCGTGTTGTGCGGATCAAAAGCTGTACCCCGAGTGATTTCTCTAATTCTTGTAGGCGACGACTCACTTTTGAGCGTTGTAGTTGATTCGCCTCTGCCGCTGCACTTATACCGCCGTGAACCACCGTCTGAGTGAATAGATAAATATCATCAAAACTAACGTTCATTGTCCTATTTTTAGGTCATTTATGTTCGTATTATCATTCTACTGAATTGTGAGTGACTTCTCTATAATCCGCTATCCAATATGTTTAACGGAACTTGTAATGACGGCTGACCAAAAATTCAAACACTGGATGCGAACTTTGATTGTCCTGTTCATCGTACTATTTTTGTACATTATTATTGCTGACCGCCACGCCCCCTTAACGACCGAAGGACGAGTGCAAGGATACGTTGTCCAAGTCGCGCCCGAGGTATCTGGTAAAGTGACCGACGTTCTCATCGAGAATAACCAGTCCGTTCAAAAAGGCGATGTGTTGTTTACGATTGATGATCGTAAATACAAGATAGCACTTGAACAGGCGGAGCTGTCTCTGCAATCCGCTTATGAAAAAGAAGCAACGCTGTATTCTCAACGCGAAGCCGCTCTTGCCAATATTGCCCGCGCACAAGCAACATTTGATAATGCACACCGCGAATACAACCGCTTACTGACGTTATCGAAGCAGAAAGTCATCTCTCAATCGACACTCGATAATGCCTTTGCCCAAAATCAGGTATCACGCGCAACGCTTAAAGCGGAACGACAAAACTTAAAAGTCATTGAGGCGCAATTAGGCGATCAAAAAGGTCAAAGCACCGCCGTTCGAATTGCCAAAAACGGCATCGAAAAGGCGCAACTTGATTTGGCAAATACCGCGGTACTCGCTCCCAGTGATGGTGTCGTGACCAACCTGCAACTAGAAGTTGGTACGATGGCAAACACCAACATGCCATTGCTGACATTTGTACCAACAGGATCACTCTGGGTAGCCGCTGATTTTCGTGAAAAATCCGTCGCGAACGTAGACAAGACTTTCCACGCCTTGGTCACATTTGATGCCAACCCAGGTTCGGTGTACGACTTTGATTTAGCTAGCCGCGATTACGGTGTAGCAGCCGCACAACAAACGCCTAATGGCGCACTAACCAAAGTGGAAGTGAACAACCGCTGGGTACGTGATGCGCAGCGTACACGAGTGAACCTAACCAGCAGCGAAGAGTTACCACCAGCACTGTTTGTCGGCTCTCGCGCTACCATTGTTTTGTACCCAGACAACAGCATTTTCTGGCAGTTGATGGCGCAAGCACAGATTCACCTCGCAAGCTGGTTCCACTTCATTTACTAGGCGGCAACAATGAAAACCTTACGAATTTGGTTCGGCTGCTCTTTAGGGCTCGCGCTAAGCATGATCTTCGGTTGGTCTTACGGATTTTTTGCCATCATGATGCCGCTGTTTATATTGGGCAGAATGGACAACTTTAATATTTCGGCTTTATTGATCGTGTTTTTCTCTGCGGTGTGGACAACCATACAAGCCACATTTTTGCTGGAATACTTGCAGTTTCATCCAACATTAATGACCGTTGCCGTCGGAATCATGATGCTGTTCAAGTGCATTGCAATGATGAACCAGAAAACCTATTTGTTTGGTTACATGGGGCTGTTGGTGGGTTCAATTGTGTTGAATTTTGCCAGCTATAACTTCATGGATATTGAAGAGTTCAACGTCAACATGTGGGTGATGGCGTTCAGCAATATTTTTGTTTGCGCATTCGCGTATTGGTTGTTCCCGGAGCCAAAATCCCCCGCCGAGCACATTGAGATGTCGACCCCAGTAAAAAGCGATATTGACTACATCAGCCAAGTTGCCATGGGCTGGGTAGTGGCGATGGCGGCATTTATCGTATTCCAAGTAGCAGACTTATATGACTCGCTGTCCGCACAAGCTTCCATTTTGATCATCCTAACCCCAATGACTTTAGCGGGCTCGCTCGCCATGGCAAAAATTCGCATCATCGGCACCGCACTAGGCTGCATCGCAGGGATGGCTGTTCAGCTGATATTGGGCAGTTGGTATGGGCATGGGCTACTCTTTTGGCTCGCCTTTACCATTGCAATGGGGCCATTCTGCTTGTGGCTCACCAAGGGGCAAATTAAAGCGGCTATCGCGTTTTCTGCCATGTCTGCCCTCTCGGTTCCGCTGACGACCTCATTGGTGCCAGAACAAAAAGACGCGTTCTTTTCGATCTTGTACCGTTTCAGCTCAATTTTCGTCGCGGTTTTGCTCACCGCGATGGTGATGTGGGTGGTGCATCACTGGATTCGTGTGATGTTGCTAAAGCATCCTGAAGTTCGACAGCTAGAAATGAACTAGCGCGAAGTTACAACGTCTGTTTTAAGAAAAAACCAAGAACCGAGCTCTTGGTTTTTTGTTTATCTAAAGGGAAAATATTTTGAATAACTTAAGCAGAAAGCTCTCTACGAACAATCTCCGCTCCCGCACTTAACGCATTGAGCTTAGCGGTTGATACTTCACGAGACAAAGGCGCCATACCACAGTTGGTACATGGGTAAAGCTTGTCGGCATCAACGTATTTCAATGCCTCTCGCAGTGTATTCGCCACTTCTTCTGGCGTTTCAATTTCGTTGGTTGCAACGTCAATCGCACCAACCATCACTTTCTTACCGCGAATCAACTCAAGTAACTCAATAGGCACTCGTGAGTTATGACATTCGAGCGAGATAATATCGATATTCGACTGCTGCAATTTAGGAAATACTTCTTCGTATTGTCGCCATTCAGTGCCTAACGTTTGCTTCCAATCCGTGTTCGCTTTGATGCCGTAGCCATAGCAGATATGCACCGCCGTTTCACATTTCAGCCCTTCAATCGCACGCTCTAAACATGCAATGCCCCACTCGTTCACATCATCGAAGAACACATTGAACGCAGGCTCATCAAACTGAATGATGTCGACACCTGCCGCTTCAAGCTCTTTCGCTTCTTGATTGAGGATCTTTGCAAATTCCCAAGCCAGCTTTTCACGGCTACCGTAATGATCATCATAAAGCGTATCGATCATCGTCATAGGGCCTGGCAGCGCCCACTTGATAGGTTGCTTAGTTTGCTGGCGCAAGAACTTGGCATCTTCAACAAACACGGGCTTTGTGCGGCTTACTGGGCCAACCACAGTCGGAACACTTGCTTCATAACGGTTGCGAATGGTCACCGTTTTACGGTTTTCAAAATCTACGCCGCTTAAATGCTCAATAAAGGTCGTCACAAAATGTTGGCGAGTTTGCTCGCCATCACTGACGATATCAACGCCTGCCAGTTCTTGTTCTTGCAAAGCGACACGTAACGCATCGCGTTTGCCATCGTTCAGTTCTTCACCTTGCAGTTTCCACGGTGACCAAAGTTTTTCTGGTTCGGCCAGCCAAGAAGGTTTCGGTAAGCTGCCAGCCATTGAAGTCGGTAATAGTGTTTTCATCGTCATTCCTTTCTAGATTCTCGTTGTCGATTACGCGTAGTTTGCAGACCATTGTTCAAGCACAGATTGATAAGGTTTGATGAAATGCTCCTCGGCAAATTTCCCTTGTTCAATCGCCAATTGGCTGCGCTCTTCTCGGTCGTAAACGATTTGAGTTAGCGAGTGGTCTAGGTTTTTTAGGTTTGGCTGGTAGCAATTACCGGCAACCGCGTTGGCATTGTAAATCTCAGGTCGGTAAATCTTCTGGAATGTCTCCATCGTGCTAATCGTACTGATAAGCTCTAGGTTTGAATAGTCGTTCAACAAGTCACCGAAGAAGTAGAATGCCAATGGTGCGACACTGTTTGGTGGCATAAAGTAGCGCACCTGTAAGCCCATCTTTTTGAAGTACTGCTCCGTCAACGAAGATTCGTTCGGCTGATATTCAAAGCCCAAAACAGGATGTTGATTTTCGGTGCGTCGGTATACCTTGTTGTCCGATACACTCAGACAAATCACCGGCAGCTTTTTGAAATGCTGTTTGTAAGACTCAGAATTAACGAAAGCTTTGAACAGTTTGCCATGCAAATCACCGAAATTAGCTGGGATGCTGAAACGGGGCTGGTTTTTGTTGTGGTCCAACAGCAAAACGCTAAAGTCGTAATCACGAACGTATGAAGAGAAGTTGTTGCCCACAATGCCTTCGATGCGCTCGTTAGTGTTGTGGTCAACAATGTTGGTTTTGAGCACTTCAATTGATGGGAAGGCTTCGCCACTGCCTTGGATATCCATATCAACAGAGATGATTTCAAGCTCAACTGAGTAGCGGTCACCTTGCGCATTATCCCAATGTGCCAACGCATTAAAACGATTGTCGATCATTCGGAGTGCATTGCGCAGATTCTCTCGGCGGTAGTTTCCACGAGCCAGATTAGCAAAGTTGGTAGTGATTCGCGTGTTGTCTGATGGTTGGTAATTCTCATCAAAGCGAATGCTTTTGATAGCAAATGTGAAATCGTTATTCATCGTGAGTTGGTATCCTATTTCCTTAGATAAAGCAGACTTTTCCTAACTCTGTGCATGGGGATATTTTTGTTTTTTGGTTTTCCCAATCGTTAGGTTGCGCAGCGTTCACGACGAACAGTTCGTACTAAAAACGGTGGTCACAGTGCCTAACACCAGAGCAGTCCGTTTTTTATACTTGCTTCACGAGTTGAATAATATTGGTATTGTTTCACATTGAACATGAAAGAAATTCATGGCTGGAGAAATGGACCTACGCATACTTCCATTCTTTGTGGTTTCACTTGAAACTCGCGGCTTCACCGAGTTGCTATACATATTCAAACAAGACTCAAGCAAATCGTTTTCTAAACTCTCGCGGAGTTAAACCAATGACGTTTATGAAAACCTTCCTACAGGCGCTCGTATCCTCGTAACCAACTTGATGGCTTATAGAATCAAAGGAATGTTGTGTGCTTTCTAACAAATTACATGCGCTCTGAATTCTAAGACGCTGCAAGTATTGATTAGGGTTGTATCCTGTCGCTTTCAAAAATCGTCGTTGCATCGTGCGTTCAGTAAGGTTGGCTTGCTTTGCTAACTGCTTTATGGACAAAGGCTCTGCATAGCGCTGATGCATGATTTGTTGAATGGAAACAATCGCATAATCACCGTGAGAAAACGATGGATGAAACTGTTGGTAGTAGCTCTGCGCTCGCTGAGCGGTATCAATAACTAGCGTTTTTCCAAGCTGACGCACAACACCCGGCGAAGCGTATTTCGCGATCAGCTCAAAGCCAAGGTCTAACCATGACATCATCCCACCCGCCGTTACTATGTCACCGTGATTGATCAATATCTTATTGCTATCTAACGCAATGCTAGGAAAGGCTTGGGAGAATGTTTCCGCCAATGCCCAGTGGGTCGTGACCTCTCTCGAATCGATCAAATTGGTTGCGGCAAGAATGAATACTCCGGCACATGCAGAAGATAACACCGCCCCTTGTGAGTAGTGCGCTTTAAGCCACCGAATCAACGCTTCATCAGGAGCTAAGTAGTAATTATCAAGTGACGCAGGTGGCAACAAAACAACCGTTAGTCGTTCTGCGGTTAGGTCTGTATGCGGAATCAAAATCGGCTCAAACACAACCTCAATGTTCTGTTCCTTACATATTCTGTTGGCCAGCAAAAACATCTCTTCAAAGCCATAAACTGCCGACTTCAATACTGAGGGATACTCGCAGATTCCAATCGTTATTTTGATCATCTTTAATTTGTCGTTTTTGACTTCTTTTATGTCATTTTAGACTCTAAAAATAATGCAGCAAGTTACTCATAATTTGGCAAGACGTGAACCCAAATCAGCAGGAATTGAAAATGAGCAACAGCGCATTACTTGTAATCGATATACAAAACGACTATTTCCCGAATGGCCGATTTCCTTTGTGGAATACCGATGCCACTCTGGACAACATTAAGCAGTTGATGGCGAAAGCCAAAGCACAAGATATCCCGATATTCCTTGTTCAACATGTATCTTCGACCCTTAAAGGGAAAGCGCCTTTCTTTGAGGAAGGCAGTGTTGGTGTGGAGATTCATCCCGACGTCATCTCAATATGTCCTGACGCCGAGATCATTCAAAAACAGCACGCTGACAGTTTTTATCAAACGAACCTCGAACAAGCACTAGAACGGAGCGGCGTAGATGAATTGTTGATCTGCGGAATGATGACGCAAAATTGCGTGACACATACGGCAATTTCAAAAGCAGCGGAAAAATACAACGTTTCCATCATTGAAGATTGTTGTACGACGACCGATCAAATGATTCATAACATTGCTTTAAGTGCGGTATCTATTCGAGTACCTCTATTGGCTTCTTCCGACGTGCTTTTAAAATAAACGCCCAACAGAAAAGTTAAACCAGTATTATTTGCCCGTTAGCTCTCATACCAATCGAACTTAGGCAGTTATGGTGTCAGCATCCATAGCTGCCCAAATTCAAATCATCGATCTTATCTAGCTTAGCAGTGAGAAATTGCGTTCTCCTTCTCTATCGGCGCTCTATCCGAAATCACCTTGCCATCTTTAATCGTGATGATGCGCTTGGTGCGTTCTGCGAGGGCGTTATCGTGCGTCACGATGATTAAGGTTCTGCCTTCAGCGTGGAGTTGGTTGAACAAGGCTTCAATCTCTGCGCCGGATTTTGAATCCAATGCCCCCGTTGGTTCATCCGCTAAGATGATTTGCGGATCGTTGACCAAGGCTCTTGCAATCGCAACTCTCTGCTTTTGACCACCAGAAAGCTGGTTTGGTTTATGGTCTAAACGATCCCCTAGCCCGACTTGCTCTAGCAATTTGGCAGCGCGCTGGCGGCGTTCTTTGGCCTTAATACCGGAATACACCAATGGCAGCGCCACGTTATCGAGCGCCGTCGCATATTCCAATAAGTTAAAGCTTTGGAAGACAAATCCGATCTTTTGGTTACGAATGCCAGCCAGCTCATTCGCACTTAAACTTGCGACGTTTTGGCCGCCAAGTTGGTACTCGCCATCGGTGGGCTTATCTAAACAGCCGAGCATGTTCATCAACGTTGATTTGCCTGAGCCTGACGGGCCAAGAATCGAAAGAAACTCGCCTTGATTAATGGTTAAGTCAACGCCGTCTAGCGCGCGAACTTCCGCCTCCCCGCTTGAGTAGTATTTACAGATGTTGGTCAGCTCAACAAGCGACTTGTTCGACATGTTCTCTCCAGAGTTATTGTTGTTATTCACTTTGTAGCGCCTCCAACGGGCTGACTTTTGCGGCTCGGTTTGCAGGTAACCATGCAGATGCCACACCAATGATCACTAAGGTGAGGATGACAATCGCGACAACGACCCACGACAACTCAGGGACAGGTTTACCCAGTTGTTCATAAAAGGCATTGCCCTCTAAAGGAATGGAACTGATGGCAGACACCAGCGCGTACGTCACGCCTAAGCCAAGCGCGCCCCCCATCATCATTGTCAATAAAGACTGCACTAAATAGTGCATGCGAATGGCCGTTGGGGTTGCACCGACTGCCATGCGCACGCCGATATCACGCGTAGATCGCTTTACGGTGGCATACATCACATTGGCGATGCCAACGCCAGCAACAGCTAACGTCACGAAGCCGATAATGCCAAGAAAACTCTGCAAACCTATCAGAAACTGCTGCATACTCTTTTGTTTAAGGAACATATCATCGACTTGGACGACCTGTTCATCACTGACACTTGCCCCGTGCTTACGGGCAATCACTTGCCTGATCGTCTTTGCTAAGGCTTCTCGGTCTACATCGGCTTGTGGTTGCACATTGATGCCACCAATTTCACCGTTGACATGAAATCGCTTCCACGTCGCTAACGGCACAAAGCTGGAATAGTTGATAAGATCCCCCTGTTCTATTTGGGCGCTGTTTTTCTCCAATACGCCCACAACGGTGAACTCCTCATTGCCGATTTTTACCTTTTGCCCCACAGGGTTGACTTGCAATGTGACTGTCGCAAACCAACTAAAGTCCTCATTCGGGTTGAATAAGTCGGCTGCCAGTTCATAACCCAGTACAACGACTTTGCGCGTCTCTTTTTGATCGAGTGGATTTAACCATCGTCCCCCCGCCATCGGCACCAAATTGGTCATGGATTGAAACTCGCTCGTGACCGCTAAGGGCTCTTGCCACGAGCTTCTGTCACCAACGGTGATGCGCTCTTTCCACTTCGCAGTTGGCGCAACACTTTTTACATCGGGTAACGCTCGAACGACCTCTGAATCGTCCATTTTTAATGTCAGAAATTTACCTTGGTGAAAAGCACCGTGGTCGACGGTGGCCACCCCTCCGGTCAAATAGATCAAGTTGCCGTTACCATTTTGTGCGGTTTTCAATACGCCCTGACGAATACCCTCACCTACCGCCAACATAGCAGCGATACAGAGGGTCGCCCACGCTACTGCCAGAATGGTCAAACCCAGTCTCAGCTTTTCTGCCGCCATTTCTTGGAAAATTTGTCTCATCGGTAACAGCATGACTAGGCCCTCGCACTCAAAGCAATGACTGGCGTGAGACGCGATGCTCGCCTTGCTGGGAAATACGATGCCATCAATGCCAAGATAAGCGTCACAAGTAAAGACCAAGCAATGGAATCTGGCGTGATCACAGGTAAACCAATCCATTCCGGTAATGCCATGCTGCTTAGGACAGACACCACGGCATACGAAAACATCAGACCTAATGCCGTGCCCACAGCTACCAAAATAAGCCCTTCAAGAATAAACTGACTGAGTATGGATTTTTGAGTCGCCCCGATCGCCAAACGCACACCGATTTCACGCGTGCGCTCCGTGACAGATAAAAACATGATGTTGGCAACGCCAAGCGCACCGACCGCCATGGTCATCGCGCCGCTCGCTCCGAGAAAAATCTGAATGCCACGTAAAATTCCACTGATGACCGCCGCACCTTCACTAAAATCGGGTAATTCGACCGCATCTTTATCACTTGGGTCAAAATGAAGCTGCTTGGCGAAAAAGTTCACGATATTTTGTCGAAACGACGGTGCATCCATCCCGTCTCTCGGCTTCATCAATACCATCCAAGGTTTCGCATCCCACAAATCGCGGTACGTTGTTTGAGGAATGAAAACCGTGCGGCTATCGCCGAATGAAATGCCAGTGTCCTCACCGACGGTTATCCCAATAACCAAGAACGGAATGCCATTGACTTTGAGCCTATCCCCGATTTGGATTCCGCCCATTTGCGCAATTTGATCGCCTAACACTGCCACGCGAGTGTGGTTGTTCATATCACTTGGTGACAGGTTTCTCGAACCGGATTGCAGCTTGCGTTGCACTAAAGGAAAGTAAGACGTATCAATACCGCTGACCGTACTCGATAAGTTCTGTCCTTTGAGATTGGTGATATTCGCATCCCATTTGGCGTAAACGCTTGACGCCTGTTGCACGAAGCCTGACTGTTTGATCATGTCGACTTTTTCTTGTGGAATATCAATTTGTCGTCTTGAAGCTAACCCTTGCCACGGTTTACTGGTACTCGACGGAAACACCACTTGCACATTGTTGATCATAAATGAAAACGACTGGGTCTGATGGCGATAAAAGCCTTCGCCAAGTGCGATTAACACCACCACAGAGATCACGCCCCAAGCAATCGCGATAATGGCTAGCACGCTCTTCATGCGGTGCGCCATCAACGTTTGCCAAGTTTGCTGCAACAGGCTGCTCATGAATGAAAAGCCCGAGAGATCAACGCCATGGTATCGTCATCGAGTTTCCCTGCGGTTTGCAGTAAGCCGATTCTCTTACGCCAATAGCTGTACAAGTTGGTTTGCAGACTGTTTTTCGCCTCAAACAAGCTGTTGTGTGCACTGATAACTTCCGACACTTCAAGCAGACCAGCGCCGTAAAGTTTCTCTTTGCTTTGCAACACTCTGGCGCGCGACTCAACCAGCTCGTTCGCTATTAAAACTTGATTCCAATTGATATCGACCTGCGTAAACTGCTGAATAACTCGTTTCTGAATATCAATTTCCACTCTACGCATATCTTGCTTGGCGCTTAAAATGTTCAACGATGCTTCGTCCACTTTCGCTCGCACTGCACCATTGAGGTCAATCGGCAAACTCAAACTAATCCCAGCGTTAAACTCGCCGTTTGAACGATTGTCACCATCGCTGTAGCCCACACTGCCTTTGACGGTCGGGTAGTATCCACCTTTAGCTGAATCTTTCGCGAACTCGCTCGCTTTCACCATCTGCGCCGCCACCAACAGCTCTGGACTGCTGTCTTTCGCCAGTTTTAGCCATTGCTCCTGAGAGTCCACCAGCATCGGCGGCTGAATCAAAGAATCCGTTCGAATTTGGTCGACACTCTCCGGCATTTGATTGATTAACGCCGCAAGCTCTGCTTTTTTCACTTCGAGATCGGCTTTTGCATTGAGGATACTTGCTTGCTCAGAGACTTGATTCGCTCGCATCTCTTCAACATCAACCGACTTCACTTTGCCTGCTCGATAGCGTTTCTCGATGATGTTGAGAAGTTCTTTCCCCTCCTCCAGCTTGGACTGCGCCAATTTGAGGTCGCCCTGTGCGCTTGCCACATCTAGGTAAGCGGTGAGCAACTTTTGCGCAAGCTCGTTATGCGCTTGAGATAACTCTAACTGTACTTTGAGATAATTGGCATTCGCTTGATCCAGTTCCGACCACAAACTGCTATCCCAAATAGTTTGAGTTAAGGTAGCGCCGTAACTGTTGGAATGGCTTGAGGACTCATTCCAATCCGCTGACGCACTGGCACTTAAACCCGGTAATAACGCACTGCGGCTACTCTGTACGCCAACCTCGCCAAGCTGGACGCCGATTTTCGCTTTTTCGTAATTTGGATCGTTCTGCTTTGCTTGTTGCCAAGCTTGTTCAATAGAAATTGCGTAGGTCGGCAAACTGAGCGTGGCAGCCAACAATGCAAAGGCGATTGTTGATCGTTGCAGCTTAACCATGCGCCGCTCCCATCATGCTGTTGTCGATAACCTCTTCATCAAGCTCCACGCCGTCAAGCACTTCGACATTGATGCCATCTGACAGACCGAGTTTCACAGGTTGTTTATGAAACCCTTGTTCTGAGCTGTCGGGGATCAGAACATTCGGTGCGTCACCATCAAATTGCAGAGCGCGCTCCGGTAGAGTGAGCACGTTTTCAGACTTCTTCAGAATGATTTGAGCCGTCGATGAAAAACCAGAACGAAGCAACACATCTTGTGGGATCTTGAGTTCTCCCACTTCAACCTCAAAACCGTTATCAAAACTTTTTGCAGAAGCATTGCCCTCTGGTGAGTTAAGGTTCTCAGATTGAATCGCCACTTTGGTTAGCACACCAGAAATCGCCACATCAGGATAAGGCGCAACCGTCAACATAACGGGCATTCCCGGAGACAACTGCGCAGCATCATGCTCACTGACGCTACCTTTAAAAATCAGACTGTTCATGTCGGCCAATGACATCATTTCAGTCGCGGCTTGGCTTGATTGAGTCGAGATGATCGGCTCTCCGACCTCTACTTTCTGGTTGAGTACTGTGCCATCAATTGGCGCGTAGATCGTCGACGTTAAACGTGCATCGCCGATAGACGCCTCACCACTGCGGATGAGTTCGAGATTCTGGCGCTTTTGCAATACGTCCGCTTGCGCAGATTTGACTGCCGAGCGCGCACTTACGTATTCGTCGTAGTTACTTGGAATAATGTCCTGCTTGACCAAGCTTTCTAAGTTGGACAGTTTTTGTTTGGCGGATTCCAGATCGGCTTCGCTACGCATGAGTTCTGCCGATGCATCCGTTAATGCTTGGGGAGTTGGGTTTGGACGCACTTTGATCAGCGGCTGGCCTTGCTTCACCTTTTCACCAACTTTCGCGTACACTTCACCGACGATACCGTCGATTTGTGACTTAATAGACACGGAGTGTGCAGGGACAATTTTACCAACAGCCACCGCTTGTTTTTCAATCGTGCCTTTTACCACAATCAATGTAGGCAGCAATTCTGGTTGAGCGGCAGATTGGAGATAGAAATACGTACCACCGCCGAGCAGCGCGATGCTCACAGCGGAGACAAGCCAACGTTTCGTCATTATTTAGTCCAACAATTATTGGGTAGTCTAATGACTACTCCTAAAACACAAAGTTGAAGGAATAATATCCTGCTTTAATAGCGGTTTGGTTGTCACAGTTGGTATGGTTTTGTCAGTCGCCTCTGACAATCAAAGACTAAAAAATCTCGACGAATCATTCAGCAAAGACGCTGTCTACGATGGCGACTAACATGCTCTGTAACCGCTCGTTTCAACCGCCACCCATTTCATTCTGAACAATGTGCAAAATGGCGCAGTTCTGTATCCTCCAATCGCATATCCATACAGTCTTGCGCCTCACGTCCTAAAGCAGGAAAAACCGCATGCGCTTTTAAAATGCCTTGGCTGATAAAGCCACATTTCTCCAACACACGAATACTCGCGTGGTTGCCAATATGCGGGGTAGTGCGAATGCGCGTTATACCCAAGCTTTGCAGGTAAACAACGCCAAGTTTGCAGGCTTGGGTTGCATAGCCTTTTCCCTGATAGCGAGAAGAAATACCAAAATGGATTTCACTGCTGTCTTGCTCAGGTATCAGCACCAGACAGCCTATAGGAGTTTGAGAAGTAAGTTCTTCAATGGTGAAGACTAATAGATTGGGAGACTTTTGATCATATTGAGCGCGCCATCTTTCGATAGCTTCAAGGGTTTGATTTGAATTTTGGTGGGCTTGGCGATGGAGGAAGCGACATGCTTGCTCATCGCCTAAATAGTTTTCAAACAGGGGTGCAGCGTCTGTTGTTTTGAGGTATCTGATTGCCACTTGTTGAGCTTCAACTCTCATCATGATTTAGCTCTGATAAACATTCGGTTTCCAGATTTGCATGAAGTTTTCTACTGGAGCAATAGGAGTGAACCCAAACTGTTCGTACAACCCATGAGCATCGCGGGTTGCAAGCATCATACGGCGTAAGCCTTGTAGTTCTGGATGAGCAACAATTTCTGAGATCAACCACTTACTGATGCCTTTACTACGGTGTGCCTCCACTACAAACACATCGGCAAGATACGCAAACGTGGTGCGATCGGTAATTAACCGAGCAAAAGCGACGAGTTGATTTTCGTCATCCAAAACCGCGAAACAGAACGAATGGCGCAATGACTTCTCAAGGCGTTCTCTTGGAATGCCCTTTCCCCAATAACTGTTTGAAATGAACTGGTAGATAACGTCTAAATCCATGTCATCTAACGACGTGGTAATTCGAAACCCTTGCATTGTATCCCTCAACATTGGTTTATATTTTCTCAGCCACACAGACAAGCGAGTTGGCATTCGCCTCAAATACTTGCGCTGACCAAGATTGGTACTTCTCTATAATTCTGAATCCCGCTTGTTCAAGGAAAACCTCTATGTCTTCCAGCGGGCGATATTTTAAATCAATGCTGGAATGCTCAATCGTTCCACTTTCAAAATGGCGCTCTTTGTTCAAATACATGATGGACGTTTGCAAGTCATACTCGGCCTTCATACCGAAATAATTCACTTCACCATAGGTTGGAGAAACATAGGTTTGCCACAGCGCCATCTCATGATCCAATTCTAGATTCTCTGGCGTTGGTAACCGCGTATCGAAGACAAATCGCCCACCTTTTTCTAGGTGCTTTGATATTGAGCTCAGTGCGCCTGCCAGCATGTCGTCACTTAAAAAGGCTTGGAATGCATTCCCTGTCATTATGGCTAGGTCAAACTTCTTACCTAACGAAAACTGGGTTGCGTCGAGATGAAGAAAACGTAAGTTACTCCTACTTTTGGCTTTGTCCTTTGCGTGTTTGAGCATCCCTTCAGAAATATCAATGCCAATGGCTTCGTTGAGTTGCTCAGAGACTGGAATAGTGACAATGCCGGAACCACAACAGACATCCAGTACACTTCGAGCATTGGTTTCTTCGATTAACCTTGTGATGAAAGCAATGTCGTAATGGTAATGCTGCTCGTATTGGGCATCGTATTCAATGCCCGACCCGAACTCGGTTAAATCTTGTGTTTTCAAAAACAGTCCTTGTTTGTTACTTATTTCAGCGGTGTGACTTTTTCAGCTCTAGCATCAAGTATCGACACACATAACCAACACCAGATACGTAACCAATCACATTTTCTAAGGAAACCACTTCCAACCCCGCCTGCTGACTGAGTTGTTCAACTTCACTTTCGGTATATGCCGTATGCACGACCGATCCACTATAAGTATTTCGAGGCAAATCTTGTCCATCCGGATCGTGGTATTGAAAGCTGATAAAACATCGTCCATTCGCACTTAGCTTACGCGAAATGCACTCCAGCAGTTGTTGAGGCTCTGCTAGAAACTCAGTAAAACCAAGTGCAGTGATAAGGTCGAAGGTTTGCTCAAACAAAGGGGAAAATGGCTCATCGAGGTTATGAACCGCGACGCTTTGATAGAGGTTAGTTTGGCGCGCTTTATCAACCATTTTGGACGAGATGTCTAAGCCATGGATGGTGAGATCTGGATAGTGATTTTTTACGACATGACCGATACTGCCTGTCGCACAGGCTAGGTCGAGAGCCGAGCCTTGCTCGATGGGAAAGGTTTTTAACTTCCCAGAAATCCAACGTGGGCCGACGTAATGGCTGTCATCCACCAACTTTTGATAGCGCTCCGACACATCATCATACATTTTTGCTACGTTCATCGTTTCCTCCTTGATAACCAGAACGATGCTCGAATGTAACACGCAATACGCACCTAAGCACTTATTAAATGGCTAATTTTTTATGAAACGTAACCGACTGGTTATCCAGCGCTAACCAGTAGAAATAGATGAAATTTTGAAAAGTATTGGCCCGTGATTCCGATGGGATTTTTAAGTGCATAAAGAGAAAATATGTCCTGATAATCTGTCTTAGATTATTCAGCTAATCTTATTTCCATCATTCTATTCGCTGTATATAAAAACAATATTTAAATTAACATAACAAACCTATCACTTATTATTTTTCATTTAAATAATGATTCTTATTTTTAATATCACTCTATAATTAAAGTGCTCAAATTCTCATGTTGTATTAACTTGAGGTTTAATTTATGAAACTAACTCCTTATTTAACTGCTGTTGTTTCGGTCACCTGCGCTTTTGGCGCATTCGCAGCCGATGATTCAAAAGCACTTTTAGAAGATGCACTGAGTGCAGCGCCACCGACTATTCGCGATAAAGTAACGGTGATGGACTGGAACAATAATGTTCTGCAAGAAGGTTCTAGCCAATACACTTGCTTCCCAACCCCACCTCAATTGGAAGGCATTGCTCCAATGTGTATGGATGGTCCTTGGATGGAATGGGCAGACGCTTGGATGAACAAAAAACCTTTCCAAGCCAAAGCATTAGGCATTTCTTACATGTTAGCGGGTGATGGCGGTGCCAGTAACACCGACCCATTTGCAGAAGGGATGACGGACGATAATCAATGGATTGTGGAAGGACCACACTTGATGATTATTACCCCAGACCAAGCGTTGCTCGACTCTCTACCAACCGATCCAAGTTATGGTGGCCCATACGTGATGTGGAAAGGCACGCCATACGCACACATTATGATTCCCGTTGGAGCGAGAAAATAAAAAGAAAAAATCCGATATTCAGTATTTTGAATATCGGATTTTTATTTCGTTATCGAGCCAACCAAATTCTCGCCAATATTCCTATCGGCGTTGTGATACCTGTCGTAATAGAGGTCGCTTCACCATTTCTTAAAATATAAATGGTTGGAGTCACGCTAATTTTCCATTCACGCATAATATCGCTTGAAGGATCGTTTATGTTTTCAAAACGATATTCTTTTACCTGCATAAACTGCGCCACACGCTCATTCGGCCCCGATGAGCCAGAAACGCCAACTACGGCATAGTCATCACTCAGCCAGCTCACGCTTGGGCTTACAAATTTACAAGCGGGACACCAAGTCGCCCAAAAATAAATAACGACAGGTTGTTCATGACTTTGCGCGATTGCATCGAAGTATTCACCATCGCTCAATACTGAGCTCAATGGTGGTGCCTCCTGTTTAGGAATATCTTTGGTGCGATACCAATCCATCGCGATAGAAATAGCGGTGACAATGAGCACCATCTGTACGATTTGAATGAGCCAATATCGGAATGTTCTACGCTGCTTTGTCGAACTCATTGAATGGCTCCCCCACTCGCTTGTTTCAGCGCGCTTAAAACAACATCATCAGTCAGAATCACAGGTAACGGGATACCTTGTGGCGCCGCCGGGCCATAGACGATGTTAAACGGCACACCGTAACGCCCATGAGCTCGTAAAAAGTCCGTTACCGAGCCGTCCGGATGTGTCCAATCCCCTTTTAGCGTCGCCACATTAGGGCTTTGCAGCAATGAGTAGACAGGATCTTGCCAGATCACGCCGATCTTGTTCGCTTTACACGTGACACACCAATCCGCAGTCACATCCACGAACACCACTCGCCCATTATTGACGTGCTGTTCGATCGCCGAGTTGGAAAGCTTCTGCCATGCTAAGTCCTCAGGAAGCGGTGTCGCCCATTGATTTGCGGTGACACTGCCAAGTAGCAGCCCGCCAGCAATTAAGATAAGCGATACAGAACCGGATACCACGAGTGCTTTATCGCCATGAACGCGTTTAACGCGAATCATCAGAACAATAAACGCGACTAAACCGACGAGAATGACCCAAAACACTGGTAAGTGATTGGCCATCAAAGACAGTAGCCAAACGCTGGTGCCCAACATCATCACACCAAATACGTCTTTGACCACGTTCATCCACTGACCCGGCTTCGGCAATTTAAGCGCAATGCTTGGGAAAATTGCCACCATAATCCAAGGCAACGCCATCCCCAACGCTAAGGCGGTGAAAATTGCAAACAGCGTAACCATATCGGCACCCAAGGCAAACGCCACGGCCGTTCCTAGGAAAGGCGCAGAACACGGCGTAGCAAGCAAGGTTGCAAACATCCCTTGCACATAGTGTCCAGCTAACGAGTTGTCGCCTTTCGACGCGAGCCATGTACTGGTGCCAGACGAAAGACGGATTTGAAACAGTCCTAGCATGTTGGCACCAAACAAACCTGTGACCAGAACCATCAATCCTAAAAACCAAGGGCTTTGGAACTGAACGCCCCAGCCAATGGCATTACCTGTCAGTTTGAGCGCCAAAATAAAGCCAGCGAGAATCCAGAACGACGTTAAGATGCCAAGTGACGAAGCAACAAACTGAGCGCGGATTTGACGACGCTCGATACCTTGAGCGGCAACAATACTGCTGAGCTTCATCCCCAACACCGGAAGAACGCAAGGCATGATGTTGAGAATCAAACCACCGAGCAAAGCGAACAGAAAAATACTCACTAAAGACGTGCTCGGCAGTGGCTCTACTATCGCCTCAGCTATTGCTTGAGTGGTTTCTTCTGCCAACAAGTTGGCGTCTTTGATGGTCACAAACAGCGACTGATCACTTAACTCCACATCGCCTAACCAAGTATCCACCAAATAGCTCGCGGTAACGGTATTTCCCTCTTGATGTATAGCTTCAAGCTTGAAGCTATAGTCTCGCGTTGCCTCATCGACACCGTCCACCAACACTTGTGGTTGGTTCCAACCTTGAGTGTTCGTGAGCTTGATTTGCAACTTCGATTGGTTTGCATCCCAACTTGCTTGAGTGACATCAATAAACGGCGATGGCTGGGGCACATTGCTCACCGCTTGGGCGTAACTGAACATCACCTGCTCGTCGATTTGCAGCTCAGAAGGCAGGAAGGTCAGTTGAATTTGATAGTCCGTCAACACACAGATGGTGGTGCAGGAAGAGAGCGTGAGCACTGCATCAATCGTGACGGGTTTCGACATATTGTCGATATGCAGCGTCATTGGGAACAAAGTGTCACCTTTGTAACCGAGAGTCTCAATGCCCAATAACTCGAACTTTTGCGGATATGGCCATTGCCAATCAACCTTGCTCAGGTTTTGCGAGTTTTGCCAATCTATCGATGGCGCGACACCACCCTCGCCCGGCGATCGCCAGTAAGTTTTCCAGTCTCCGGTTAACTTGACATCCAAATAACCTGTAAGTGTTTTGGCTTGCGGATCTTGCTGACCAGTCAAAACAAAACGCGTTTGCACAGGCGGATGCTGTGGATTGGTCGTCCATCCCGTGTCGGTAGTTTGCGCCGAGAGATTAAGAGAGAACAAACCCAACACCAACGCCATAAAGAATATGGACGCGAGTTGAGTCGCTTTAGTAATGTGATTCATAGTGATTCCTAATTAATAACAAGTGTAGAAAATGGCTGGCGTTTTCGGCCAGAATCACTTGTCATTCTCGGAACACACAAAAGGTAAGATGAATTCGATGTTTGTCGTAGATGGGCTCAGTCCATTGCCTTGCGTTAACAAAGGCACTGCATCGCCAAACTGCGGCTAAAACAATGCCAATGAACAAAACGACAATGAAGGCTTCGAGCTGATGCTGGGTAAACTGAATCAACTTTTCAGACAGTTCACACTTAATCGGCTCTTTGACTTTATCAGCTTTCACAACATGAGCATCATCGCTAGATAAAGCATAAACCAAGGTTTGGTCATCACTCATCGAGCATGCCGAAACCAAACCAGAATTTTGCATCAGACACACGACGATGACCCAGCCAATCATTGCTAGCAGCCATTTCGCGCGCTTTTGAGGCGTGCCTTGTCGTGAAATCAATAAGCTCATAAAAAGTCAGATAAAGATGGAAACGCAGAAAATAATACGCAAGTTGTCGTAAAGCTCAAGTCGTTCGACCTTGCTTGCCGATATGATTGGTAAATAATTGTGATAACCTTAAACCCATCGCTTTTTGCAACACGCTCATTATGCTCAATAAAGTTAATCTCGCCGACATTCGCTCGTTTGTTTTGATCGCCCAACTGGGCAACTTCACCAAAGCGGCGGAAGCTCTGTCCGTTTCTCGTTCTCACGTTTCTCGCCAAATCAGCGGACTTGAAGCGCAAATGGGCGTGACACTACTCAATCGAACCACACGCACGCTGCGTTTAACTCATGCCGGCGAGCGATTTTATCACGACTGTGAAAAAGCTTTACGAGACATCGACCAAGCGTTGATTGCCGCCGTCGATGATACTCAAGAGATTCGCGGCGTGATTCGAGTGAACTGTGTGGGTGGCTACATCGGCGAAGACATCATCGCCAAATACGTGTGTGAGTTTATGCAACAGTACCCGAACGTCAGCATTGATTTGGACTTTTCTTCGCCTCGTATTGATTTGATTGAAGATCAGTTTGATGTCGCATTTCGCATGGGGGAATTGGATGATGCAGGGTTTGTTGCTCGCAAGCTGATGACGGTTGACATGGTCACGCTCGCAAGCCCGAGCTATGTGCAGCAATATGGCATGCCAAAACACCCAAAAGAGCTGGCCGAACATCGAACTCTGACTGGTTCGGTTACGCGTTGGAACTATCGTAAAGCAGAGAACCCAAATGACCACGCCGATGTGGTCGTAAAAGGCAACTTGCGCTGTAAAAATGGACGAGCGTTAGTCATGGGCGCGCTGCACGGCAACGGCATTATTCGTGTTCCACTGAGTTACTGTGCAGAAGAAGTGGAGCTAGGCCAACTGATAAAAGTGATGCCAGATTGGGAAATCCCGTCGGTGCCCTTTTCCGCCATATTCCATCGAGATCGCTATCAACCGAAACGACTGCGAACTTTTATCGATTTCATCAAACAGAAGTTTGAAGATTCCTAATCTTACAGCTCAGCTCTCGCTAGATGGGATTCTCCAACTTGCCATAAATATAGGCCAATTCTGCGACGGTTTTGGCTGAGAACTTTTTCAGTAAGCTGGCTCGATGAACTTCCACCGTTCTCATTGCAATGCACAGCTCATCCGCAATTCGAATATTGCGCTTACCAGCAATGATCAAACGTAAGATATCTTTTTCGCGCGGCGTTAGTGATTCATACGCCGCTCTTGCTCCCACCATATCGAGGCTCGCCGCGGACTGCATCTGACCATGTAATATTGCTTGAGCCAGTTCATCGCCTTTGACTGGTTTTTGGAAAAAGTTGACCGCCCCAGCTTGCAACGCATCGACCGCCATCGGTACATCACCATGACCGGTCAGATAAATCACCGCTAATGGGCTGTGTGCCTCATTCAAAAATTGATGAACTTGCTGACCACGAAGGTTAGGCATTCGGCTATCAAGGATCACGCATCCGGCCTGATGAATGTTAACTTCGTCGAGAAAAGATTGCCCATCAGCAAAAGTCGTCACGTTAAAGTCATGCTCCTCCAGCATAAAAGCCAGCGAATCACGTACCGATTCGTCATCGTCAACCACATAAACAGGCAGCTGCTTTTCACTGCTGATCATTAACTGCTCCTAAATACCGATTAGTTTTGATAAGGAAACACAAGCTCAACCAAACAGCCGTGCGGCGTGGTCGAAGCAATGAGAAACTCGCCGCAGTGCATTTCCATTACGTCACGACAAATCGCCAGCCCCAGCCCAAGTCCTTCGGCTTTAGAGCTCACAAAAGCTTGGGTCGGATTATCTTGCTGTAACCCAGTGCCGTTATCCAATATGCGAATAGAAAGCTGGTTAGCTTGGTAGTCACAATGCAGGGCAATTTTACCTTGGTAGCCCGACGAGTGGTATTTCTCCTGAAACAAAGCACACGCATCAATGGCGTTGTTGATCACATTAACCAAAACCTGCTGAACGCCCACGGAGTCTGCCAGTAGAGGACGTATCTCTCCTTCAACGCTAGTCACAATGGCGACGTTCTGCTTTTGCATTCGAAAATGAAGCAGCTCAATGGTGTCTGTAATCAAGGCTTGAACATCGCATGGTGTCTTATCAACACTGCGTTTGCGTATCAACGTTCTTAAACGCTGAATGATGGCATCGGCTCGTTCCACTTGCCCCTGTATTTTCTCTAGCACAGGCACAATATCTTCATGCGGACGCTTCTTTGCAAGACGCATTAACCCACCTTCACTGTAATTACGAATGGCTGCCAGCGGTTGATTTAATTCATGAGCCAGACTGCTGCCAATTTCTCCGACAATCGCCACTCTTTGTGAATGTTCTAACTGCTCGCTTTTCTCTTTCAGCCTTAGCGATGTCAGCTCTAATGCTTGTTTGCTTTTGCTAAAACGATACTCAAGCCAAAAGTGGTACGCGTTCAATACAATCACAAATATGAACAGTGCCCATGCCCATTCTTGATGACTGCGCAACCAGCGCAGCGCCTCACTCCACCAAGGTTGCTGCAATGGATGTAGATCCAACGCCTGATAGAGTTTATCGATGCTCAACAAGCTAACGGGCGATGTCCAGCCTGACGCGCCAGCGGCAATAATGGCGGGGTGCTCTGGTGGCATAGCAAGCAAGACTTGCGCGATTTTTTTCGCCAGAAGAGACGAGCCGCGTTCTGTTTTGGCAAACGACCAGTTTGGATATAACGGCGTAGAAACAGCGCACGAAGAATGTTCATTTGGCTGTTGGTTTAAGACTCGAAAATCACCGTGCTGTAACAGACCTTCATTTTGCATCTGTTCCAGTAGACAAGCAGGCACGACAGCGGCTTCAACATTGCCGTCACGTAATTGGTAGAGATTGGCATCAATTGGGAAACCGAGATAGCGAACATCCGCAAAAAAGTCATTCGGATCGAGTCCCATTTCCACGATTTGATAGCGCAGTGTCAGATAACCACCAAACGCTTTTTCGGACACTGCCGCGACAGGAAATCCAGAAACATCTTTTAATGTTTGGTATGGCGAATTTGCCCGAACCACCAGCGCAGAACCAATGCTATAGTTCGAGTTTTGCGGTGCGCGCCCCGTCAATGTTGCCATCCATGACAACGCATATTGTCTGCCCAAGCGCACAGCCTGACCTGGGTTGGTTAAGATGAAGTCCATGGTCTGAAACTTCACCGCCTCCCCCATTTCGTCCAAATTGAGAGGGTGCAGTTCAAAGTACACATCCGAGATTTTCTGGTTGAGCCAATCGATGGTCGGTTGCCATCTCTGCTCGGCAGAAAGGTGACCACGTATAGCTAACACGCCCACTTCGACTTTCTGCTTGGCCTCTGGCTGCACTGCCTTTTGCTCCTGCATTTCTTGCAGATATTCTTGTTCAGAAACAGAGCCCTGAGCTAAAGATGCAAAGACAACCAAGCACAGAATCCAAAACTGAAGCAACCGTGGCGTTTTGTTCATGATGAATCGAATCGTTCCTTCGAAAATAATGAAGCAAGAATAACAGCTACCTTCCGTAAACCACATTTGTTTTAGATCAACTTTGATCTGGGTATGTGGAAATCCACTATATCGACGTCGCAGCGCATTTCTCACAATGGAATCAGTCAGTTCAAATTAAACTAACAGCAGGTGAGTTATGGATTCCACCAAACGTCGCTTTCTTAGCGCCATTACAGCGGGTGCCGCGTTGATCCCCATTACAGGTATTGGCACCGCAACCGCGGGCAATGTTATTCGCAACAATCAATCCGCCGACCGAAAAGGACAAGTCGGAAAACGTTACGCCATGGTGATCGATTTACGTAAATGCGTCGGCTGCCAAGCGTGCACCGTAGGTTGCAGTATTGAAAACCAAGCGCCAATCGGTCAGTTCCGAACCACAGTGAAACAATACGAAGTCACGCTCGATGACGGTTCCACAACCACACAAGAAGCAAAGGCCTTTATGCTGCCTCGGCTTTGTAATCACTGCGATAACCCGCCGTGCGTAGCCGTTTGTCCCGTTCAAGCAACCTTTCAGCGAGAAGATGGCATCGTCATGGTGGATAACAGTCGCTGCGTAGCGTGTGCGTACTGTGTACAAGCCTGCCCTTACGATGCGCGTTTTATCAATGAAGACACGCTCACCGCAGACAAATGCACCTTCTGCGCACACCGCTTAGAACAAGGTTTGTTACCCGCTTGTGTGGAAACCTGCGTGGGTGGTGCTCGCGTGATTGGTGATTTGAATGATCCATCAAGTGAAGCCCGCCGCTTAATTACGAAGCACCAAGACGACATCAAAGTGCTAAAGCCCAATGAAGATACCAAGCCACATGTGTTTTACATCGGCATGGATGAACGCTTCACCAGCCACATCGACGGGCAGCCAGCTATTTACGACCCTCAAGGAGAGCGAGCATGAACATCACCGAAGTGTTAGTCCAACCTCAAGCGATGGCTTGGCTACCGTGGGCGGTGCAGTACTTCTTCTACATCGGTTCTGCTTACGCTGCCGCTATTTTGTTCCTAATCGCACTGTTATTTGAGCAACACACCAGTCATCGGTTACGCGCCACGCTGGTGCTAACGATGGCCATCGGCGCTATCGTAGGCCCGTTGGCGTTAACTGGCGACCTTCACCAGCCGGGACGAGCTTGGCATTTTTACGCGCACATCACGCCGTGGTCATGGATGTCTCTAGGCTCGCTGTTCCTGCCTGTTTTTTCTACGCTGGCGGTTGCGACAGCATGGCTGTATCTGCGTCAGGATCTTATCGCACTGCGAAATCAACCGGGAAAAGTACTACCTCTGTTATCTAAGTTGTCGCTTGGTGAATGGGCTATTTCTCGCAAAGTGATGCTCACAATATCTGCAATCACCGTGTTATCAGGCTTAACCATCGCCGTTTATACTGGAGCTGAAATTGCAGTCGTTCAATCGCGCCCTTTATGGCACCAACCCGCGTCACCAATTCTTTGGTTTGTCACTGCATTTATGGGCGCTGTCGGATTTTCTCTGCTGATTTGGTTACTGCTGCCTAGCCAATCGAAAACTCTCACTTCTGGTGATAACAATTTACTCAAAAAGTCACTGGTAACGAGCGGCGTTCTGACGCTGATTCTCCTACCCATTTGGGCATCCAACAACTCTACATTTTCGCTCTATTCTAGCGAACAATGGATGCACAACATTGCCTTGCTCACTTTTGTCGTTTTAGGTTGTGTTTTGCTCGCCTTCATCTTCTTGCGCGATACCCCAAAGTCCACATCAGCCAGATTTCGTCACGTCATAGGGCTCGGCTTTGTGTCTGCTGCCGCATTGGCAAGCGCGTGGCTGATTCGCTGGTTCACCATCATGGAAGTACAAACCATCGCCAAGTTCGATGCAGGGCTGTATCCATACCAACTCACGATGGATGGAAATGGCTGGATAGGCATTATCGGCATGCTCGGATTATGGCTTGCTCTGGCACTGCTCGGCTCAGAGCTGGTTCAGCCAAAACAAGATATCGAAGCAAACGCATCATCACTCACCTTAACTGAACGCTAATCAAGAGGATTTCATTATGGATAACAAACGCCGTCAGTTTTTGAAATCAGGCCTTGCAGTCGGTGGGCTTGGTGCATTTGCTGCAGGTTACGCCACCACAACCAAGCACATGGTAGAAGGTGCGCTGGAAGGCACTGCAGGGCAAAAGACCCGCGATATTCACCACGGCAATTCCCTCGAACCAGAATACGCCGTTAATGACCAAGGTAATCTGATCCCAAATCCAAACCAGCGTGTTGCACCATCGATGTGTTTTGGTTGCTGGTCACTGTGCGGATTGCGTGTACGCATTGATAACCGCAATGACGAGATCTTGCGTATCAGTGGCAACCCATATCACCCGCTGTCTCATCAGCAACACATTCCTTTCGAAACGCCAGTCAAAGATGCTTATTTGAGTTTGGCAGGAGAAGCGGGCCTTGACGGCCGTTCGACCGCCTGTGCAAGAGGAAACGGGATGCTAGAAATTCGCAACAGCCCGTACCGCATTACTCAGCCGCTGAAACGAGTTGGCAAACGCGGCGAAGGAAAATGGATTCCGATCAGCTACGAGCAATTGATAAAAGAAGTCGTTGAAGGTGGTGATTTATTTGGTGAAGGCCATGTTGATGGCTTACGCGATATTCGCGATTTAACAACGCCCGTAGATCCTGAAAACCCAGAATATGGACCGAAAGCCAACCAATTGTTAATGACCAACGCTGGTAACGAAGGCCGAGACGACATATTCAAACGCTTCGCGTTCAACAGCTATGGTACGCGTAACTTTGGGCATCATGGCTCTTACTGCGGCTATGCATTTCGTGCTGGCAGCGGCGCATTTATGAACGATTTAGATAAGAACGCACACTTAAAGCCAGACTTTGATAATGCGGAATACATCATCTTCATCGGTATGTCGCCAGCTCAAGCGGGTAACCCTTTTAAGCGTCAGGCGCGCCAACTCGCCAATGCGCGAACAGAAGGTAGCTTGGAATACACCATCATCACACCAAGTTTGCCAGCGGGTTCATCGAGCTTGGCAGCAGGTGACAATAACCGCTGGATACCAATCAAACCGGGCACCGACTCTGCCCTCGTGCTTGGCATGATCCAATGGATCATCGAAAACCAACGCTACAACAAAACCTTCTTGGCGCAGCCGGGGGCAAACGCGATGAAACGAGCAGGTACCGCGCACTGGTGTAATGCTACACATCTCGTGATAAGCGATGAGCAGCACCCGAGAAACGGCACGTTTTTACGCGCATCGGATCTGACTCTGCCATTCGAGGGCGAAGCGTTGTCTGATTCCGACCCGTACGTCATCGTGGATGATCAAAGCGGCGAATTTGGTGTGCATACCCAGACAGGAGAAGCGGCACTGTTTGTCGATAAAACGGTTTCGCTTGCATCAGGCGAAGTACGAGTAAAATCGTCTCTACAAAGGCTCAAAGAAGAGGCGTTCAAATACCGTCTTGAGTTCTACAGCCAACAATGTGAGATCCCTGTTGAGCAAATCGCAGAACTAGCGAAACGCTTCACCAGCTACGGCACAAAAGCGGTGGTCGATACCCACGGTGGCAACATGCACACCAATGGGTTCTATAACTCGTTTACCATCATGATGCTCAATGCGTTGATTGGTAATATCAACATGAAAGGCGGCGCGATGGCGAAAGCGGGTGGCTACCCAACTTCCGCTGCGGGTCCTCGTTACGACTTCACCAAATTTGCTGACAAAGTCGGCCCGAAAGGCGTCTTTTTGTCGCGCAGTAAATTCCCATACCACAAAACCAGCGAATACAAACGTCGCGTTGAGGCAGGAAAATCCCCTTATCCAACTCGCGCCCCTTGGTATCCGTTTGCCGCGCCACTGCTGACAGAACACCTATCTGCGGCTATTGATGGTTATCCATATCGCGTTAAAGCGTGGATCAACCACATGGCGAACCCGATGTATGGTGTACCCGGTTTGAAAACACTGCTGGAAGACAAGCTTAAAGATCCAAAGCAGCTCGGTTTGATTGTGTCTGTTGATGCATTCATTAACGAAACCACCGCGTTGTCGGATTACATTGTGCCGGACACCGTGACTTACGAAAGCTGGGGCATGGCAACGCCTTGGCACGATGTTCCGGTGAAAACCGTCACCGCTCGTTGGCCGATAGTGGAAGCGCGAACAGAGAAAACCGCCGACGGTCGCTCGATTTGCTTAGAGAACTTTCTGATTGATGTTGCTAAGAAAATGCAGCTGGGCGGTTTTGGTGACAATGCAATTCAAGATGCACAAGGCAACTGGCACGCTCTCCATCGCGCCGAAGATTTTTATTTGCGAGCTGCGGCAAACTTGGCTTATGTGAAAGGCGGCGTGCCTGAAGTTTCGGCAGAAGACATTGCATGGTCAGGCTTAGAGCGTTTAATGCCAGCGATGCAAAGAACGCTAACAGCGGATGAGATGAAACGAGTGGCGTTTATTTTTGCTCGCGGCGGACGCTTTGAAAATGCAACCGAAGCGTATCAAGGTGAGCAAATGAAGCACAAATGGACACGACCTGTTGCGATATGGAATGAACGTGTCGGCAGCGCAAGAAACACCATGACGGGAGATTTCTACACGGGTTGCCCAACATGGCATCCACAAAAACTGGCCGACGGCACACCAATGGAAGACCAGTTCCCAAGCTCAGAATGGCCTTTCAGCCTGACTAACTTTAAATCCAACATTCACAGTGCGGTATCCAACCTATCGCCAAGGTTGAACTCGATTAAAGGCGTAAACCCTGTGTACATCCATCCAATCGATGCCGAGCGCTCAGGCATTAAAACGGGTGATGAGTTTGTTATCGAGACACCATCTGCAAGCACCAAAGCACTTGCGATGATAGTCAGCGGGATTCGCCCTGGCACACTAGGATTTGAACATGGGTTTGGTCATACCGAGCTAGGACAACGCTCGCACTGGATCGGCGATAAACAGCAACCCATAAAAACTCGCAGCCAAGATGGTGTCAACATTAACGACATCGGATTAATTGACCCAACCCGAGAAGGGAAAGGCGTGTTGTTAGATTGGGTGGTAGGAGCCGCTGCTCGCCAATCATTACCAGCCAAAATCCGCAAAGCTTAGTAGACAACCAAACCTGAAGAGCTGCCATTTAGTGGCTCTTCACATCCTCTAAATATGTGGAAATCCACAATACCTTTAGTTATTGACAAAGCCGACAATACAGCACCCAAGTCACTATCACAGTAGATACTTGGAGATATTAATAACAATTAAAGTGAGTCAGCATGTCAAAAATACTACCTGTGGTGACGGCCTGTTTGCTGGCAACCACAATGGGCGCAAGCGCCTCGTCTATTCCTGAAAAAGCCAGCGTGTGCAGCGGTTGTCACGGCCAAGATGGCATGGGTCAACCAAACATTGCGCCTATGATTGCTGGTCTGAACGCGAATTATCTCAACACCCAAATAGAACTCTTCCTTAGTGGCGAACGACAAAACGTAGTCATGCAAGGCATGGCGAAAGAGCTTAGCGATCCTGCCGTTCGTAAAGAAGTCATGGATTACTTTGCTAACCTTCCAAGCTACGAGTTCACTAACCCAGAGCAACGCGGCGACCAAGCCGACATTCGTAACCCGTATCGTAAATTGATCTTTCAAGGCGATTGGGATAGAAACATTCCAGCTTGCGCGACTTGTCATGGAGCGAGCGGAATGGGCGTCGACAAATTCCCTCGCCTCGCAAGCCAACATGCTGATTACTTAAAAACGCAATTGATGGCATGGAAAAACGGCACTCGCAGTGGTGACCCGCTCAATATGATGGGCACTATCGCGAAAAATCTCACTGACGAAGAGATTGAAAACCTTTCCTACTACTTTGCCTCATTACGTTACTAGGAGCAGACATGAAACGTTTCTATTCTTTGTTCGCATTACCTCTCATCTCTGCTGCTACTTTGGCCAACGAGCCACTGCCGGATCGTCAAACTGAACTGCCCGCGGTGAAAAAAGAAAATCACGGTGAATATTTGCAACCTCGCGATCTGAGTAAAATTCCAAACACCGCATTTGGTGATCAAGTAAAACGTGGTTACTCGCTCTTTGTTAACTCGCAACAGATGCGCGGTAAATACGTTGGCAATGAGCAAAACTGTGTGAACTGCCATATGGAAGCAGGACGAAAAGCCAATGCAGCACCGCTGTGGGCGGCGTACATGGCCTATCCGGCTTATCGCAAGAAAAACGATCGCGTAAACAGCTACGCAGACCGTATTCAAGGTTGCTTCGAATACTCCATGAACGGCAAAGCCCCCGCTTACGACTCACCCGAAATTGTTGCCCTCAGCGCTTACGCTTATTGGTTGGCAATGGGTGGATTACTCGATAGTTATGGTATGAACGATGAAGCGGTGCCAGAGCTAGACATTAAAGCTCTCCAAGTGGGCGGTAAAACGCAAGACTTCCCTTTGCCAGATGCTATCGCTCAAGCATTACCGGTTAAAGAGCGCGGCAACCTCGCAGGACGTGGCTACCCAAAAATCGCCGCACCGAAGCAAGAACCATCACCAGAGCGAGGGGCATTAGTCTATGAAAAGAACTGCGAGACTTGTCATCGCGCCGACGGCTCGGGTATCAAAGGCACCGACGACCATTCATACATTCCTCCGCTTTGGGGCGAATTTGCGTATAACTGGGGCGCGGGTATGCACCGCATTAATACTGCGGCCTATTTTATTTATGAGAACATGCCACTTGGAAAAAGTGTGCAGCTGACTGAGCAAGAAGCTTGGGACGTTGCTGCGTACATCAATAGTCACGAACGCCCACAAGATCCTCGATTTAAAGGCAGCGTCACCGCAAATGCTGAAAAATACCACCAGCACCAAGGTTACTACGGCAAAACACTAAACGGTAAGCAAATAGGTAAAAACGCATTTGCAAGCGGAACGGTTGAGTCGCAACGTTAGAGCTTTCCGTATAGCTACATCCTTATATACATTCCTGCCCTATGCTTGGGCAGGTTCTTTCTCTCCCTCATCCCAAAAATCACCATTTCATTTGCTTCACTCAAACCACTTCTATTCGGTAACGACTTCCCAATTTCAAACCCTAGCAGTAAAATGTTGCATACTTTTCAGCGTCGCTTGGCATGTTTTAGCAACACGCGCACGGCGATTGCAAAAGTAAGAAACTCGTAAACTCCTGAATCAACACAAGCGTGTCTAGTGAAAACAGAGTATTCTTAGGACAAATGAATTCAAAACCTACCCAATGAGTATTCAACCTAATTCACGTCAGTTAATTTCTTGCGAAGAATGTGGCCTTGTCGTCCGCATTCCGGAGATCGAGCAAGGGCAAAAAGCTCAATGCCCTCGATGTTCGCATTCACTTACAAAAATTAACGCCAAGCCTTATCAAAGCGTGATTGCGGTATCGTCTGCGTGTTTGATCATGCTGGTGCTCAGTATCTCTTTCCCATTCATGTCATTCAGCGTGCAAGGGTTGTCGCAAGAGATCACTCTACTTCACGCAGCCAAAATGCTGGCTGAATTTCAAAACGCTCTTCTTGGTGCGCTTCTGCTCGCGACGGTCGTCGTTTTGCCAGCTATCTATGTGGGTTTGATCCTTTTTCTGCACCTTGAGGCGTTAAAAGTTCGCAACCATCCGCCGTCTAAAAAGCAGCAGCGTATGGCCAAAATACTTTGCCGAATTCTGTTTCGAGTTGAACCGTGGTTAATGGTCGATGTGTTTTTAATTGGCGTATTGGTGAGCTTAATTAAAATTGCGTCTCTGGCCGACATCGGTATGGGCAGCTCGTTTTGGGCGTTTTGTGTATACACGATATTGGTAGTGAAATGCATTTCGATGGTCGATAAAAGCTGGCTGTGGGGGCACTTTATTCCGGCAATCGAGTTACCAAGCGTGAAAGAGGGTGACACTCACCACAACCACAATCACATCGGTTGCCACACTTGCCACCAACTCAATCCCATCGAGGATAAAAAACATCAGCGCTGTATTCGCTGTTACAGTCGACTTCACGAATACAACCCTAGCGAGAACCTACAAAAAGCGTGGGCATTGTTGTTTGCCTCGGTGATTTTTTATATCCCAGCAAACCTCTACCCTATGATGTACACCGTCAGTCTTGGGCACTCCGAAGGTTCAACCATTATGGAAGGCGTCATCTTGCTGTGGCATTTAGGCTCCTACCCTATCGCCATGGTGATTTTCTTCGCGAGTGTGTTTATCCCGATGGCGAAAATGCTGGCGTTGGCGTGGTTGTATTACAATGCGCAAAAGGCTCAATACCTTCCACCTGAAGAGAGCATTTCGCGCTTAAAGATATACCGATTAACCGAATTCATTGGCCGTTGGTCAATGATCGATATTTTTGTTGTCGCCATTTTGGTTGCACTGGTTCAGTTGCAAAACTTAATGGCAATTTACCCCGGCCCTGCTGCATTATCTTTTGCCGCAGTGGTCATTTTCACCATGCTCTCTGCGATGATTTTTGACTCCCGTTTGTTGTGGCAACTACCACAGAGCGAAGTGCAAGAGCCGATGACTAATAACCTAACTGAGAAAGCCAAATATGAGTGATGAGAACAACGCAACCGCTCAAATAAAACCGCAAAAGCAGATTTCTGCTATTTGGATTGTTCCGATCCTTGCGCTAGCCATGGGAGCGTGGATGCTGTTCCAATACATCAACAGTACTGGCCCACAAATTACTTTACAGCTGCCAACTGCGGATGGAATTGAAGTCGGCAAGACAGAAATCCGCGCACTGAATGTAAAAGTGGGACTGATCACTGAAGTCACACTCAGTGAGAACTACGATCACATCATCGCCAAAGCGCAGATGAATAAAGACGCGGAGCGCATGCTGCGAGATGACACCATGTTTTGGGTGGTGAAGCCGCGCATTGGCCGTGATGGAGTCTCTGGTTTGGAAACACTTCTCTCCGGTGCTTACATTCAATTGCAACCGGGCAGTTCTGAGGTCGAAAAAGATCATTTCGCAGTTCTGGATGTTCCACCTGTCGCTTCACCTGACGCAGAAGGTCTGCGCATTGTCTTGACTCACCGTGAAGCAGGTAAGCTTGGTGTGGGTGACCCGGTTATTTATAAAGGCTTTACGGTTGGGCGAGTAGAGAAAACCAGCTTTGACGTAGATACGCGCCGTGCTCTTTACCAACTTTTCATCTTTAAGCCTTACGACAGTTTAGTGCGCACTCGCACCAAATTCTGGCTCAATTCAGGCCTCGATCTACAGTTGAATGCGGAAGGGTTTGAAGTGAAATTTGGCTCGCTTGAAAGCCTTCTTACTGGTGGCGTCACCTTTGATAGCATCCCTGGAATGGAGTCAGGCGAAGCTCTTACCAAAGACATGACGAACTTCCGTTTGTACGATGATGTTAAACAAGTACGCGAAGGCATGTACGACGAATACATCGAATTCGTCATGCTATTCGAAGAGTCCGTTCGTGGCCTAAAACGCAAAGCTCCGGTTGAATACCGAGGCCTGCGCATTGGTACAGTAATGAGAGTGCCTATGCGTCTTCCAACTCCAGAAGAGCATTTCTCAGCGAAGAGAATTCCGGTGTTAGTCCGTATTGAGCTTGGTCGTGTATATGGTGATGTTGAGTCCCACTCGATGGAAATGTTCAAAGAGAAACTAAAAGACGAATTTGCAAAAGGGCTTCGCGGCACACTAAAAACCGGGAATTTGTTGACTGGCGCACTATACATTGACGCGAATTTTTATCCAGACGATACGCCATATGAAGCAAACACGTATGAAGGGCTAGACGTATTCCCTACAATGCGAGGTGGCTTTGCACAGGTTCAGCGCCAAGTAAATGACTTCTTAAACAAGCTTAATAACTTGCCAATGGAAGATACATTAACGTCTCTGAATGCAACGTTGAAAACGTCTGAGCGCACCTTGGCGTCCGCAGAAAAAGTGGTGAATAGCATTGATAAGCTCTTAAGCCAAAAAGACACACAAGAGATCCCTGCAGATATTCGCCAAAGCTTGCAGCAACTGCAAAAAACGCTGGATGGATACGGCCCTAACTCGACAATGTACAGTGAGATGGAATCGACATTGAAAGAGCTAGAGAAGGTGATGACGGAATTCAAACCTGTTTTAAAACAGCTAAATGAAAAACCAAACTCATTAGTATTTGGAGAAGATGAAGTGAAGGATCCAATTCCTGTTAGAGGGCAACAATAATGAAACGTGTATTTTTATTAGCGACAGCACTTGTAACCGGATTGACAGGATGCAGCAGCGCGCCAGAAGCAACAGGGGCGCTGTATCTCTTACCTAAAGCTGAGACAAAAACGTCTAACCAGATGAGCGTTGCAGAACGCCCTTTACTGGTGATTCGTCCGGCTCAACTCGCTAGCTACCTGAATGACAATAGTATTGTGTATCGCACATCAAATACTCAGATTGTTCAAGCCAAACGCCACCAGTGGGCTCAAAGTATTTCTGAGCAAATTACCCAACGTATTGTGGCTGAGCTACGCCAAAAACAAAGCGACTATTGGCCAGTTGAAATGAATAATCTTCTGGATCAAAGTGGAGAATCCAAGCTTCAACTTAGTTTGAACAAGTTTAATGGTAGCTACCAAGGTAATGCAGAGATTGAAGGTGAATGGTTACTCATCGATGCAAGCGGCAACGTCGTTCGCAGCTCGCAAATAAAAATATTGATGCCATTGCAAGATGAAGGCTACGACGCTCTGGTTGATGCACTGTCGGCAGGTTTGAACCAACTAACCGACGATATAGCTGCGCAGCTATAGTAAATAGACATCAGATAATAGAGGGGAGCATCACGCTCCCCTTTCTTGTTTATGTATGTTTAGCGGCTCAAGAGATTAAGAATATGGCTTGTCGATATGTAGCTCATATCGTTTGATGTTTCTTGGCGACTGACAGGATTCAAACGCACTCTCGGCATCAAATAAAATCCAATCCCGACGGTGGGCTTCCCCTAGTTTTTTCGCTTTGTTGGCATCGAAACATTCCATCTCATTCCCACCTTGGGTCAAGATATACCGATTCGGCTTTTCTTGTAGCCACAACCAAGCATTGCGCTCTTGCTCTTTGTGATCTGATAAATAGCTAAAATGTGTTACCGACACAGGTGAAAACAGCAAAAATTGCTCTTTAAATAGCGTCAGTCCTAACTCACCATCTTTACCGATTGCTTTTTGTGCTTCTGACATGATCTCTTTAGCCGGCGTGCGAACTGGGTTAAGCAGTGTATAGCCCGCAACGCTATACCAGACCCAAGTCAGCGCAAGAGCCACCCAAAAGGTATATCGAGCCTGTACCGTGCGCGTTTTAAAAAATGCGCCAACCCAAATCGCTGCGGCAACAAGAAAGAATACGACGTAAGGGAATATAGAATCGTACTCACCTAAATGCTTCGTGACGGATTTAACCTCTAGACCTGCAACAACAGCGGCAGAAAACAAAACTACGCTTAAAATCAACACGATAGCTTTAAGTAATTTGTCGGTCCATTTAGGCCAAGCTTGGGTCGTTAACGCATAACCCGCAATAACAGCAAGCATTGGAAGCGCTGGCAATATGTAAACACCTCGCTTACCCGGGCTCAGACTAAAGAAAGCGATAACAAGCACAACCCAAGCGAACAAACTTAATAACGCAGGTGATAATCGTAGTTGTTGCCAACACTTCTTATTGAAGAACACCAAGTACAGCGGAAACCACATAACGGGAATCACGCTGACAATAAAGTAATACCATGGCTGAATGTGTCCCCAAGAGTTCGCATAACGCTCACCCGTTTGTTTAAACAAAATGTTGTCTCTGTAAGCTGCAAAATCAGGGTTATGACTGATCTCTACGATCGAAATCATAGGCACAAACCAACATGCAATGGTCAAAAGCATGAACACTGGGCCCAGTAATAGCTTCCACGAAACCGCATCTTCAAAATGGTGTCTGCCAGAAAAATGCAAAAACAAAACGGGTATCAAAAACAACGCGGGAAGAAATCCAACACCTTTTGTAATAATGCCAAGACCCATAAACACCCAAGCCAAGCAATACCAAACCCAGTTGGTCTTAATATAGAAGTGTCGCAACAGCCCATACATGGAGATGGTGATCCACGCGGCTACCATCGCATCAATTTGCGCCGCTTTTGCTTGAATAATAAATTGTGGAGCAAGCAATAGTAGAAAGCCCACATTTCGCGCAGTTTTGACATTCCACAGCTTTGCGGAAATATCGTAACAGCACACCAAAGCAATTAGGCTGACAATCGCATTAGGTAACATGAACGTTGCTTTTAGGCTGCCGGTCAACCAATAAAAAGCCGCCATTGACCACATAAATACTGGCGGTTTATCGGGATAGAGCTCTCCCCCTCTGGTAGGAAAAAACCAGTTTCCTGATTGCACCATCTCTCGAGCAACTTCGACAAAGCGTGGTTCATCGGCAGGCCACGGGTCGCGTAACCCTATCCCCGAAAAAATAATGATGAAGGCGAGGAACAACAAAAACCATAGGGTTTGATAATAGTCATCACTTTGCCAAACTTGTCGACACTTGGACGTCACTAAGCTCATACTTCCTCTTCCATATTCAATAATTCAACACGACTTTTAATATGATCTCGATAGAGAAACCCTGTGAGTACCGCGCTAACGATACCAAAGAAAATACTGAGATATATCATTGTATTACTCGATGAATGAATACCAGCGCCCATCAATGCGAAGATGATAATTTGAGGCAAGTATCCCAACAGACTGGCGGAGATAAAGGCAAAGAACGGCACTCGGACACTACCCGATAAAACGTTAGTCACGACGTTATTCCCAATCGGAAACAAACGTAGCAAAAGGATTTTGTAAAACGGCTTACGACTCGCAAATGAATTAAAACGCGTCATTTTTTTCGGGAACCGTCGATATAGCCAATTTCCGATGAGAAAGCGCGCGCAGGCGTAGTTAAATGTCGCCCCAAAAACACAAGCAAATAAGGTGATAAGCACGCCTAATTGGACGTGGTATAAATAGCCGAATACCAATGCGATGGCTTGCTTTGGCCCACTCAACGACAAAAACACCACACTGAATGTGAAGATGACCACATGCCCTAAAGCCCCGTTTTTTTGAATGTAGCCAACCAGCCAGTTCTTATCTGTGAGGTGAGATAAAACGGGATTATCGAGCTGATTTGCTAACAAAACCCCAGCAAGTATAAGAAGTGCAAGCTTTAACCATTTCATTGTTTTGCATTTTCATTGGCAACGCTGACAGCTTTGATCATCGGATTTTTCGTGCGCTTTTGTAACCAGATCACACCAAACATATCAACAATCCCTACCCAAGCACGGTTCCATGCATTGTAATTGGAAGTACCTGCTTCTCTGTCTCGGTGCGCGACTGGGTGAACGACGATTTCCCCGCCCATCGCTTTGATGAGTGCAGGCAAAAACCGATGCATATGATCAAAATACGGCAAGCGCAGATAAGTCGATTTAGGGATGACTTTAAGTCCACAACCAGAATCTGGAACACCATCACCTAGTAATGCATGGCGCACTTTGTTCGCCACCTTCGATTGAAACCTAACCCAAGCTGTATCCAACCTTTTCGCTCGATAACCCGCGATGCAAAAGTTCGGATTGCTGACTTTAGCAGCAAGCTCAAGCATCTTAGGCATATCCGACGGATCGTTCTGTCCATCAGCATCGGAGGTAACGATCCACTCGCCTTTTGCATGTTTGACGGCAGTTAACACTGCTGTGCTTTGACCGCAACTCTGTTCGTGACTAACCACTTGCAGGTCACACCCACATCCTTTAGCAGCTTCAAGTGCCTCTTGCACCGTATCATCGGTACTACCGTCGTCCGTAATGACAATTTCGACGTTAGGGTATGCTTCTAAACTGGCATGAATTTCTTTCACTAACTTCCCGATATTTCCTTGTTCATTTTTTGCAGGAATAACGACTGATATACTCGGTAACATAGCTCTAACCTTATGTGAACTCTCGACCTTGAAAGTTCTGAATGACAAATCTTTTACTTGTTATAAAAATTCCGGTACCAAGCGACAAACTCGGCAATGCCTTCTTCTACGGAAATTGACGGCCGGTAACCAGTGGCTTGATAGAAAGCTGTTGTATCAGCATAGGTTTGGTATACATCTCCTGGCTGCATCTCTCGATAATTTTTCTTTGCTTCTATTCCGAGTTCATTTTCTATTGCTTTGATAAAATCCATCAAACAAATCGGTGAACCATAACCAATATTGTAAATAGAATAAGGAGCAGAACTATCCGCTAGAGTACTATTTTCAAACTGCCATCGCTGATTAATTCTTGGTATGACATCAGAAATTTTGACTATCCCTTCGACAATGTCATTAATATGGGTAAAGTCCCTCCACATATCGCCATTATTATTAATATCAATAGACTGACCGTTAATTATTTTCTCAGTAAAGATAAAAGGCGCCATATCTGGACGTCCCCAAGAACCATACACAGTAAAAAAACGTAAGCCTGTTGTAGGAAGTTGATAGAGATGAGAATAACTATGCGCCATCAATTCATTAGATTTTTTAGTCGCTGCATATAAAGAAACGGGGTGATCAACATTATCCGATGTAGAGAAAGGCACTTTCTTGTTTAAGCCGTAAACGGAGCTGGAAGATGCATATATGAAATGCTTGATATGGCTTTTACGACAAGCTTCTAAGACGTTTAAAAATCCACTTAAATTCGATTCAGCGTAACAATGTGGATTTACAAGTGAATATCTAACACCAGCCTGTGCGGCAAGATGGATAACTCTGTCAAACTTTTCTTTCTCAAATAAACGTTCTATTTCATTTTTATTTGATATATCCATATTAAAGAATCGAAATAATGGATTTTTTATAAAACTTAATCTTGCATACTTTAACTCAACATCATAATAGTCATTGATATTATCAATACCTACAACCTCATATCCTAATGAGTTTAGTTTTCTAATAGTTGCACTACCAATAAAACCTGCCGCACCTGTAACTAAGTACTTCATAAATTAACACCATAAGACGCATACAACAAAAATAGTAGTAATTTATTGATATGTAAAGCTAATTAACTAGCGCTACTTCTTGGTTATATTGAATTTAATGATGCTGTGATTTTGATCTAGATTATTATGAAAAACGAAGAAAAACATCAATATTAATAGTGAAGTTAACCAGCAAGAGTATTTTTATTACGTTATTTATATTTCATATTTATTTAATGAAAACTCAATTATTTCCATTCATAATCTACATTTGATAAAGAATAAAAATACTTACTTCGGTTTTACATTAAGCATAATATCGCCATCCAAGCATTAGATGCTTAGACTTTCTGCTAGCTCACCTCTACCTCAAAGCGTTTGACACTGGTACGAACTGCACAAATTGATCTCCATCAGTCTGTGCTCCACAGGTTAGTGATACTCTACCGCCAAATATAAAGCCCACGTCCTATGGCTCAGCAAAGCCTGTAGATAAGGTCATTAAGTAGCAATGTCGATTAATATTTCAGATCTAACGAATGCACTAACTAAAGTCGAAAACGTTCATAAAGTTCAGTTGGAAAATGTCCATCAGTTTTTCAAAACAAATGAAGCTTTATCAATCGAAACATTCAGTCAAATCATCGCCTGTGATTCTATTGATGAACGATTTAAAACGATCGACAAAGCGTTTTCGCCCCTAGGTGATGTAAAAACTTACCTATTAGAGGCGTCTTACTTAGTTAGCTAACGCAGCATAATCCACAAACAACAAGCCCCACTCATATGGTGGGGCTTTCTTTTTATCTTAGTCAGTAACGATTACAGCTTGTAGCGATCATCAATCACGGTGACTTCTGGGAAGGCTTTACCGCTCTTCATGGCTTTTTCAGTCTCTTTCTTAACGGATTCATCAATCCAGAAGTTACCGATATCCATTGGGTGCAGAACCCATTCCGTTGCTTTAGTCATGCCATCTTTTGGAATTTTAACCCAACGCCAATGTGCTACACGTGAGTAAGGCACCATGTACCCAGGAACAATAATATTTGCTTCTTTTACGTATTCTTGAATCTGGTGCGACAGCTCATAACGTTTATTCTGATCAAACTCGGCATCATACGCTTCGATCAACTTATCGAGTTCTGGGCTACTGTAGTTGGTGTGAGCATTGGTTTGCGGCTTGTTCGCATTGTCAGAGTGCAAGTATTCCCAGTAAGCTGGAATCTCACCAGATCCCATGTTCAGGAATGCCAGCTGGTGCTTCTTCTCTAGAATGTACTTAAACGCAGATGAACCATCGACCAAGTTCAATGTGAACTCTAGACCTGCCAGCTTCGCTTGCTCTTTCAAGTATGCAATACGAGGTGTCCATGAGTTGTAACCGTACGTAATCGCAAAGCTTAAACGTTGGCCTTTGTCGTTTACGCGAATACCATCTGAACCTAGAGTATCAAAACCTGCTTTTTCGAAATGCTTAACCGCAGCGTCGACATCAAACTTTGGCGGTGTGTTGTTTGGATCGTCATACTCACCATGACCAAAGCCCAAACCATGTGGCTTACGTGAGTAGTCACCACGCATGATGTTCTCTATCATGCCATCAAAATCTGTTGCAGCCATGATGCCTTTGCGCACTTCAAGATTATCCAACAAAGGCATTGCCGTATTCATCCATACGCCACCAGCGCCTTGTGGTGATTGGTTGAATCCCCAATACTTTTGGATATAACCTTTTTTGTAAACATCAGTGTTCGTTTTATCGTGCCAAAAGCTTGGTAGCACCATTTCAAAGTAATCGAGATTGCCTTTTTCGAAGTGCTTCATCGCAATGTCAGGATCGCGAATAACTGTGATACGCACTTTCTCTACGTTATAACGGTTCTTGTAGTAACGATTGTTGTAGCCCCACCAATCTTCACCAACATGCTTAAAGGTAACACTTTTCCCTTTTTTAACCTTATCTAGGTAGTATGGTGCTGCCGTTGGTTCAGCTTTGAAGTTGAATTTACGTACAAAGTTATCCGGCATGCCATCGTTGTTTTCATCCTTCTCACCTTTGAAAAAGTGTTTTGGACGAGGTTGGAAGCCATTGCTTGGCATATTAATCATGACCATCAGAGAATCATGACTCTGTGCAACCGCTAAATTAACGCGGATGGTATAATCATCAATTTTTTCCACGCTAACAATGCTGTTGGTAAAAAAGTCATTGTACCAAGGGTCAATAATGTCTTTTGAGGTGTAGTATTGCATCATGAAGACATAATCATCGGCCGTGATCTTCTCACCATCAGACCATTTCGCAGTGTCATCAAGCTTAAAATAAACCGTTTTATTATCTTCACCAAATGCCCATGACTTAGCCAATTGAGGAATCCACTTACCCGTATTTGGGTGACGTTGAGCCATTTTGGGCGTGCCATCCATCAAATATTGACGCAATCCAGAGTTAGCATCCGGGCCAACACTACGTAATGTCTGCGGAAAACTTTCGATGTAAGTGCGGTAAGTTCCACCATAAACGGCTTCTTCCGAAGCAAATAACGGCTCATTATTATTTGAAACCCACTCGATATCAGCAGGCAACTCAGCTGCATGCAGTTGGAAACTGACAGCAGTCAGTGCAGTCAAAACTGAAAATGGCATTTTTTTGGTCATATTTCTTCCTTGTTGTGTTTGCGCACTAAGGTCAGTACAAGGAAGACGAGTGTGAAGCTCACGATAGGCTGCGGACACGACAGTACGCAGATAGGAAATAGTAGGAGCATAATATGGAAGCGACATCCTGCCGACTTCTATATTGATTTCAAAGAGTTTCACCAGGTCATCCTAGACCTTACAACGCAGTGAATGCATCTTCGACATAGTATTCGTTACCTATTTGTAACGCAAGCCATCTACAGCACATGGTTGCATTTTCGGCTTATCATTATCAATTATGTTATTAAAGTGTGATCGATATAGTGCATTCCCCTGTAGGACTAAGAATAATCCGTAGAACCTTTGTTCTCATCGGGTAATTCGTTGTTCTGAGAAACAAAAAAGGTGAGGCATCCTAGCCTCACCTTTATCCATTTAATGCTCGAGAGTTATTACTTGCTAGCTAAGCTGTCGTTGATAGATTTCAATACGGCAGCAGGGTCCGTCGCCTGAGTGATCGGACGGCCAATAACAAGGTAGTCAGAACCCGCTTGAATAGCATCAACTGGCGTCATAATACGACGTTGGTCGCCTTGCTCAGAACCAGCAGGACGAATTCCTGGAGTGATAAGTTTAAACTCTTTACCTAGCTCATTTTTAAGTAGTGAAGATTCTTGCGCAGAGCACACTACACCATCGAGACCTGAGTTCTTAGTCAATGTCGCTAGACGAATCACTTGCTCTTGCGGTTCAACATTCAGACCAATACCTGCCAAGTCACTTTGTTCCATGCTAGTCAGTACCGTTACACCAATCAGAAGTGGACGGTCTTTACCATATGGCTCAAGAATCTCACGTGATGCTGTCATCATACGTTCACCACCGCTTGCATGAACGTTCACCATCCATACACCTAACTCAGCAGCAGCGCGTACCGCTTTTGAACAGGTGTTCGGGATATCATGAAATTTCAAATCCAGGAATACAGAAAAACCACGTTTGTGGAGTTCACGTACGAAATCAGGACCAAATAGCGTAAACATTTCCTTGCCGACTTTTAGGCGACATGACGCAGGATCAATTCTATCTACAAACGCTAGCGCATCAGCTTGGTTATCATAATCCAGTGCGACAATAACTTTTTGGTCGATCATTTCATCTCCTAATTATTTTTGGTTCTTTTACTTGTTAGACATAAGGTTAAAAAAATGCAGCGGACAGAAACTCTGCCAGCTGCATTAAAACTATTCACCATCCAATCCGCGGATTGGCTTGATCGTCCCCCACCCTTTACAGGAAGGGCAATGCCAATAAAGGGAATGAGTAGAGAAGCCACACTTCCTGCATCGGTAGTGCGGTTTTACTTTTAATTGTTCTCCAACCATCGCTTGTAATGTAGATAAACTGTCTTTTGCGCGACCGTCTTCAGCCTCTGCAATGTGGTAGTCAATCAGGCGATAAAAGCCCTTCATGGTTGGATTTTTCAGTAGCTGTTTCGTCAGCAATTCTTGGGCAGCGCCGACGCTTTCATGGTGAGCGACTAACTGAGCCAGCATCAACTCCGCTGACACCCCTGCCTTTTTATCAATACAGGCGCGTAAAAACTCGACCAGTTCATCTTCTTGCCCGAGATGGTGATAGCACTCAGCAATTGTCGGCAAAACATCGCTCACAAAGTCTTTGTCTTGCTCCAATACACCCGTTAGATACTTAATGGTTTGTTTGTAGTCTTCTGACTCCAAGTAAATCCGGCCGAGCGAAATACTTGCTCGAACACATTTTGGCTCTTCGGAAAGTGCTTTTTTGAAATGCTGGATAGCTTTATTCGTATTGCCATCAGCTTGGTCTAGCATGGCAATTTCACACCAAAAATGCGCAATATTTGTACGCATACGACTACGCTGATTACCCATTTTAGCTAGCTGATTGGCGTAATGAATCGCTTTTTCCCATTCACGCGTTTGCTGGTAAATAGTGACTAACTGTTGGAGCGCCGCCTCTTTGTAATCGGGCTCTTCAACTAATTGTTCGAAGATTTTTTCAGCTCGGTCTAAAAACCCCGACACCATATAGTCTTTCGCTAACTGCTGCAGGGCTAGGTTTTTCTGATCTAGAGTCAAGCCAGAACGAGAAATGAGATTTTGGTGGATACGAATAGCACGGTCGACTTCACCACGAGAACGGAAAAGATTACCCAGCGCTAAGTGGGTATCAATCGTTTCGTTGTCAACTTGGAGCAATTCAATAAAGTGGTCTACGGCTTTATCTGATTGATCAGAGAGCAGTAAGTTCAGACCCGCCATATACTGACGGGAAATTTGATGAGATTGCTTCTGCTTGTCTTGCTGAGCGCTGCGATGCCCCATGTACCAGCCATACGCAGCCGCTATCGGCAACAACAAGAAGAGTAGTTCAAGCATTAAAGTTAAGCCTTATCCTTATGCCTGTTTTTCAATGGCTGGCTTTGCAGTTTTTTCTGCTTCAGCCGGCTCGTACTTTTTCAGTTTCTTTTTAAGACGTCGAACTTGAAGCTGAGTTTTTAGTTGAATGCTAGCGAAGATAACCCAAGCTACAGCAAAACCAACCACAAATACCACGCCCAATAGCGTTGATAAATGGAATTCTCCTTTCGCTAAAAGGTAATTAAAGGTCACAAGTTCTTGGTTTTGTGAGCCTAAAGCCAGTGCAACTAAAAAGAGAACTAAAACAGCAACGATTTTTATAATTTTCATTTTACATCACCCTTCGAGGAGTAAGTAGGTAAGATTATGCAGGAAAATGCTTCTTCAGACTACGTATATTAGCAATAATCTATACCCAAGTAACCTCAAGATGCTGGGTTTGTAGACACACCCTAGAAGTTAAAGTTATTTGGGTATCACAACTTGCGTATGAAATGACCTAATTGAATTTTCGTAAGCGATATTACAAAAAAGCGGCATACACAAAAGTATGCCGCTTTTTTAATCCAATAAGAGTGCGTTAGCCTAGATTCACACGCTCACGAAGCTCTTTACCAGGTTTGAAATGTGGAACGTATTTACCTTCCAATTCCACTTTGTCGCCCGTTTTAGGGTTACGACCGACGCGAGGCTCACGGTAATGAAGAGAAAAACTACCAAAGCCACGGATCTCGATACGATCACCGCTCTCTAGTGTAGAGGCCATGTGCTCTAAAATATCTTTTACAGCATCCTCTACCTCTTTCGCTGATAAATGTGTTTGCTCAGCGCAGAGTCTTTCAATCAGTTCAGACTTAGTCATAGTTGCCCTCTTTGAGTATCTTTATCACTCATTATAGTAAGTAATACTAATTCCAACAAACACTTGCTAACAATTCTAGACAAAATTTACGCAAATTGCGTAATGATGAAATGCCTTTTATTAAGATAGTTTACCAGCATTAGTATTACTACTTTGAACATAAAAAAGGAGCCTTGCGGCTCCTTTTTAGCTTAAGCGAGTATATTATTCGCCTTTAGCAGCTTTGAAAGCGTCAGCCATTGCATTACCAAAAGCAGCTTCGTCTTGCTTGTTGATAGATGCCATTGCTTCTTGCTCTTCAGCTTCGTCTTTAGCTTTGATAGATAGGTTGATTACGCGGTTCTTACGGTCTACACCTGTGAACTTAGCTTCAACAACATCACCAGCGCTTAGGATTAGAGAAGCATCTTCTACGCGATCGCGAGATACTTCAGAAGCACGGATGTAACCTTCAACGCCTTCTGCGATTTCAACAGTAGCACCTTTAGCGTCAACTGCAGTTACAGTAGCGTTAACTAGAGTACCTTTCTTGTTGTCAGCAACGTAAGCATTGAATGGGTCGTTTTCCATTTGCTTGATGCCTAGAGAGATACGCTCACGCTCAGCGTCTACTGCTAGAACAACTGCAGAGATCTCGTCGCCTTTCTTGTACTCACGTACAGCTTCTTCGCCAGCAACATTCCAAGAAATGTCAGATAGGTGAACTAGACCATCGATGCCGCCTTCTAGACCGATGAAGATACCGAAGTCAGTGATTGACTTGATCTTACCAGTAACTTTGTCGCCTTTAGCTTGTGCTTCAGCGAATGACTGCCATGGGTTAGCTTTACACTGTTTCAGACCTAGAGAGATACGACGACGTTCTTCGTCGATTTCAAGAACCATAACCTCAACTTCGTCGCCAACATTAACAACTTTAGAAGGGTGGATGTTCTTGTTAGTCCAATCCATTTCAGAAACGTGTACTAGACCTTCAACGCCTTCTTCGATTTCAACGAAGCAGCCGTAGTCAGTTAGGTTAGTTACGCGACCAGTTAGTTTGTGACCTTCTGGGTAACGCTTAGCGATTGCTACCCATGGATCTTCGCCTAGTTGCTTAAGACCTAGTGATACGCGAGTACGCTCACGATCGAACTTAAGAACTTTAACTTGGATCTCGTCACCAACGTTAACGATTTCAGATGGGTGCTTAACGCGCTTCCAAGCCATATCTGTGATATGTAGAAGACCGTCAACGCCACCTAGGTCAACGAACGCACCGTAGTCAGTAAGGTTCTTAACGATACCTTTAACTTCAGAACCTTCTTGTAGAGTTTCTAGAAGCTCGTCACGCTCAACGCTGTTTTCAGATTCGATAACAGCACGACGTGAAACAACTACGTTGTTACGTTTTTGGTCAAGTTTGATAACTTTGAACTCTAGCTCTTTGTTTTCTAGGTGAGCAGTGTCGCGGATTGGACGTACGTCTACTAGAGAGCCAGGAAGGAAAGCACGGATACCGTTTAGTTCAACAGTGAAACCGCCTTTAACTTTACCGTTGATGATACCAACAACAGTTTCAGCTTCTTCGTAAGCTTTCTCAAGAACGATCCAAGCTTCGTGACGCTTAGCTTTCTCACGAGAAAGTTGAGTTTCACCGAAACCATCTTCAACAGCGTCTAGAGCTACGTCTACTTCAGCGCCAACTTCAACTTCAAGTTCGCCAGCAGCGTTCTTGAACTGTTCAGCAGGGATAGCAGATTCAGACTTAAGACCAGCGTCAACAAGAACGAAACCGTTCTCGATAGCTACTACAGTACCTTTAACGATGCTGCCTTGTTGGAATTCTGTTTCGTTTAGAAACTCTTCAAAGAGTTGAGCAAAAGATTCAGTCATTTATTTAATCTTCAATAAATTAAACGTCCACGGGTATCCTACCTCATGGGGTTATTAAATTCGCCGGTCATCATCCTTGCGACCAACGCTCTTAGCTTAGTCGAGTATCATTACTCAGCTAGCTTCGATTCGATATATTGTAGTGCCTTTTCTACTACTTCGTCGATAGTCATCGACGTAGAATCTAGCACAAGCGCATCCTCTGCAGGGCGTAGTGGCGCCACTGGGCGGTTACGATCTCGGTCGTCACGCTCTTGGATCTCGCTTAAAAGGTCAGCAAATCTAACATCTAACCCTTTATCTTGCAACTGTTTAAGGCGTCGATTTGCACGCTCTTCCGCGCTTGCATCAAGGAAAATTTTTGCTTGAGCACTTGGGAATACAACCGTACCCATATCACGACCATCAGCAACAAGGCCAGGAGCGGCTTCAAACGCACGCTGACGGCGCAATAATGCTTCGCGAACGCGTGGTAATGCAGCCACTTTAGACGCAGCCATACCCGTTTCTTCTTTACGAAGCTCACCTGAGACATCTTCACCTTCTAAGATAACCTTCACTAGGTCACCTTCGGCGATAAATTGGACGTCTAGGTGTGTCGCTAGCGGGACAAGAGCATCTTCAGACTCAGTATCAACACCGTGGTGAATCGCAGCGAGTGCAAGTACACGATAAATTGCGCCAGAGTCTAAGAGTTGGAAACCCAACTTTTTCGCCAGCAACATACATAAAGTGCCTTTACCTGCACCACTAGGTCCATCTACGGTTACAACCGGAGTTTGAGAGGACATGTTCTTCTCCACCTATAGTTTCTTTTTAGCAATTTGCTCGGTTTTCGAGGCGCGTATTATACGGGTAATCGCCTTCTGGAGCGAGGAAAAATGTCGTGTAAAGCATTACACCCAATGCTCACTTGGGTTCATCAGGACACATAAAAATAAGTACTGGATATTGAGTCGTTTGTAGACAAATTAGTTCCAATAAAAATGGCGAGAGTTTTCACTCTCGCCATGTTGAATGACCGAATTATCTCATTGATTAGACAATTGGTTTTTGACCACGCTCTGCAAGTTTAAGCACAACACTGTCAGCGACTTTACTTGCTACACCAGCAAGCTTGTCTGCCAATTTTTTCTTCTGCACGTAATGAACGGCTAACACTGTTTTTTCTTTGCACGCAGCAACAACAAGATCATCAGAGGTGCTGATTTCATCCACTAGTCCCAACTCTTTAGCTTGAGTACCAAACCAGTGCTCACCCGTCGCCACTTTTTCCAATTCTAAACTTGGACGACGCTCACGGATGAAGTCTTTGAACAATACGTGCGTTTCTTCTAGCTCTTGCTTGAATTTATCACGTGCTTTGTCGGTGTTTTCACCAAACATGGTTAGCGTGCGTTTGTATTCACCAGCCGTTAACTGCTCGTACTCGATGTCGTGCTTTTTCAGCAGCTTATTGAAGTTTGGAATTTGTGCGATAACACCAATCGAACCCACAATCGCAAATGGTGCAGAAACAATTTTGTCTGCTACACAAGCCATCATGTAACCGCCACTTGCTGCTACTTTATCAACCGAGATGGTCAGAGGAAGTCCGGCCGCTTTGATGCGATCAAGTTGAGAGGAGGCTAAGCCGTAACCATGAACCATACCACCACCAGACTCTAGACGAAGCAATACTTCATCGCCTTCACGAGCAACAGCCAAAATGGCAGTGATTTCTTCACGTAGAGACGCGACTTCTTTTGCATCGATGCTGCCGTTGAAATCAAGAACAAACAGGTGTGGTTCGCGTTTGCTGTCTAGCGAACCCTCTTTGCTCGCTTGTTTGATTTCTTTCTCGCGAGATTTGTTCTTCTCTTTTTCTTCTTTCTTCACCGCTTTGTCACGAGCTTTGATAAAAGCATCGTCATGCAAATAGTGCTCAAGTTGCTCGATAGATTGCTTGTGCTGTTCAGAAAGATTCGTCACTTCGAGTTCGCCTTTTGCAGCACCCGATTTGCTACCAACCGATTTAACAAGGATGAGAATGACAATGATCGCAGCAACAACTGTCACAATCTTGGCCAAAAATAAGCCGTAATCTAATAAAAATTCCAATGAGAGCTCCTTTATCTCATTCCAGCGAATAGTCGCTATGCTACATCGATAAATCAGAGAGAAGGCAACGTGGTTTGTAACCACTTGTTCTGATTGATAGCATACCTAACGAAAGTTCTGGAATTGGTATAACACATGAATTGGTGTATTGTAACCAACTTGTCACGATTACCAAGATTTTCCATTGAGAAACAGGCGTATTTTAGCGCTAACCCACTACATGGACCCTCTTACGATAATAAGGATTAAATACCGTGAACTACTCCGTTTCAAAAGATGCCCTAGAAGGTAAAGTTATTCTTGTTACTGGTGCCGGTAATGGCATTGGCCGTCAAGCGGCGCTTTCTTACGCCAAGCACGGTGCGACTGTGATTCTATTGGGCCGAAACGTTAAGAATCTTGAATCCATCTACGACGAAATTGAAGCCGCAGGTTACCCACAAGCCGCGATCATCCCTCTCGATTTAAAAGGCGCGACCAAGCAAAACTACATTGATATGGCCGAAACCATTGAAGGTCAATTTGGTCAACTAGATGGTTTATTACACAACGCTGGTGTTCTTAGCGCGTTATGTCCATTCGAGCAGATCAACGAAGAGGACTTCGATGACATCATGCAGATTAACGTAAAAGCCGAGGTGCTGATGACTCAAGCGCTACTGCCTGTCATGCGTAAATCTGAAGCAGGTCGCATTATCTTTACCTCTTCTACCGTTGGCCATTCTGGCCGTGCTTTTTGGGGGCCATATGCGATATCTAAGTTCGCAGTAGAAGGTATGATGCAAGTATTGGCGGACGAGTTGAGTGACACGCCAATGCGCGTTAACGCAATTAACCCTGGCGCGACTCGAACTCGCATGCGTGAGAAAGCGTACCCAGGTGAAGACGCGAACACGCTGAAAACACCGCTAGACATTATGCCGCTGTATCTGCATTTGATGGATCCTGCGATGACAGACATACACGGCCAGTGTATTGACGCCCAACCTAAGCGTAAGTAATACATTATCACAACCTCACATAATCGATTAAAAAGGCAGCAAACGCTGCCTTTTTTCATTTTCTCACTGACAAAAATCTTGCGTGTTTTCATCATAGAAATATACTGTATGTATATACAGGTATTTTATTTATGCAAGACATCATACAACACTTAAAAAGCCAGCATCTTGTTTGGCAGGCCAATTTAACAAAAGCGGACGACCATCAATTCCTAAGCAGCTCCGGTTTTGCTGAGCTAGATGAATTGCTTGGTGGCGGCTTTCCTTCTCACGGTGTGGTAGAGATGGAATCCGTAGGCAGTATTGGTGAACTGCGTTTACTCGCTCCATATCTAAAAGCGTCTCTTTCGAGAGGGGTAACCGCATTCATTCAGCCTCCAGCGTTAATGAATTCGCTGTTTCTACACAATATTGGCTTAGATATAAACCAAGTTTGGATCGTAAGTCCTACACATCATCGAGATGCTTTGTGGGCCGCAGAACAGTGTCTGAAAAGTGGTGTTTGTGCCAACGTATTGCTATGGCAAGACGAACTAGAAATCCACCAAGTAAAACGCTTACAGGTTGCCAGTGAACAAGGCGCTTGTCCGCTTTTTATGCTCAAACCGAGCATGGCAAATCGCTTGTCCCTACCTGTGTCATTGAGCTTAAAGCTGCAAGGTCATGAACAAGGCGTAAATGTGGAAGTATTGAAACGTAAAGGGGGCTGGAACAAAGGCAGTATCAATATCGACTTTCAACATGATTACCCGCAGTTGGTGATGCCAGTGATGACTCATATCCCATCGACTGTGGTGAACTTCCCATTGGCGAATCAAGGATAATCACATGGTTTTGTGGATCTACTTGCACTTCCCTCGCCTACAGTTGGATGCGCTGTTTGGCAACAACCAAGAGCACCCTGTCGTCATTGTCGAAAGTCAACGCTGCCGGATTATTCAATACAACGAGACGGCCGAGCAGCAAGGCATTAAGCCAAATATGGGCTTAGGCAGTGCTGCGTCTTTGTGCCATGACTTGCAAGTACATCCTTACCACCCACAAACGGAGTGGAATAAGTTGCAAGAGGTGGCTCAATGGATGTATTTGGTCACTTCTGATGTCGTATTGATGCCAAACCAAGGTATTTTGCTGCGTGCGACGCCAATGCTTAATCTCTATGAAGGATTACAAAACTATTGGAATAAAATCCGAACTCATTTAGATGAACTAAAATTGAGCTTTCAGTTTGGTTGTGGCTTCTCACCTTTTTCCGCTAAATTGATGGCGTTATCTGGTGCGAATGTGCTTAGCGAAGATAAAACTTCTATCCAAAAAGCTTTATTTCCGTTGCCATTAACCCTAACCGATTTATCGCCCTCCAATGTTGAAAAACTCCAACGAGTGGGCGTAACAACGCTGCAAGAGTTACTGGAATTGCCATTGCAAGACATCGCTCGCCGTTTTGATATTGATTTAGTCAACTACGTCGGACGACTTACTGGTCAGTTCAAACACCCTGTCGACTTTTACCATCCAACCGAATCGTTCCAAGTGTATTTGGAGTTACTGTTTGAGATCGAAAATGTTCAGTGGATTGAAAAACCGTTAGCAAAGCTCCTTCGCCAACTCGAAACCTTTCTAAAATTGCGAGACAAAGTCGCCTTTGAACTTCGCTTAACGCTCCATCAACGCGATAAACACGAGCAGCATCTTCAACTCACCTCTGCTCAAGGCGATTATCTATGCCATCGCTGGCAACAACTGGCGAGTTTGAGCTTAGAGTCGCTCACGCTTAATGGAGCGGTGGTCGGTTTGACACTCAAAGTTGTTCGTCAGGGTGAGCCTTTAAGTGCTGCGCGAGATCTTTTTTCTGGGCCAAAAGGACAGATGAATGCGTTAGAACTGCTCTCTTTACTCCAAGCTAAACTTGGGAAAAGTGCAGTGCTCAAACCAGATATTGCCTGCGACCCAAGACCGGAGAAAGCCAGCCAATACCGACTAGCCGATGAGCCAGACGTACCCACTCATAACATCCCAGATTTGCTGCGCCCAGCAATGCAACTGCCTGCCCCCATTGCTCTACAAGAACAAGTATCGCTGGTGCATGGACCAGAACGAATCGTATCCGGATGGTGGGATGGCGACGAAATTATGCGCGATTACTACATTGCTCATACCAAGCAAGGTCGCTGGTTATGGGTATTTCGCGATCAACATAAACATTGGTTTCTTCATGGCTATTTTTGTTGAGTCGTTATGAGTTACGCAGAATTATTTTGTCAGTCTAATTTCTCTTTCCTCACTGGCGCTTCTCATGCAGAAGAGCTTGTGTTGCAAGCGGCTTTTTATCGCTACCATGCCATCGCGATTACTGACGAGTGTTCGGTCGCTGGCGTGGTCAAAGCTCATGCAACGATTGAGCAGCATAAACTTGATATCAAACAGATCGTCGGCAGTATGTTCTGGCTCAACGAAGAGTGCCAAATAGTCCTACTTTGCCCCTGCCGTAAAGCTTATGCTGAGATGTGCCGTATCATCACTAACGCGAGACGACGCAGCGAAAAAGGCAGTTATCAGCTTTCTGAGTGGGATCTGATGTCGATTCGTCACTGCTTAGTATTGTGGCTTCCTACCCATCAAGCGAGTGACCATTACTGGGGGCGCTGGCTCAATCAACACCATAACAATCGACTATGGGTTGCGATTCAACGTCATCTTGGTGGCGACGATGATGCCTACACAAATCACTGCGAGAAGCTAGCTCACGAATTGCAACTGCCTATTACAGCTTGTGGCGGCGTACTCATGCACACGGCTGAGCGCCTGCCTTTACAACATATACTCACCGCCATTAAGCATGGTTGCAGTGTTGATAAGCTGGGCTTTGAACGTCTTTCTAATGCTGAACGCGCATTACGACCACTGAATAAGTTGGTTCGTATCTACAAACCAGAGTGGCTAGAGGAAAGTAAGTACATCGCGGATTTGTGCGAATTCAAATTGTCTGATCTGAAATACGAATACCCTACAGAACTGATTCCTAATGGCTATACACCAAATTCTTACTTACGAATGTTGGTGGAACAAGGTAAAGAGCGTCGCTTTCCTGAAGGCGTGCCGGAGGACATCAACCAAACCATCGAAAACGAACTGAGGTTGATAGAAGACCTCAAGTACCATTATTACTTTTTAACCATTCATGACATCGTCATGTTTGCTAAACAGCAAGGCATTCTTTATCAAGGCCGAGGATCAGCGGCGAATTCCGTCGTGTGTTACTGCTTAGAAATCACCGCCGTCGATCCAAGACAAATCTCCGTCTTGTTCGAACGATTTATCAGTAAGGAACGCAAAGAGCCACCAGATATCGACGTTGACTTCGAACACGAGCGCCGTGAAGAAGTCATTCAATACATTTATAAAAAATACGGGCGTGAGCGTGCCGCTCTTGCCGCAACAGTGATCAGTTATCGCTTCAAAAGTGCGGTACGTGAGGTCGGAAAAGCGTTAGGTATTGAAGAGACCCAATTGGATTTTTTCATCAAAAATGTTAACCGCCGAGACCGTAGCCAAGGTTGGCAAGCACAAATTATTGAGCTTGGTTTGCAACCGGAATCGCTCAAAGGTCAACAGTTTATCCAACTGGTGAACGAGATTATTGGTTTTCCTCGTCATCTTTCTCAGCATGTCGGCGGCTTCGTGATTTCATCTGGTCCATTGTATGAATTGGTGCCCGTTGAAAATGCAGCAATGGAAGATCGAACTATCATTCAATGGGATAAGGACGATCTCGAAAGCTTAGAGCTTCTGAAAGTCGATGTATTGGCACTCGGGATGCTCAATGCTATCCGTAAATGCTTTCAATTAATTGAGAAACACCACCAGCGATCACTTTCAATTGCTGAGATCACTCGCCGACAAGATGATCCTCATGTATATCGCATGCTCCAAAAAGCAGACACCGTTGGCGTTTTTCAAATCGAATCTCGCGCGCAAATGAGCATGCTGCCTCGCTTAAAACCAGCTTGTTATTACGACTTAGTTATTCAAATCGCGATCGTACGCCCAGGGCCAATTCAAGGCGACATGGTTCACCCGTTTTTGAAAAGGCGCAACGGCGAAGAGCCTGTCAGCTATCCATCAGAAGCAGTGAAAAGCGTTTTAGAAAGAACCATGGGCGTGCCTATCTTCCAAGAACAAGTCATCAAACTTGCCATGGTCGCTGCGGGGTTTAGTGGTGGCGAGGCCGATCAACTTCGTCGAGCCATGGCGTCATGGAAAAAGAATGGTGATTTAGCCAAGTTTAAGCCTAAGCTGCTCAATGGCATGCAAGAGCGAGGTTACGACCTAGCATTTGCGGAGCGCATTTTTGAACAAATTTGTGGCTTTGGTGAATACGGATTTCCAGAAAGTCATTCAGCGTCTTTCGCCGTTTTGGCGTATTGCTCGGCATGGCTAAAATACTACTATCCTGCAGAGTTTTATACGGCACTGTTAAACAGCCAACCAATGGGGTTTTACAGCCCTTCTCAATTGGTGCAAGACGCTCGTCGTCACGGCGTCGAAGTTCTGCCTATCTGTGTCAATCATTCCTATTACCAGCATCATTTGATTCAACGCCCCAATGGCCGACTTGGTGTGCAACTGGGCTTTCGATTGGTTAAAGGCTTTAATGAGGAAGGCGCGACTCGCTTAGTCGAACGACGACCAAAAACGGGCTATCACTCAATACAAGAGGTCAAACAAATCTTGAGAAGTCGTCGTGATATCGAATTATTAGCTTCTGCAAATGCCTTTCAGATCTTATCGGGTAACCGTTATAACGCACGTTGGGCAGCGATGGATTCACTGTCCGATTTGCCTTTGTTTCATCATATCGAAGAGCCAAGCGTTAGCTATCATGCACAGCCATCTGAATATGAAAGCCTTATTGAAGACTATGCCAGTACAGGTCTTTCGCTGAACCGGCACCCAATTACTCTGCTAGAAGAAGCGGGAATACTTCCTCGCTTTACGCGTATGAAACAATTGGTTGATAAAGAGCATAAGTCGCTTGTGACAGTGGCAGGTGTCGTCACCGGAAGGCAGTCCCCAGGCACTGCAGCAGGCGTTACATTTTTCACCTTAGAAGATGACACTGGCAACATTAACGTTGTGGTATGGAGCGCGACGGCAAGAGCGCAAAAGCAAGCTTACCTCACCTCAAAAATATTGATGGTAAAAGGTATTTTGGAAAGAGAGGGAGAAGTCATCCACATCATTGCGGGTAAATTGATTGACTGTACTCATTATTTATCCAACTTGCAGAGTAAGTCTCGTGACTTCCATTAAGAATGAGCAGATACAACAAAGGGAGGTTACCCTCCCTTTGTTTACATTTATTGATGAGTTAGGCGTTTGCAGAAAGCACCTGACGCAAACGATCTTGTGCTACTTCAACTAACAAATCTGGCTGGAATTTTGAGATAAAACGATCACAGCCTACCTTTTGCACCATCGCCTCGTTAAAGCTACCGCTGAGTGACGTATTCAACGTGATGAACAACTTCGACATACGAGGATCGCTACGAACTTCGTGAGTCAATTTGTAACCATCCATCTCTGGCATTTCAGCGTCCGTAATCATCATTAACAGCTCTTTTTCAACGTCACGACCTTCATCACACCAACGCTTGAGCACCGTTAATGCCTCTAAACCATCTCGGCACTCGATGATGTTCATACCCAATTGAGAAAGGGTGTCACGTACTTGGTTTCTTGCTGTCGAAGAGTCGTCTACGATAAGAACGTTACGTCCAACCATCGACTGCGATAAGTCGTGATCTAAGATATCTTCTGAGATAGTGACATCATAATGAACGATTTCCGCCAACACTTTCTCAACGTCAATAATCTCAACGATTTGAGAAGTATCACCATCTTTCACTTGGGTGATAGCTGTGAGGTAGTTAGAGCGTCCAGAAGTCGATGGCGGCGGCTGAATTTCAGTCCATGCGGTATTGATGATGTTACGTACCGGACCAACAAGGAAACCCTGCACCGAACGGTTATATTCCGTCACGATCAAGTTTTCTTCTTCCGCTTCTCCACGAAGAGGAGGAAAACCAATCGAACAACGCAAATCAATCACAGGTACGGCTTCACCTCGAAGAGAAGCAACACCACGGATGTTGTAGTGTGAGCCAGGCAGCTTAGTCAACGGCGGAAGCTTTATCACCTCTTTCACTTTGAACACATTAATCGCAAATAACTGACGACTGTTTAACGTGAACAGCAAAAGTTCCAGTCGGTTTTCACCCACTAAGTTCGTACGCTGATCAACCGTATTTAAAACTCCGGACATACTACTACCTAAATTCTGAACGATTATTTTTCACTCTTTATTGGAAACCTTGCTGAGAATACAAGACGACGTTTTTTAATGAGTGTATAGATATCTAAGTAAACTCAATACGTTAGCTTGATACGTTTAACATCATGAGCCAAATTAGATATAAGTGCAAATTACATCAATGACGTGCACATAGCAATGCACTGCTGCTCAGATTCGTCATTTGATGGCTTTTTAAGATCAAAAAAGGGTGCGCTCTTGAGCCACACCCTAAATCAAATTAAAGATAGAAAGAAGTGATTAACCTTCCACCACCTTCATTAACAACTGCCCATCATACAGAGCTTGTTTTATCAGCGCAGCGCCCGGCATCGTCGCTTGTTTATAAAAGCGAGATTCCACCAGCTCAAGATCTTGGTGATAAACAGGCAAGCTTTGTTCTTCAATACAACGGCGAACGGCTGGATAAAGCACCTCTTTCGCTTGGTTAATTACCCCACCAATCAAAATCTTTTCTGGGTTAAACAAGTTGATCACGATAGCAATTGCAGAACCTAAATAGCGTCCCAATTTTTCAATCACATCAACCGCGAGAGGATCGCCATTTGCCGCGGCTTCACAGATACTTTCGATACTCATCTCTTCTTGAGCCGCGAGAATAGAAGCTTCACCTTCAGAGATGCGTCTTACCACTTCTTCACGAATCGCTTGCGAGCTGGCAACCGTTTCTAAGCAACCAATGTTGCCACAGTGACATCGCTTCCCGTTGGGATCAATTTGAATATGCCCTAGTTCACCGATATTACCGTGGCGGCCTTGAAGAACTCGCCCATCAAGAATGATACCGGCGCCTAAACCATGGTGAATCGAAATAAGAACAGAGTTGTCATTTTCTTGGGAATGACCAAAGAGCTTTTCAGCTAAAGCCCAAGCACGCGTATCGTTGGCAATAAAGACCGGCAAACCCGTCGCTTTGTAAATCTCTGGCCCCAAAGCAAGGTTTTCGACGTTATAGTGAGGCATTTGCAGCACCACGCCCTGCTCAGAGTTTACAAGACCTGGAAGCGTAATCGCGATGCTAGTAACACGATCGAGCTGATCGGCATACGTCTGAAAAAAGTCGTCAATTTCGTAGAGCAGACGCTCAAGAACATCGTCTTGGTCACGTTCATGAATTTCGATTTTGGTATCGATCAAGACATCGCCACCCAGCTCATGCAGAGCAATAGTCAGATAGCCACGACCTAAACGCATCGATAGAAACTGCCAACCTTCGTTGTTAACTTGTAGGCCTACGGCAGGACGACCACGACTTGTCGCCTCTTGTACGGTAGTTTCATGAATCAAGTGTGCTTCGATTAATTCTCGAGTGATTTTGGTGATACTCGCAGGCGCAAGCTCACTTTGCTTCGACAAATCAATTCGAGAAATTGGACCTTTTAGGTCAATAAGTTTATATACACGACCAGCATTGACCTGTTTGATATGATCAATATGGCCCGGTTGAGCCATGTACATCTTGCACTCCGAAATTCTATAACGAGACAATTTTTTTACTTTGCGAAGTAATTGTGAAGTGAATTAATAAATCCCCGTGACAAGCATCACGTATAAACATGTTTGTTTGTGTATTCAATCAAATAACGGGAAATCTACTCCTGTTAAATTGTTTGAAAAATAACTTATTTTATTCTTCAAATTAGGAGAGCAACATAAGCGACCACAGAGCATCCCTACAAAGAGGTTTTCGCTAACTCGTTAGTCCTCTATGTATTATCCGTCTGTTTTAGCGAGTGTCACTCTTCATGCAAACAATCTGTGCATATACTTATACCTAACTGGCATCGAGCTTAGAAAATACTGACCTCGACAGTGGTTAGATTAAGTAAGAATAAAATTTGAGTTACTTTGTCCTACACCTGCATTCTTCGGAGAATTTATGACTTCCAAATTAAGAAGAACGAAAATTGTCACCACTCTTGGCCCTTCAACTGATAAAGACAATGTACTGGAGGAGATCATTAAAGCTGGTGCGAACGTCGTTCGTATGAACTTTTCTCACGGTACAAGTGAAGACCACATTCAACGCGCTAAAAAAGTACGCGCGATTGCCGCAAGATTAGGGCGTCAGGTTGCCATTCTTGGCGATTTACAGGGACCTAAAATTCGTGTTTCGACCTTTAAAGACGGTAAAATCACACTCAAAGTCGGCGATAAATTCACACTAGATAGCGACTTACCAAAAGGCGAAGGGAACCAAGAATCCGTTGGTTTGGATTACAAAGAACTGCCTCAAGATGTTTCACCGAACGACATTCTACTGCTTGATGATGGCAGAGTTCAATTGCAAGTCACCAGCGTAGAAGGAAATAAAGTCCATACCCGTGTGACCGTTGGTGGTCCATTATCCAACAACAAGGGCATCAACAAAAAAGGCGGTGGCTTATCAGCCGATGCACTCACGGAAAAAGACAAAGCTGACATCATCACAGCCGCAGAAATTAAGGTCGACTATTTGGCCATTTCTTTCCCACGCAATGGCGAGGACATGCACTATGCCAGACGCTTGGCCCGGGATGCCGGCTTAGAAGCAAAACTCGTCGCAAAAGTAGAACGTGCAGAAACCGTCGCCACGAGCGAGTCGATTGACGATATCATCCTAGCTTCTGACGTCGTGATGGTTGCTCGCGGCGATTTAGGCGTTGAGATTGGCGATCCTGAGCTGATTGGTGTTCAGAAAAAACTCATTCGTCGAGCTCGCAGTTTGAACCGCGTCGTCATTACTGCAACTCAAATGATGGAATCCATGATCAATAGCCCAATGCCAACGCGTGCAGAAGTCATGGACGTAGCAAACGCCGTTTTGGATGGCACCGATGCCGTGATGCTGTCTGGAGAGACCGCTGCCGGTCAATATCCGGTAGAGACCGTGAAATCAATGGCGGATGTCTGTATTGGCGCAGAAAAGATGTCTGAAGCAAGTCTATCGACCTACCGTCTCGACCGCACCTTTGAAACAGCAGAAGAGACCATTGCAATGGCAACCATGTACTCAGCGAACCACATGGAAGGCATTAAAGCGATGATTGCATTAACAGAATCAGGAAGAACTGCTTTGATGATGTCACGCCTAAGCTCTGGTTTGCCGATTTTTGCTTTATCGCGTAACGAATCGACGCTCAACCGCGCAGCGTTATATCGTGGCGTAACGCCAGTGTACTTTGATGCGAAATGCGATGCAGGCTTACCAACCGCTCAAGCCGCAATTTCCAGCCTCAAAGATCAAGGTTACTTACATGAAGGTGACTTAGTGATCATCACTCAAGGTGACGTGATGGACGTCGTTGGTTCAACCAACTGCATGCGTATTCTGCCAGTCTAACGTAATAGAAATGCTAAGGGCTCCAGTGGAGCCCTTTTTTGTTTATCGCTTAGGTGACTTACGCTAGCTTAAGCACTTTCTCTACCTTCAAGGTCCATATTCAGTTGATCGTATAACTGAACCAGATTAAACCCGGCTTGCAAGCCCAATTGATAATCATGTTCTAACGCTTCTGGTTCACTCAGGAGTGAAGAAGATTTCAAGCCCTCTTTGGGCGCAATTTGCAAAATAAACGTGTCGTCCGGTGGGTTTGATAAAAACGCCTGCGTTAGCTCAAAGGTCTGATAGTGAATCATCAGCATATCGGCCAAGCCAGAATCAAAATTCTCACCAATCAAATGGCTTAATCGATACAAATTATCAGCACCAAATAACCAACGACCACCGTTGAGAAGCATTTTCCCAGTTAACTTAGACTGGTGCGCAGTATTAATTTTTTGTTGGAAGAAAGACGTCCAGTCAGACTTCCATTGGCTGACTTTTTGTTGCCAAGATTGCTGCACCGAGTTTATGGATTCGCGATACCATTCTACTGGCACGTCTCCGATTTCACTTTGCGCCCTCGCCTCTATCTCAGAGAAGGGTTCTGTGCGAATCACAATAATGTTGCGCGCATTTTGTCGCCACGCTTCTTGAACCGGAATCGAGGCTGATACACCACCATCCACAAACTTTTGCCCATTTACATCGACAGGGCCATGGTACAACTTAGGAATCGCACAAGTGGCTAGCATGGTGTGGAACCAATCATCCCCAAGAATCGGCAAATACTGATCGGATAAATTTTCCACGTTCGTAACGGCTGCAAACGCTCCTCTTCCAGCCAAGGTCTTACGCCCTAAATCGAGATCAAGTTTGTAAGGAAAATCTTGGATTCTTTCTAGCGCCCACTCAAGACTCAAGTATTGTTGCTTACGAATGTAGCGGAAAAGATTAAAAAACTCAGGAGAAGTAGTAAGTTCGGTAATGAACGCTTTACCCATGCCATGTTGACGACATAAATACGAGCAAAGGTTTAGAGCACCTGCAGAAGTGCCGTAAAACTCATCGAAAGGATCGAAATTAGAAAGGAGTAGTGCGTCCAACACTCCAGCGGTAAAAATCCCTCGCTGCCCTCCTCCTTGTGTGACTAGAGCAGTTTTGCCATGTCTAAAGTGCTCATAAACTTCTATATCGAGCTCTGTATGGCTTTCAGTGATTATACCGCTGTTACGTATCATCGGCTCACGCCAGTTTTCTGATGCTTATTGTTAGGCCGTCGTAATCGCAATAATTCCGAACGACAAAAGCACTGCGAAAACACTGACGACAATGATTAGTGCGGATTTTAGATCGTGTTCCATAAACGCCTCCTTGACCTGTAACAAATTAATAACACCAGTGTGAAACATGTTCAAGATTTGGTTAATTTAGTCGCGCGATTTTGACTAAGCCATCACAATTAGCTTAGTCATAATAAGGAGATAGGACATGAAGAATAAACTCAGTTGGCTAGTTGGGGGCATGTTAATGAGCTGCGCATTGAGCGCACAAGCAAATGTTATCGTAACCCCATTTATTGGCTTTACTGGCGGCGGGCAAGTCGAAGATGAAAACAAAAACACCTATGACATAGACCCTGCCCTCAGTTACGCCTTATCAATAGAAACACCTTTTGAAATGGGAAAAATCGGCCTTTTCTATTCTGCACAACCGACAGAACTCAAAGAGTTGTCGAACTCCGCCGATATCCATTATTTACAATTCCAAAGCAGTATTTACTATCCCCTCGCTGAAGGTTGGCAAAGCTATGTAGGGTTGGGGGTTGGCGGGTCTTACACCGACGTCGACTGGGCTGATAAAAAATACGGTTTTTCTGCCAGTGCTTTTGCCGGGTTAGAGTACGCATTTTCAAAAAACTTTGCTCTAACGGCACAAGTACGCTGGTTAGGTACGGTCGTAGATAATGACACATCTGGTGCATGTACATTGCCATCTGATGGTTCAAGCTGCATCATCAAATTCGATACTGATTGGATGAACCAATTTCAGTCAAACGTAGGCTTTAGTTTTCGCTTTTAACTGAGGCAAATTAACCGGAACATTATCTATAGGGTGTGCAAAAGATAGTCGTACGCCCTAAATGATAAAAATAGTCCATAAGACCATTCAAATAGCAATATAGCAGTCATTTATTTCACTAAACCGCCTAACCAACCTTTCAGATCACCTATTTTCTCACTATTTAACAACATTAAAACCACACAAAACACTACTGTTAACATTTAGAATCTATTGCGCTCTGTATTATTAGAAGTTAGTCTGAATAACGAAAACAGATAAATATTTCAGTTTTATCAAACACACATCAACATAATAAGAGTTAATCTCTAACTTCTCTTACGTTAGGCAAAACATAACTCTGCAAATTAATAACAAGTTAGAATTTAGGATCATAAAACTGACGGATAACAGTTGTCCTTTCTTTTAACAATTTAGCAGGGATTGCTGATCAACTGAGAGAGCTTCATTCCTTAGGGAGTCGTATAGGAGTCAGATATGAAGCGAGAACAATGGGGATCCCGTGCAGGGTTCATCTTAGCAGCAGTCGGGTCAGCCATCGGGTTGGGTAACATTTGGCGTTTCCCATACATGGCTTACGAAAACGGTGGCGGCGCATTTTTTATTCCTTACCTTTTTGCCATGATCACTGCCGGTATCCCATTCATGATCCTTGAGTTCAGTATGGGACAAAAATACCGTGGTTCAGCACCGAAAACACTAGCAAAAATCCATTCGAAGTTTGAATGGCTTGGCTGGTTCCAAGTTGGCGTTGCTGCTGTTATTGCCGTTTACTATGTTGCGGTAATTGGTTGGTCTATCTCTTACTTTGGTATGTCGTTTACTCAAAGTTGGGGAACCGACACTAACGCGTTTTTCTTTAGCGAATACCTAAAGTTAGGTGATAACTCACCAACAAACTTAGGTGGTATTCAATGGAAAATTGCTATAGCGATGACCATTGCTTGGGCTGTCACTTACATTGCCATTGCAAGTGGCGTTAAGTCCGGCATCGAACGCGCATCAAAAATCATGATGCCAATCCTATTCTTGATGGTTCTATTTCTGATCGGTCGCATGGTATTCCTACCAGGTGCACTCGATGGTGTGAACTATATGTTCGAACCCGATTTCAGCAAGATTTGGGACGTAAAAGTATGGGCTGCCGCGTATGGTCAAATCTTCTTTACCCTAAGTATCGGCTTTGCAATCATGTTGGCCTACTCAAGCTACTTGCCTGAGAAGTCTGACATCACAAACAACGCCTTTATGACCGTACTGATCAACTGTGGTTTCTCTATCCTTGCAGGTATCATGATCTTCTCTGTATTGGGTTACATGGCTCAAGAGCAAGGTAAACCACTAACAGAAGTTGTCTCTGCTGGCGTAGGCCTTGCCTTTGTGACGTTACCTGCGGCAATTAACCTATTGCCAGCGCCTTACATTCTTGGCCCGCTGTTCTTCTTTGCGCTTGTTGTGGCCGGTCTAAGTTCACACATCTCGATTATGGAAGCAGTGACGTCAGCCATTATTGATAAGTTAAAGTGGAGCCGTAAGAAAGCAGCAAATGTGGTAATCGGTACTGGCTTTGTTGTGTCAATGGCATTTGCGACCAACGGTGGCCTACTGCTACTAGACTTAGTCGACCACTTTGCAAACAATGTTGGTATTATGGTTGGTGGCTTGATTGAAATCGTATTGATGGCTTGGTTGCTAAATCGTGTACCAGAAGTACGCGGCTACGTGAATGAGCGTTCTGATTTCTCTATCGGTCAATGGTTTGAGATTTGTTTACGCTTTGTAACACCAATCATGTTAGCAATCATCTTGGCAACTAAGCTTTATGCTCTATTTACAGAAGGCTATGGTGGCTACGATCTAACTCTAGGTTGGGCAATCATTGCCGCACTCTTTATCTTTGGCTTACTTATCAACGCAGCAAACCGCAAGGAGGCAGTAAAATGACCGTTAGCGCAATCATTATGATGGTTCTTGGTTTGGGCATCACTTGGGGTGGTGCAGCTATCTGCATTAAACGTGCGATGAACAAACAGTAAGATTGAAATTCCGTCTTAATCAGAAACAAAATGCCGGCATCTATGCCGGCATTTTTTATTTGAGAGCTAGAAGCTGTATTTCACACCAACTGCCCCACCCAACTGTAAGTCAGGGCCTTTATAGAGATCGAGCTCAGGATGGATCTGCGCATAAACGTCCCACCCTTTCGATAGGTCCCAGTTCACGCCAAGTGGAACACGAATACCAAATTCGTCATCCCACTCATACCAGCCACCAACCCCGACATACCAAGTGATTGGCATATTCTGGTCAAACGCACCACGCTTCGCAATATAGTCGAACGCCATGCCATCGTTGCCAATGATACCTCGATATTTGTTGTCAACTTCCACAACCACGCTCAATTGCTGGTCTACTGCCATACCGACAGACAGATTAGCAGGCTCGTTAGCCGCCATTGCCGAGCTAGAAATAAGACCCACTGCTAAGATAATTTTATTCTTCATACACGTTATCAATTCTTAAAAAACATCGTGCATAATTCAAACATGTTCAATATTTGTTATGTCATCAGTGAGTAAACGGTTTGTACGAAAAAGCCGACAAAAGTAAAGATGAGTTTGAGATCACAAGGTTCAATAAGGTGAGCCTAGGTCGTACTCATGAAACCAATAGGCAAAAAATATAGGCAAGAAAGTCAGGTAGGCAGGCTATAGATAATAAGTTATTCAGCGATATCCAAAACACAAAAAAGGAGGCCTTAGCCTCCTTTCAAAACAATGAATGTTGGGGATTAACCGTGGTTACGAATCCACTCATCCATTTCAGTTTTTAGGTTGTCAGACTTAGTACCGAAGATAGCCTGAACACCACCTGCAACAACTACAACACCAGCAGCGCCAAGTTGTTTTAGTTTGTCTTGGTCAACCGCAGCAGTATCTGCAACAGCCACACGTAGACGAGTGATACATGCGTCTAGACCAGTGATGTTTGCTTCGCCGCCGAATGCTGCAACAAGCTCACCTGCCATGTCTGAACTAGAAGTCGCCGCAGCTTCTTCAGTTTCATCTTCACGACCAGGAGTTTTTAGGTCAAGAGCTGTGATTACTGCACGGAACACTACGTAGTAGATTACTGCGTAAACTAGACCAACAGCGATCATCAGACCCATCTTCTGAGCGTTACCAGATAGAACTAGGAAGTCGATCAGACCGTGAGAGAAAGATGTACCGTGTACAAAGCCTAGAGTGTTAGCAACGATGTATGCAGAACCAGCTAGTAGAGCGTGGATACCGTATAGAACAGGAGCAACGAATAGGAATGAGAATTCGATTGGCTCAGTAATACCTGTTAGGAATGAAGTCAGAGCAGCTGACGCCATGATACCCATTACTTTCGCGCGGTTTTCAGGTTTAGCACAGTGAGCAATCGCGATTGCTGCAGCTGGTAGACCGAACATCTTGAACATGTAACCACCCGCTAGCTGACCGAAGCCATTACCAGCAGCACGAGATGCTTCATCAGCAACTAGGTAACAAGTTAGAACGCCGTGTTGAGTTTCGCCTGCTGCGTTAACACAAGTACCAGCTTCGAAGAAGAAAGGTACGTTCCAAACGTGGTGTAGACCGAATGGGATTAGTGAACGCTCAACAACACCGTAGATACCGAATGCTAGTTGTGGGTTTTGGTGCGCAGCCCAGTCAGAGAATGCAGAGATTGCACCGCCGATTGGTGGCCAAATTACAGAAAGAATTACACCAAGGATGATCGCTGCAAAACCAGTGATGATTGGCACTGCACGCTTACCAGCAAAGAAGCCAAGGTATTCTGGAAGTTGAATTTTGAAGAAACGGTTGAATGCCCAAGCAGCAACACCACCGACAAGGATACCACCTAGTACACCTGTATCGATTTTTTCAACGCCCATTACGCCAGCCATAACACCTAGTGTTGCAGTCATGATGCCGTAACCAACAATTGCAGCTAGACCAGCTACACCATCGTTGTTTGTGAAGCCTAGTGCAACACCTACAGCGAATAGAAGTGCCATTTGGCCGAATACTGAACCACCAGCTTGTTCCATAAGGTTAGAAACGATCTCTGGAATAAAGCTTAGGTGGGCAGCACCAACACCTAGTAAAATACCTGCAACTGGTAAAACTGATACTGGAAGCATCAGCGCCTTACCAACTTTTTGCAGGTTAGCAAAAAGGTTCTTAAACATGTTTATGCTCCTGATAAATTTATAAGTATTATTTGGGCACTAACGGCACACCCCCGTAGCCTAAAGGTTAGCACCCAATGAAAATGTAACCACAACTGCATTATATTTTCCGGCTCTAAATATATATTGATGACCCTCAAACTTTCCACACAGTTACGAAATTTAGTTTCAAAACAAGTCTTAGATCACACCCAAAAACGGTCAATGAAAAGGTTTGCATTTAACCTATATTACTGTTTTATAAAGGTTTTATTATTTATATTATTAATTTTAAGGCGTAAATAAAATACAGAACAATGTTATTTTTAGTAACAAAATTACATTTGTGGAATTTGAATGTTATTGAATCAACATTTTTCGTAAACATTAAAATGAAGAGTACATCTGATGTATTTGTAAACAAAAAAAGGAGCTTTCGCTCCTTTTTAATACCGGATGTCATTTTTTATCGCAAAAAAAGATTTCGGAAGTTTTCGGTGGTTTTATGCGCAACTTCAGACAGTGCACATGACTTAAGTTGCGCAATATACGCGGCAACCTCGACAACATAAGCCGGTTGGTTCTCTTTTCCTCGATGAGGAATTGGAGCCAAGTATGGTGAGTCGGTCTCAATCAACAGTCGCTCTAATGGCAACGCTTTCACCACTTCTTTCAACTCGGTTGCTTGACGAAAAGTTACGATGCCTGAAATCGAGATATAAAAACCCAAATCCATAGCAGCTTTGGCAAAGGGAAGATCTTCAGTAAAGCAATGAATGACACCACCACATTTCTCCGCACCACCATTACGTAGAATGTCCAATGTATCTTCACGCGCATTGCGGGTGTGAATAATAAGCGGCTTGTTCAGTTCAACCGCCAACTCAACCTGCTGTTCAAAACGCTCTTTTTGAAGCGCCGCTGTTTCTGGTTTGTAATGGTAGTCCAATCCGGTTTCGCCAATAGCAACGACTCTTTCGTGGCTAGCATGGCGACGCAAAGTCTCCATGGAAAACGCACTCTCAACATCCAATGGGTGAACACCACAAGAAGCGTACACATTCTCGTAAGGTTCGATCATCTCCAACATATTAGGAAATGAGTCTAACGTAACACCTACAGATAGCAGCTCTTTTACGTTAGCTTGCTTTGCTTTGTTAATAACGTCTTCAATATTGATATGAAGATCATCGTAATTCAATTTGTCTAAATGACAGTGCGAATCTACGAACATAATGCCTCTCGTGATTCAATTAACCAGTTCATTGATAGTAGCTCAAGGTTCAAACCCGGAAAGGTTTGCATTTGCGCTTTGAGCTCCATGAGTTTCTTTGTTGATGCATACAACCCATCGTAATGATGGGGCTGAAATTTCGCGGCACCAGGCAGTATGCCTTCGTCTACAACACCAAACTTCGACTTCTGAGCATCCGTCAATAACAACCATGCCCAATCCAGCGCTTGGTCTGGATTTTTTGCCATTAACGATGCACATTTGGATACATCAGACGTCGGAGATAACAGTGTTTCAACCAAACAACGTTCGAAAGCCGAATACTCCTCTAGCTCACCATTTTTCAACGATTCAAGCGTTTTTAATGGAGAACCCATATTCAGTTTCAACGCGAAAGCCGGTACTTGAGACAAGCCTTGCTCCCCAATCCACTGCATAGCTTGATCGGTTGAAGGCGGCGTCACAACCCAATGCTGGCATCGGCTACGAATCGTCGGTAGCAATCTTTCTTGATTATGAGTGACCAGCAAAAACAAACATTTTTCGCCCGGTTCTTCCAGCGTTTTTAATAGCGCATTAGAAGCGGATTCATTCATCGCATCGGCTGGCTCAATCACAAACAAACGGTAACCATTCAGCTGAGAAGATTCATGAGCTAGACGATTGCAAGCGCGAATTTGGTCAACCGTAATCGCCTTGCCTTCTTTCTCTGGCCTAATCCAGTGCAAATCTGGATGGCTTTGAGATTTCGTCAGTTGACAGCTATGGCAGAAACCACAAGCTTCGCTGCTGTAGTTTTGACAAAGAAGTGCATGACTAAAAAACTCAACAAGCTTTTCTACTGCCAAGCCTTTATTACTTTGCAGCAATAAAGCTCCAGGAATTCGATCTGAATCCAACCCAGATTTGAGGTTCTCCCATGCTGGCTTTAGCCAAGGAAAATCATTAAACATGCGTAACCTATATTCGCTTTTTACTTACTGGCGAGACAACCATTCGTTCAAGGCGTCTTGAATATCACGAGACACTTCTTCAATCGATTGTTCTGCATTGATCACAACAATTGACGGATCAGCATTGGCGATTTCCAAGTAACGCTCACGAGTGCGCTCGAAGAAGCTGATATCCATCTTTTCAATACGGTCTAGCTCGCCACGACCACGAGCGCGCTCAAGACCGATACGAGGATCGATATCCATATAAAGTGTAAATGCGGGCTTAAAGTCACCCAACGTGGTGTCACGAAGGTTTTTCATGAGTGACGCATCAATTTGACGGCCACCACCTTGGTAAGCTTGTGATGACAAGTCATGGCGATCGCCAACAACCCATTGTCCGTTTGCAAGCGCTGGCTTAATCACATTCTCAACCAGTTGAACACGCGCGGCGTACAACAGAAGCAACTCTGTCATGTCTTTCAACTCTTCGCCTTCATGCTCTTCCTTGACTAAAGCGCGCATTTTCTCGGCAAGAGGTGTCCCACCAGGTTCACGCGTGTTAACGATGTTTTCGATTCCCGCTTGTTTGAGCGTGTCCAAAACCGTTTTAATCGCAGTGCTTTTCCCCGCGCCTTCAAGGCCCTCTACGACAATAAAGTTTGCTTTCATCATTTGTTCTTTCTTAGTTCTCTTAAATAGGCTCGAACAGCACGATTGTGCTCAGCAAGTGATTTCGAGAAAACGTGTCCGCCCGTCCCACTTGCTACAAAATATAAGTAATCACTGCTTTCTGGGTTTAGTGCAGCTTCGATAGAGGCTTCTCCGGCCATTGCAATAGGTGTCGGCGGCAAACCATTAATAACGTAGGTATTGTATGGTGTTGGGGTGCGTAGGTCTTTCTTACGGATGTTACCATCGTAAGCATCCCCCATTCCGTAGATAACGGTCGGATCCGTTTGAAGTCGCATACGTTTATTCAAACGGTTAACAAACACAGAAGCAACACGTTCACGTTCTGAATCAATCGCCGTTTCTTTTTCGATAATAGAGGCAAGGATCAGCGCTTCATACTTGTCTTTGAGAGGCAGCTTCTCCTGACGAGCGTCCCAGTTCACATCCAGTATTTTATTTAATTTGGAATGTGCACGCTTTAGCAACTGACTTTCGCTCGCACCAGCGGTGTAGTGGTACGTTTCAGCCAAAAACAAGCCTTCAAGCTTATCACGTTCAATACCAAGCTTCTGTGCCATCTCTTTTTCTGACAACCCTAAAAGGTCGTGTTGAACATACGGTGCGCTTTGAAGTTGCTCTAACCACTCAGAAAAACGACTACCTTCAACAAACGTGATGGCAAATTGATGTTCTTTGCCTGTATTGAGTAGCTCTAACGCCTCGTAAAGCGATACATTTGGCTCGAGTTGGTAAGTGCCGGCTCGCACTTGAAGAAGCTCTGGGTAAAGATGGGGCATTAAGCGAGTGTAATCAGACGCTTTTACGATGTTCTCTTTCACCAAATCGCGCATTACACGATGAAAGCTTGTGCCGTTTTCGACAGTGAACAGTTGAGGTTGCTCAATTAAAATTGGCGAGTTAACGTATTGCTTTGTTTGTGAAACAACGTAAAAAAACCCTGCTGCGCTTATCACAGCGATCAGCACAACAAAAGCCAACAGTTTTTTAATCACGTATTTAAATTCCCTTGCAGTCGTTGAGTCAGTTTTCCTATCGGAAAGACAGTTTTGTGGTTATTGGCGGCTGTAATGCTCGTGACAGGTGCAACACCTAGTAGTGAGTTGCACATCCATACTTCATCCGCAGAAAGCAGTTCCACCAGAGAAAAGTCCCCTACTTCAACTTCGGTATTATTGGCCTCAAAAAATTCAAGCACCTTGCGACGCATCACGCCTGCGACACCAGACAAATTTAAGCTAGGCGTATAAACCTTGTTATCTTTAACCCAAAAAAGGTTTGCCATTGTAGTTTCAATGACATGATTTTGCACATTTAACGTCACTGCATCGGCAAAGTTAGAGTGATCAATTTCAGCTTTCGCAAGCACTTGTTCTAAGCGATTGTTGTGTTTATGCCCTGCCAGCAAAGGCTGAATTCCGAGACGGGTTTCGCATACCCCCAGATTCACCCCATTTTGTTGCCAGTCGACATAATGGACAGGAAATGCAAAGTTCGAGATGGTCACCATTGGGCCCTCAATGCCCTTAGTGCCGTACCCTCTTCCACCGATTCCGCGGCTAATGTGAATTTTGATTCCAGCGTGTTCATCTTTCAGGGTAGCCAAGTGAGCCCACTCGGAAACTATACTCCAGTCAGGTAAAGGAATATGAAGTGTTTTGAGACATGCTTCCAAACGTTCAACATGCGCTTGCCAATACTCTAGCTCGCCGTTTTTAGTCTGGATAGTAGTAAAGCAACCGTCTCCATATTGAAAAGAGCGGTCACCTAATGAAACCTGTGTTTGTGGAACTCCATTTACCCAAAACATTAGAACACCCTTAGGTTACAGACGACAAATAAAAGAAAACGGCTCAATGCTAAGCATCGAGCCGTTAGAATACAAGTTTCGCGGTCTTAAAACCTTATTAGAGATTTTTACTCAGCGAACTTTTTGAAGATCAAAGAACCGTTTGTACCACCAAAGCCAAACGAGTTACAGATTGCGTATTCCATACCTTCAACTTTGCGCGCTGTGTGTGGCACAAGGTCAATGTCTAGACCTTCTTCTGGATCATCAAGGTTAATCGTTGGTGGAACGATTTGGTCAACCAAAGACATAATCGTGATGATAGCTTCAACTGAGCCAGCAGCACCCAATAGGTGACCAGTCATTGACTTAGTTGAAGAAACAAGAACTTGTTTTGCGCCTTCTTCACCAAGAGCACGTTTCACACCCTTGATTTCAGCAACGTCGCCAGCAGGAGTAGATGTACCGTGAGCATTCACGTAACCTACTTGAGTACCCGTGATGTTCGCATCACGCATTGCTGCTTCCATTGCTAACGCACCACCTGAACCATCTTCACTTGGTGAAGTCATGTGGTAAGCATCGCCAGACATACCAAAGCCAACTAGCTCAGCGTAAATCTTAGCGCCACGTGCTTTCGCATGTTCGTATTCTTCAAGAACCATCACGCCAGCACCATCACCTAGAACGAAGCCGTCACGGCCTTTATCCCATGGGCGAGATGCCTTTTGAGGTTCGTCATTGCGAGTAGAAAGTGCTTTAGCAGCACCGAAGCCTGCCATACCAAGAGGCGTAGAAGCTTTCTCTGCACCACCAGCAACCATCGCGTCTGCATCACCGTATGCAATCATACGAGCAGCGTGGCCAATGTTATGTAGACCTGTAGTACATGCAGTAGAGATCGCGATGTTTGGACCACGAAGACCACGCATGATAGACAGGTTACCCGCAACCATGTTTACGATGGTCGAAGGAACAAAAAATGGGCTAACTTTGCGAGGACCTTTCTCAACCAGTGCTGAGTGACCAGTTTCAATGAGGTCTAGGCCACCAATACCTGAGCCGATTGCAACACCAACTCGAGGCGCGTTTTCTTCGGTAATTTGTAAGCCAGAGTCATCTAGCGCTTGGATACCCGCTGCAATGCCGTACTGGATGAATAGATCCATTTTACGAGCATCTTTTTTAGACATGTACTCTGTGCAATCGAAATCTTTAACAAGACCTGCAAAACGAGTTGAGAAGTTCGTAGTATCGAAGTGCTCGATATTTACGATACCGCTTTTACCTTCAAGCAGGGCTTTCCAAGATGATTCTACTGTGTTGCCTACCGGTGACAACATACCCATGCCAGTGACAACTACACGACGCTTGGACACGATATAATTCTCCGGGAATTGAATATTTCTATGAGAGGATAGAAGAAGTTAGAAAGAACACAGGCGGTCTAGGAGACCGCCTGGGAGAGATAATTACTGAGCGCTGTTTACGTAGTCGATTGCAGCTTGAACAGTAGTGATCTTCTCAGCTTCTTCATCAGGAATCTCAGTGTCGAATTCCTCTTCTAGAGCCATAACTAGTTCTACAGTGTCTAGAGAATCAGCACCTAGATCATCAACGAAAGAAGCTTCGTTTTTAACTTCTGCTTCGTCTACACCTAGCTGTTCAACAATGATTTTCTTTACGCGTTCTTCGATGTTGCTCATTTTTCTTTTCCTTTACAGATTTCGCCTAATGCGATGATTCCGTAGTTTATTCGAACTATTGAAAGTTGCAAGGGGGTCCTTGCTGGTCAAACCACAAAATTAGCGAATTTAACCGAATTTCAATACATTTTTGACTTAAATCATGCACAAATCTTGCGCATAAGCATGACAAGTTCATGACAGTTAATTGCAACTATAGGCTATTTTTCACAATGTAAAATAGCTAAATTTGCACGAACTGTGCATTAAACCATGTACATGCCACCATTTACATGCAAAGTTTCACCAGTAATGTAAGCGGCTTCAGGTGAAGCTAGGAAAACTACTGCTGATGCAATTTCACGAGGATCACCCAAGCGACCAGCTGGCACGTTCGCCAACGTTGCTGCACGTTGGTCGTCATTTAGCGCCTTAGTCATGTCAGTTTCGATGAAACCAGGTGCAACTGTGTTAACAGTTACGCCACGAGAAGCCACTTCACGAGCCATTGATTTGGTAAAACCAATCACGCCCGCTTTTGCTGCTGCGTAGTTAGTTTGACCCGCATTACCCATAGTGCCTACAACAGAACCTACGTTGATGATACGACCCGCGCGTTTTTTCATCATTCCACGCAGAACCGCTTTAGACATACGGTAAATAGGCGTTAGGTTTGTGTTGATGATGTCGTTCCACTCATCGTCTTTCATGCGCATTAGTAGGTTATCGCGAGTGATACCTGCGTTATTCACTAGAATATCGATCGCACCAAACTCATCGTTAATGGTTTTTAGTGTTGCTTCAATAGACTCAACGTCAGTGACGTTAAGCGCTAAACCTTTACCATTTTCGCCTAGGTATTCGCTGATCGCAGCCGCGCCGCTTTCAGACGTTGCGGTACCAATAACGGTGGCACCGCGTTCAACAAGAAGCTCAGCAATCGCACGACCAATGCCACGGCTTGCGCCAGTCACTAGAGCGATTTTACCTTCTAGATTCATCATGTTGTGTTTTCCTTTTCTTATCGTGAAAGAATTATTTAGCGGCTTCTAACGACGCCACATCGTTAACTGCTGCTGCACTTAGTGTTTTCACGATACGTTTTGTTAGACCTGTCAGAACTTTGCCCGGGCCAAGTTCAAGAAGGTTTTCTACACCTTGTTCACTCATTAGCTGTACGCTTTCAGTCCAACGAACTGGGCTGTATAGCTGACGAACAAGCGCGTCTTTGATTTTTGCAGGATCAGTTTCAGCTGCCACATCAACGTTATTGATAACTGGAAGTTGTGGTGTGTTGAATTCGATAGACTCTAGCGCTACTGCTAGTTTATCAGCTGCTGGTTTCATTAACGCGCAGTGTGAAGGCACTGACACAGGAAGAGGAAGAGCACGTTTCGCGCCAGCTTCTTTACACAGTGCGCCAGCGCGCTCTACTGCATCTTTACTACCTGCGATAACAACTTGACCAGGAGAATTGAAGTTTACTGGAGAAACGACATCGCCTTGCGCTGCTTCTTCACACGCCTTTGCAATCGCATCATCATCTAGACCGATGATTGCATACATTGCGCCAGTACCCGCAGGAACCGCTTCTTGCATTAGCTTGCCACGTAGTTCAACCAATTTGATTGCTTCTTTAAAGTCAATCACGCCAGCGCACACAAGCGCTGAGTATTCACCGAGACTGTGACCCGCTAGGTTTGCTGGTTGTTCTAGACCAAGCTCTTGCCATACGCGCCAAATAGCGACAGAAGAAGCAAGCAATGCAGGCTGAGTACGGAAAGTTTGGTTTAGATCTTCAGCAGGGCCATTTTGAACAAGCGCCCATAGATCGTAACCTAGTGCGTCAGATGCTTCTGCAAATGTTTGTTTTACTACGTCATATTGTTCGCCTAGATCAGCAAGCATACCTACAGCTTGAGAACCTTGACCTGGAAATACGATAGCAAACTTGCTCATGTTGTTTTCCTTTAAGCAATGTAAAAAGAAATAAGATGCACGTGAGTGCACCTTAAATTTTGAATTCTCGCGAAACTTAGAATTTCACCAGAGCAGAGCCCCATGTGAAACCGCCACCGAATGCTTCAAGTAGCAACGTTTGTCCACGCTTAATACGGCCATCACGAACCGCTTCATCAAGCGCTGTCGGAACTGTTGCTGCCGACGTGTTACCGTGTCTGTCTAATGTGACAACAACTTGGTCTAGTGACATTGACAGTTTTTTCGCCGTCGCTGAAATAATACGGTAGTTCGCTTGGTGCGGCACTAGCCAGTCTAGCTCAGACTTGTGCATATCGTTTGCTTCAAGCGTATCTTTAACGAGTTTAGACAGTTGAGTTACCGCAACTTTGAATACTTCGTTACCAGCCATATGAAGCCATTTATCAACATCTTTACCACGCTCTGGTACAGGTAGACTTAATAAATCACCAAATTGGCCATCCGCGTAGATATGCGTAGAGATAATGCCAGGCTCTTGGCTTGCACCAACAACAACTGCACCCGCACCGTCACCAAACAAAATGATCGTTGAACGGTCAGTTGGATCACACGTTTTAGACAGTGCATCTGCACCAATCACCAATACGTTTTTACACATACCTGATTTGATATGTTGATCCGCAACAGACAATGCGTAAACAAAACCAGAACAAGCAGCGGCTAAGTCGAAAGCCGGACAACCTTTAATGCCAAGCTTTGCCTGCACCTGACACGCAGATGAAGGGAAAGTATGGCTACTGCTCGTGGTAGCAACGATAATTAGGTCGATATCATTTTTATCAATGCCGGCCATATCGATAGCGTTTTCAGCTGCGTAGAATGCCATGTCCGCAACAGTTTCGTCTTCTGCTGCAATTCGACGCTCTTTAATACCAGTACGAGCTACGATCCACTCATCACTTGTATCTACCATTTTCTCTAGGTCTGCGTTAGTACGCACTTGAGATGGCAGGTAGCTGCCAGTACCTAAAATTTTGCTATACATGAAGACTAATAATGCCTCTCGAGTAAAACCGCTTCCAAACGATCGCTAATACGGCTTGGTACTTGTCGTTTGACCTCGTGTACTGCCTCGCCAAGTGCATTGACAATCGCAGATACATCCGCACTTCCATGGCTTTTTATGACAATGCCGCGCAATCCTAGCAAACTTGCGCCGTTATACTGGTCGGGGTTCAGTGTTTTTAGTTCATTAAATAGCCGAGAAAACAACTTTCTAGCAATCCAACCCTTTATCGTCGATGCCATCATGCTGGTTTTTAGTTTTTCGATAAAAAGTTGTGCTGTTCCCTCGCTGGCTTTTAAACATACGTTGCCAACAAATCCATCACAAACGATGACATCGGCTACGTCATGCAAAATTTGATTACCTTCAATATAACCAACAAAATTGATAGCGTCGGTTTGAGAAAGCATTTCTGCACAGCGTTTAACTAAATCGTTCCCTTTAATTTCTTCTGCACCAATATTAAGTACAGCAACGCGAGGAGGACGACATAGGTGTTCTTCTGCTAATGCACTGCCCATCACGGCAAACTGAAACAGACTGTCTGCGTCACAAGACACATTCGCACCAAGATCTAACATCCAAGTACGTTTGCCACTGATGGTGGGTAAAGCTGAAACTAAAGCAGGCCGCTCTATACCGGGAAGCAACTTGAGGATAAATCGCGACAGCGCCATTAATGCGCCGGTGTTGCCGCCACTTACACAAGCATCCGCTTCTTGGTCAGAAACCAGATCAATTGCCATACGCATAGAACTGTTTTGACTATTGCGTAATGCTAAAGACGGTTTTTCTGAGTTCGAGATAACTTTCTCGCTATGAAGAATAGTCAAGCGGGAACTGGTAGAGGTACCGAGTTGAGATAATTGAGATGTGATCAGGCTTTGATCACCTATAAGAATCACTTTTAGCTCTGGGAAATGAGACAGTGCCTGCACGGCGGCAGGCACTGTTACGCGTGGACCGAAATCCCCGCCCATTGCATCAAGTGCAACGGTAATACTTTGCAAAGGTTCAACCTTACTTGTTGATAACCTTTTGACCACGGTAGTAACCTTCAGCAGTTACGTTGTGGCGTAGGTGAGTTTCACCAGAAGTCGCGTCTACAGATAGTGCAGCTGTAGTTAGCGCATCGTGTGAACGACGCATACCGCGCTTAGAACGAGTTTTACGGTTTTTCTGTACGGCCATTGACCCTACTCCTATACTATTGGGTTAAAAACCTAAAGAAGAAGCGGCTACCACACCAGTTACTTTTTCAGATTTTTCAAAACGTCGAATGGATTCGGTTTCTTTTCCTCAATTTCTTCAGGAAGCTCACCAAAAACCATGTTATTTGAATCAACGCTACAATCCGCTTCATCGTGCATCGCAATTTGAGGTAATGCTAAGATGAACTCGTCTTCAACCAGTTGTATAAGGTCTAATTCACCGTACTCATTTAGATCTACCAAATCATAAATTTCTGGTGCTTCCTCTTCCGTCTTCTCACCGTAGTAAGGAGTGTAAAGGAATTCAACTTCACACGCGTGTGTGAATACCTCATTACAACGCTGACACTCTAATTCGACTTCGATGTTAGCTTTACCAGAGATAACAACAAGTCGCTGTTCATCTATCTCAAATGACAATGAGACTTCTGCGTCGCGTTTTACGCCTTCAGTTGCTTCCGCTAAGCGCTTGAAAAGACTAGCTTGGATGATGCCATCGTAATCTAATCGTTTCTGTGCGGACTTTGCTGGATCAACCGTTCGCGGTATTTTTACCTTTTGCATAGGGCGCGAATATTATCTTCCAAATCAAAATTAGTCAAAGAAAAAGGCAAAAAAGTTGTACTTTTTTACGCTTAACATACAGAGCATTAGCCATAATCAATTTTGATCGATTATCCTATTGGAAATGCTTGCGTGAATTGTAATTCAAAATGAAAAATTACCAACTGGTTTTAGCCTCAACCTCCCCTTTTCGTCAACAACTGCTTGAAAAGCTTTCAGTCCCGTTCATTTGTTTATCTCCTGACTGCGATGAAACGCCGTATGAGAGTGAAGCTCCTCTGGATCTAGTGCAGCGCTTAGCCGTAAACAAAGCAACCTCTTGCTCTATTAAAAAACCAAGTTTGGTCATCGGCAGCGATCAAGTTTGCGTAATTGATGGAAAAATCGTTGGCAAACCTCTAAATCGTGAAAATGCTATCAATCAATTACTTGCTCAAAGTGGTAAAGCCATCACTTTCTATACCGGACTGGCGGTTTATAACTCGGTGACGAATCTGACTGAAGTTGGCTACGACACTTTTGAAGTGCATTTTAGAAACTTAAACCGTGAACAAATTGAACGTTACGTCGACAGAGAAGAACCGTTTTACTGTGCTGGCAGCTTCAAAAGCGAAGGGATGGGAATTTGTTTGTTCGAAAAGTTAGTCGGCAAAGATCCAAACACTCTCGTTGGCCTGCCTCTGATTGATTTGATTGATATGCTGCAAAAGCAAGGCTTCGAGATCTTGTAAGTTTAATCAACGCCTCTACTCATCATTTGAAACCTAATATATATAAGTCAAATGTAAAAAGGGAGCTAGAGCTCCCTTTGTTTATATTAAATGCGTTCAGTTTGCCTTTCTTAATCCAACAAGCACTTTCTCTAGTTTGGATTCCATCGGAGCATTAACTTCCATCCATTCATCATTAGACGGATGTTGAAACTTAATGTTCGCGGCATGCAAAAACAAACGGTCCAATCCAAGTTGACCAGTGTAGGCATCAAAACGTCTATCTCCGTAACGGTCATCCCATGCGATAGGATGTCCGGAGTACTGAGTATGCACACGAATTTGGTGAGTACGCCCCGTAATTGGGCTGGCTTGAATCAACGTCGCTTGCTCAAATTTCTCAAGAATTTTGAAACGCGTTTCCGATGGCTTACCGTTTGGGTTCACTCGTACAATACTGTTCACTTCATTTTTAAGTAGGGGGGCGTTCACAACTTTACAGCTGCTTTTCCATTGCCCCATCACTAAGGCGAAGTAAAACTTCTTCACCGTTTTTTCACGAAACTGCGCTTGCAAATGGCGAAGCGCCGAGCGCTTTTTAGCAACCAGTAAAATACCCGAGGTATCTCTGTCAATACGGTGAACCAATTCGAGGAAGCGTGCCTGTGGACGCAATGCCCTTAATGCTTCAATTGCACCAAACTTCAAGCCACTACCACCATGCACTGCTGTACCAGACGGTTTGTTCAGAATCAGCATATGATCATCTTCATAAATGATCATATGTTCTAGTTCAGCAACCTTATTAAGTTTCGTGCTTGGTGCGACATCCTCTTCCTTTTTCTCAACCGTTACAGGTGGAATTCGGACTAGGTCGCCAGCTTTTAGTTTATATTCGGCTTTGATGCGCTTTTTGTTCACGCGCACTTCACCCTTACGCACGATTCGATAAATCATGCTCTTTGGAATGTCTTTTAATTGGTTACGCAAGAAGTTATCAATGCGTTGACCCGCCATGTCTTCGTCGATATCAACGAACTGGACTTGTGTTCTTATCTCGCTCATGCGCGCTATTGTAAACGTAAATCCGCGTGACTTCACATTATTCTTGCTGCAAAAGAAACACTTGTTGCGAGAATCTGCTCCGAAATACGCCAACCTTTTGTTTAGATTATTAAAACCCTTTCCCTTGTTCGGGTTTTGTTTTCTGTCTTTGGAAGTTTACGTGATTCAATCGCTTATTTAACAGCCAGTTATAAATTGGAAAGTTTGAGTTTAGCGGCAAATTTTCCATCGTTTGCGCTAAAGCAGATTGCTGATATCCACGCGCACTGCTATAGTTCACAGCTGCTAAGGAAGGTTTGGTTATATTTTATTCACTACCAATCATTTGTCCTCAAGCAATGTGAGTAGAAGGTTGAAGCTCAGGTGCTGCATTGGCGTAAGACACATTGAATTCAACACTCTTGCCACCCTACTCCTCGCATATTCACGTTGAGTACCTACCGCCCAAATAGCGGGTTACAAGTCTACGTTTCTAACAGAAACCAAAATAGATTTGTGATGACTGAAGTGCCCCAGAGCATCCCCTTCCAGCCGGGAGGCTGCAAAATATTAGCCATGGGATCAGGCACCGTGAAACAGCGAAAAAAACGTGGCAAGTCGACAAGAAAGATATAAAAGAAAAGACAACGAGAATTTTCAATGAAAAGAATGTTAATTAACGCAACTCAAAAAGAAGAGTTGCGTGTCGCTCTGGTTGATGGCCAGCGACTTTTCGATCTTGATATCGAGAGTCCAGGACATGAATCTAAAAAAGCGAATATCTACAAAGGACGTATCACACGTATTGAACCAAGCTTAGAAGCCGCATTTGTTGATTACGGTGCTGAGCGTCACGGTTTCCTCCCTCTAAAAGAAATTGCCCGCGAATACTTCCCTGAAGGTTATACCTACCAAGGCCGTCCAAGCATTAAAGAAGTGCTGACTGAGGGCCAAGAAGTAATCGTACAAGTAGAAAAAGAAGAACGTGGTAGCAAGGGCGCAGCTCTAACCACGTTTATTTCTCTTGCGGGTAGCTACCTTGTTCTTATGCCAAACAACCCTCGTGCAGGCGGTATTTCTCGCCGTATCGAAGGTGATGAGCGTACTCAACTAAAAGCAGCATTAAGCACTCTAGAACTGCCTCAAGGCATGGGTCTGATTGTTCGTACTGCTGGCGTTGGTAAGAGCGCAGAAGAACTTGAGTGGGACTTGAACGTACTGCTGAACCATTGGAGCGCGATTAAAGGCGCGGCAGACTCTAACCCTGCCCCATTCTTAATCCACCAAGAAAGTAACGTTATCGTTCGTGCAATTCGTGACTATTTACGTCGTGATATTGGTGAAATCCTTATCGACAGCAACACCATTTATGAACGTGCGAAAGAGCACATTCAATTGGTTCGCCCAGATTTCATCAACCGCGTTAAGAAGTACGAAGGCGAAGTGCCGCTGTTTAGCCACTACCAAATCGAGAGCCAAATTGAATCGGCTTTCCAACGTGAAGTGCGCCTACCATCTGGTGGTTCTATCGTAATCGACCCAACGGAAGCTCTGACTTCTATCGATATCAACTCTGCTCGTGCAACTAAGGGTGGTGATATCGAGGAAACAGCACTTAATACCAACCTAGAAGCAGCAGACGAGATCGCTCGTCAATTGCGTCTACGCGACCTAGGTGGTCTAGTGGTTATCGACTTTATCGATATGACACCAGTACGCCACCAACGTGAAGTAGAAAACCGCCTACGTGAAGCAGTTCGATTAGACCGTGCTCGCGTACAAATCGGTCGTATCTCACGCTTTGGTCTTCTAGAGATGTCTCGTCAACGATTGAGCCCTTCTCTTGCAGAAGCAAGCCACCACATTTGTCCTCGCTGTAGCGGCACAGGTGTTGTTCGTGACAACGAATCTCTAGCACTTTCTGTTCTTCGTTTGATTGAAGAAGAAGCACTAAAAGACAACACAGCTCAAGTATTGGCTGTAGTACCAGTGCCAATCGCATCTTACCTATTGAACGAAAAACGTCGCTCGGTTAACCATATCGAACGAATTCAAGAAGTGAAAATTACGGTTGTTCCTAACTCAGACATGGAAACACCGCACTTTGAAGTAATTCGCGTACGCGAAGGTGAAGAGTTTGATTTAATTTCTTACCTACTTCCTAAGAAGTTGGAAGCAATGAAAGAAGCAGAAGGTAAAGAACCTTCTGAAACAGACATCAAACCTAAGCGAATCGAAGAGCCAGTTCTTAAGGGCTTTGCAGCGCCAGCTCAAACCGCTCCAGCTCCTGTTTCTAAACCTGCGCCGGTAGCGAAGAAGAAAGAAGTAGAGCAAGAAGCAAAACCTGGCCTATTCAGCCGTTTGTTTAAAGCACTAGGTAGCTTCCTATTTGGTGGTTCTGAAGAAGTAAAAGAAGAACCAAAACAAGAAGAGAAGAAATCAAACCGCGACAACAAGCGCAACAAACGCGATCGCAACGACCGTCGTCGTAGCAACCAACGCGATAACCGCGAAGGTCGTGAAAACCGTGATAACCGTCGTCGCCGTAAGCCTCGTGAAGAGCAAGCTAATGAGCAAAACGAAGCTCAACAGCCTGCAAACAAACAGCAACCAAACCGTAGCCAGAAGCGTAAGCCAAAACCTCAACAAGCTGAAAAAGCTCAAGAGCCGAAAGCAAACGCAAAAGTAGCGGAAAAAGGCTTGCAACTTGCGGCTGAAGCTCGCTCAGAAGTGAAGCCTGAAGAGAATAAAGCGAAAGCAAACGCGAAAACAGAGAAAGTCAAAGAGCGCCGTCAACGTCGCAAACTGAACAAATCTGTTCGTGTTAAAGATCAACTTGCCGATGAGCAAGTAGAAGAAACAGCAGTGAAAGCAATTGAACCTGTTGAGTCTCAAGTAGATCAAGCCGTTGATACAGCAGCAGACGCACAGCAAGACAACAAGCAAGGTGAATCGAAACAACGTCGTAACCGTCGTTCTCCTCGTCACCTACGAGCAAGTGGTCAACGTCGTCGTCGTGGTCGTGATCGTCGTCCTAACCCATTCCGTCTGCGCAAAGGCGGTGTAGCATCTCCTGAGATGGCAATGGGTAAAGTGATGCCACGTTACATTCCAAAACCAGCGCCTAAGAAGGAAGAGCGAGTTCAGGAAGAAGCGGTTGTGGCAATTGCAACTGTACCTGCTATGCAAGGTGGTTTTGCTTGCCCTGAAATGGCAATGGGTAAAGTCATCATCCGTCGTGAGCAACCAGCGGTAGCTGAAGCACCTGTTGTTGAACCTAAAGTTCAAGAAACAGTAGAAGCTAAAGCTGAATCACCGATTGTTGAAGCTGTAGCGCCTGAAAAGGCAGAGCCAGTAGCGGTTGATCAAGCTCCTGTAGAGCCGATCGTTGAAGTGGCTGAAGCACCTGTTGCGGAAGCAACAACAGAAACAGTTGTTGAAGAAGCTCCGGTTCAAGAGCCAGTCGTTGCAGAAACTGTGGAAGAAGCAGCAACAGAAGTTGCCGTTGAAACTCCAGTAGCAGCGCCAGAGATGAAAGCTGAAGTTATCAACGTTGTTGCTAAGCCACGAGCTAGCGCACCAATGACAAAAGCACCTGGCCCTCAAGAACTACGTGAAATCGAAGTAGCCGCAGCGCCGTTTAAAGCTGAACGCTACCAAGCTAAAGGTGCTGGTAGCCAAGTGGCAACAAACCGCGCCTCTGCAGCAATGACAAAGCCAAACTTCAACTAAGTTTGAATATCATTGCGATAGCTTGAAAGCTAGAATCAAAAGGCCACCGAAAGGTGGCCTTTTTTGTTTGTTCTCGGTCTAGCGTAATTGGTCATATTAATATCAACGACGGATCACATTTGTGGTTCATTATCCGTATCATTCTTGAACTTAATCACACTTTTCGGTAGCATTCGCCAACTCAAGTTTTCGACACCATTCTACTGCTGCTCTTTTATTACTACGGTTTACACTAAGTACCTTGAATGTATTTTCATCACTTAGTGGTTAATGCAAATACGAATATGTGTCGGGATAAACTCATCTCAACGAGAACTTAAAGACAAACATGTTCGAATTCCCGCAATTTTCTAAGCACTCTATTAAAAATGACGTGCTATCAGGTTTGACGGTTGCCCTGGCACTTGTCCCTGAAGCCGTAGCATTTGCATTCGTTGCTGGTGTAGACCCAATGGTTGGTCTGTACGCAGCATTCATCGTTGGCCTTATCACCTCAATCTTTGGTGGTCGCCCAGGCATGATCTCTGGTGCTACAGGCGCAATGGCTGTAGTAATGGTCTCTCTTGTTGCGAGCCACGGTGTTCAGTACTTATTTGCTGCCATTATGTTGGCCGGTATTCTGCAAATTGCTGCCGGTTTATTTAAATTGGGCAAATTCATTCGAATCGTTCCACACCCTGTAATGATAGGTTTTGTTAACGGCCTAGCGATTGTTATCTTCCTCGCGCAATTAGGACAATTCAAGGCTCCAGACATGAATGGCGTGCTGACTTGGCTTCCACAAGATCAAATGATGTTAATGCTAGGTTTGGTTGCGCTGACCATGGCGATCATCTACTTCTTGCCGAAAATTACAACAGCAGTACCATCTTCACTTGTTGCTATCGTAACCGTTACTGCACTAGTTGTTGGGTTAGATCTAGAGACACGTACAGTTGTCGACTTCCTACGTTCTATGTCAGGTAATGAAGCCGCTACACTAGCAGGCTCTTTGCCAACCTTCTCTATTCCATCAGTACCATTTACGCTAGAGACTCTGCAAATCATCTTGCCTTATGCAGTGATCCTTGCGGCCATCGGCCTAATTGAATCTTTGCTAACGCTGACCGTTTTAGACGAAATGACGAATACTCGTGGCCAATCTAACCGCGAATGTATCGGTCAGGGCATGGCAAACATGACATGTTCTGTATTCGGCGCGATGGGTGGTTGTGCAATGATTGGTCAGTCAATGATCAACGTAAACTCTGGTGGCCGTGGCCGTCTGTCTGGCATCGTAGCGGCTGTAGCTCTGCTGATGTTCATTTTGTTTGCGTCATCGTTGATTGAAATGATTCCACTAGCAGCCCTAGTTGGTGTGATGTTCATGGTTGTGATTGGCACATTCGAATGGGCAACATTTAAGTTGGCTCGCCGTGTACCAAAGCAAGATTTCTTCGTTATCGTACTAGTAACAGTCGTTACAGTACTGACTGACCTTGCTGTTGCGGTCGCGGTTGGTGTAATCGCTTCGGCGCTGATGTTTGCATGGCAACATGCGAAGCACATTTACGCAGATACTTGCTTGAACGCAGAAGGCTCAAAAGAGTACAAAATTCACGGTCCAATTTTCTTTGGTTCAGCAGCAAACTTCCTCGAGCTGTTTAATGCGCCAGAAGATCCTAAAGATGTGATTGTCGATTTCGCAGACTCTCGCGTCACAGACCACTCGGCAATTGAGGCAATTGAAACGCTAGCAGAGCGCTACGCTTCCATCGGCAAAACGCTTCACCTTCGTCACCTAAGTCCGGATTGTCGCAAACTACTCGACAAAGCTGGCAGTCTAGTCGAAATCAACGTGAAAGAAGACCCTAGCTACAAAGTCGCAACCGACATTTTAGCTGGCTAATCTATGCGTAAAGGGATGAGCAATGCTCATCCCTTTTATTATTTATCTGATATCGTGATAATTACAGCTTCTGCAAAACCGCTACCGACGCCTCTTCGATTAAGTCCAATACCAACTCAAATCCATCATCTCCACCATAGTAAGGATCTGGGATCTCGTCATAACTCGAATTAGAGTGGCTTAAAAATAGCGAGACTTTATGACGATGTTCTGCAGGACAAATATCGAGTAAGTCAGCCAAGTTTGCTTTATCCGCAGCCAGTACCAAATCGAAGTCTTCGAAATCTTGCACTGACACTTGGCGTGCTCGCATTCCTTTAAACGAATAGCCACGTTGTTTCCCTGCCGCCATGGCTCTTGAGTCTGGCGTGTTTCCGGTGTGATAGCCAATTGTCCCAGCCGAATCAATGTCGACATCGACACCTAACTCTTCCGCTTTAGCTCTCAGAACGGCCTCACCGGTTGGTGAACGGCAAATATTTCCCATACAAACAACGAGTATTCTCTTCATTTTATTCCCTGAATTATCGATGGTTTTTCTTCACGATATGTTGGTCTATCATAGCGAGATAATTCAATGAACCCAAGCTACCGCGGGCAAAGCACGAAACGGACTTAAGGAAGTATTATGTCTATCGAAGAAAATAAAGAAGCACGCCATAAGGCACGCCAACAAAAAGTAAAAGAACAGGTAGACGCAAAAATTGCGGCCGCTCAAGAAGAGAAAGGTCTACTGCTGATCATTACTGGTAATGGTAAAGGTAAATCGACATCTGGCTTTGGCACGATTGCTCGCGCCGTCGGTCACGGCCTTACGTGTTCCGTGGCTCAATTTATCAAAGGCACTTGGGACAACGGCGAGCGCAACTTGCTAGAAAAATTGGGAGTAGAATTCCAAGTTATGGCGACTGGTTTTACTTGGGAGACGCAGAACAAAACCGCCGATACCGAAGCAGCGCAACTGGTCTGGAAAGAATGTAAGCGTATGCTGCAAGACGACTCTATTGATGTCATCTTATTCGATGAGCTAACTTACATGGTGAGTTACGGTTACATCGATTTGGACGAAGTGGTCGAAGCGTTAAACAATCGCCCAAAAATGCAGTCGGTTGTGATTACTGGTCGTGGTGCACATCGCACTCTAATTGAAATGGCCGATACCGTTTCTGAAGTGAAGAATGTAAAGCACGCATTTGAATCTGGCGTAAAAGCGCTGAAAGGCGTCGACTGGTAAAGCTTGCAGCACAATGAAAAAAGGGGTGGCACAATGCCAACCCTTTCACTTTCAACACGTGGTTAGTTGAAAAGATTCTTCAACAGACCATCGACCGCTTCTTTGGTTTTCTCATCTTTAATTTTGTCCGTTAGCTTCTCTACGCCACGGTCAATTTCTTTCTGAGCTTTCTGTTTAAGAACATCATCGAATACGAGTTTGAATTTAGGGTCCGCCCACTTACCAGACACATTGATTGGAATCGTGATGTCCTTCAGCTCATCGATGTTTTTACCACCTTGGCCTTCTAGCGTACCCACAATTGAAGTACTGATAGTAAAGTCGACCGTCTCATTGATGTAGTTTGCACTGCCTTTACCACGCACACGTAGTAACGGTGATTGAGCATGTAAGTTGTCCGTTGATACCACACCTTTGTTTAGTTTCAACGTCGCGGTCATCGCACTGAAGTCTGTTTTCTTCACTTCGTTGGTACTTTCAACTTTTTGCCCTTTGAATCGCGCGTAGTTTTCACGAATCAATTGAGCAACGTTGATGCCATTTACCGCACCATCAGCAAAGTTAATCGCTACAGTACCAGCAAGGTTCTGTTTGATACCTGTCGGCGTCAAACTGCTACCTTGGACATTCACGTCGATATTACCCGTACCTTCTAACTTGTCGTTGTTAGCAACATCAATCAGTAGCGGTTGAACTTTCACACCTTTGATTGATTTTTTCACGCTGTAAGTCGCTGGCGTCTTACGTGCATCTAGTCTTGCTGTTGCTGAAATTGTGCCTTGGTACAACTTCGAGCTAAATGATGTGACGTCAAACACACCACGATTGACAGTGAAGCTCGCTTTTACCGCTTCCATTTTTGCGTTAGCCGCTTTGAACTTATCGATGGTGATATCACCTTTGACATCCAGCGTTTTCAGTGCTGAAAGATCCGGCTCAACTTCAGGCCCCGCGGATGCACTCTTACCACCAGATGCTGGCTTTTCGCTTGCTGGTGCTTGTTTATCCAAGCCTAAGAATTCATCTAAATCGATATTAGAGCTATGAAGAGCAAAACGTATTTTTGGAATGTCTCCCAATGTCACATCGGCTTTACCATCCAATGCAATCGCGTTTGCGGTTAACTTCTCTAGAATAAAGCTAAGGTGGCTTTTATTTAGGTCAAATGAAAGGTCAGAGACCATATCAACTTTCATTGGTGATTGTGGCAAAGCATCACCTTCAAAGCTTGATTTCAGCGTAAGCTTATTCAACAACACTTTGCTAATCGCTTGGTCAACCGTAAGCTGCCCACCGCCTTGCATGTCCAGCTTCATACCAGCCGCACTGCCTTTAAGCGCGTAGTTAAGATTGTTTACTTTATCGAATTCAAATGTATCTAAGCCAATTTTTGCCGATTCAATAGTGTTGTTTGGATCAGTGTACGTCGCATCAACATTGATGTTCTTCAACGTATAACTGGCAAGACCTTTCGCCAGTTTAAAGTCTGCCTTACCTTCTGCTGTAAACTTCTGGTCATTCATTTCGCCTTTCACACCAAAGTCAGCTGTCGTCCAGCTGTCAAAAGCAAATTCGGAAAGGTTCAACGATACATCATACAGCTTGGTGTAATTGCCGGCTTGCTTGTCTTGAATTTCTAGTGAGCCATTAGAAACCGTAACACCAGCCAGGTTGATACTCCAATCTGAGCCTTCAGACTGCGATTCACCACTTTGATCTGGTGCAGTATCATTCGGTTGCTCTGCTTGTTGAGTTTGCGCTTTCGTTAGAGCATCAATGTTCTTGCTGCCGTCTTTCTTCGTTTCAACGTAGAACTCCGCACCATCTAAAGTAATGTTACCGATTTCAAGTTGTTTGCTAAAAAGTGGTGTGACAGAAACATCAACACCGACAGTGTCGACTTTAAAAAGATTTGGCTGACTAAAACCTTGCGGGTTACGCAGTTCGGTTCTTCCCAATTCAAAACCAATTGATGGGAAGAATTGCCAACTGATATCCCCTTCAATCACCAACTCTAACCCTGTCTGTTTCTGAGCTTGCTCAACAATCAGTGGCTTAAATTGGTTTGGATTGACAAAAATAGTTAACGCTAAAATTGCAGCAACAAATACCACAAAAGGTATCGCGAGAACTAAGAGCAGTTTCTTCATTTGTTTTTCCTTGCTCGTGTGTTTTTAAAATTATAAGCGCAGACTAGATTTACCGCCGAGAGTTCCACAAAAGCGTGAAAATCATCCGGTTTTGACATGCAACTGACTAATTTAAAAACAAAAAAAGAAGTGGCACCTAAAGTGCCACTTCTTATCAGAAAAATAAAGCGATATAGCCGTCTAAAGACTTAAGCTTTCAAAAGTTTTGCAATGTGAGCTTTTAGTACATCGATCGCGATACGGTTTTTACCGCCACGAGGTACGATGATGTCCGCATATTGCTTAGAAGGTTCGATAAACTGCATGAACATCGGACGAACAGTTTGCTGATATTGCTTAAGAACGGATTCCATTGTACGGCCACGCTCTTCAACGTCACGCTTAACGCGGCGAAGTAGGCAGATATCCAGAGGCGTATCCATAAATACAGTCGCGTGCATCAGGTCACGAAGACGAGGGTCAGTAAGAAGAAGGATACCTTCTAAAATGATTACCTTTTTAGGGGTCATTGTGGTGGTGTTACTTGTTCTTGTGTGCTCTGTGTAGCTGTACTCAGGCACTTCCACGGCCTCACCACGTACAAGCTTCTCTAGGTGCTCGCACAATAGGTCGTGGTCCAACGCACTCGGGTGATCGTAGTTCGTCTTTACTCGCTCTTCCATGCTTAGGTGGCTTTGGTCGTTGTAGTAGCAATCTTCCGTGATGACACCGATTTGATGATCGCCTACTTTCGCGCGAAGCTCATTGTAAATTGTGCTCGCGATCAGACTTTTTCCAGAAGCAGAAGCGCCAGCAATACCTACGATGACGCATTGATTATTATCAGACATTAGTTTGCACCCGATGATGATTTCTAGTCACATAAAAAGATAAACTGCCTGATTATAGGGAGTTCACCCCGTAGTTACTAGCTGGAATTAGAGTTTAGTCATAAGTTTCTGCCTGCCCAGAGGATTAACCTCCGGGCAAACGTTAAAATGTGCAACTTTCAACCACCAACCTCAGTTTACCATTGTAAAACTGATTGCATCTGGTTTCGCTTTGCCTTGCCAAAACATTGTGCTACACACTCGATCTGCAAGCTGTTTGTAGTAGCCTGAATGCTCACTGTCAGGTCGTCTCGCAACGGTTGGCACACCAGCATCAATGTCTTCTCGCATAGAAATATGCAACGGAATTTGGCCCAATAGCGCTAAGCCAAACTCTTGAGACATTTTCTCCGCGCCACCCATACCAAAGATGTGTTCAGTCGCGCCACATTGGCTACAAATGTGGTAACTCATATTTTCGACCACACCTACTACTGGCACATTGACTTTGTTAAACATTGCAGCGCCTTTGCGCGCGTCTGCCAACGCTAAATCTTGTGGCGTCGTCACCAAAACCGTGCCGGTAACAGGAATTTGTTGTGACAACGTCAACTGGATATCACCCGTGCCTGGAGGCATGTCTATCACTAGGTAATCCAGATCTGGCCAATCGGTTTCATTCAATAGCTGAGCTAACGCTTTCGATGCCATAGGGCCACGCCAGATCGCTGCTTCAGATTTATTAACTAAATAGCCAATAGAATGAGTATAGATGCCGTGAGCAAAAATAGGCTCCATCCATTTGCCATCGCGAACTTCTGGTTTCGCATCTTCCTGGCCGAGCATCATCGGAACCGATGGACCGTATATATCGGCATCCAATAGGCCAACCTTCGCTCCCGACTGCGCGATAGCCAAGGCTAAGTTAACGGCTGTTGTGGATTTGCCCACCCCACCCTTTGCAGAGCTCACCGCAATGATATTCTTCACACCTTTCACCGCATTAGAAACCTGCGTTTCTAGTGCTTTTACGCCGAGTTCAATGTGAAACGGAAACGCGGCTACAGCTTTGGATGCTTGCTGTTGTTGAATCCATTTTTGCAATGTGCGCTGAAGCTCATTACTAGCAAATGGCAATGTAATCTTCACTTCACCTTGAGCGGTGATGGTGACAACGCCGTGAATATCGGCCCAGTTTTCCACTAACTGTGGATGTTGAAATTGATTAAACCAATGACAAAAATCTTGTTTTGAAGTGAACTGATGCATAAGTCCTCCTTTTGAGTACCATGCTACCACCGACCCGACATAACCAGAACCCTAAAAAACTAAGGCATTCCGCGGTTTGACACCTTGGAGTTAGTGAGTTCATGGGGTAGTATTATCCATCAAAATTTTTTTATACCTATCAAGAAAAGCGAATATTAAGTATGGCAAACGATCCAAGACACCTTCCTTCAAGGAAACTGCTGGTAACTTGTGCCCTTCCGTACGCTAACGGTTCGATCCACCTTGGCCATATGCTTGAGCATATCCAAGCGGACATTTGGGTTCGTTACCAACGCCTACGCGGCAACACTGTAAACTTCATCTGTGCTGACGATGCTCACGGCACGCCAATCATGCTTAAAGCGCAACAGATGGGTATTACTCCAGAAGAGATGATTGCCGCTGTTAGCGAAGAGCACCAAAAAGACTTCGCTGGCTTTGATATCAGCTTTGATAACTACCACAGCACGCACTCAGAAGAGAACCGCGAACTGGCATCTCACATTTACCTAGAGCTAAAGAAAAACGGCTTTATCTCTAGCCGTACTATTTCTCAGCTTTTCGACCCTGAAAAAGAGATGTTCCTACCGGATCGTTTCGTAAAAGGTACATGTCCTAAGTGTAAGTCTGAAGATCAGTACGGTGATAACTGTGACAACTGCGGCGAGACTTACAGCCCGACAGAACTGATCAATCCTAAATCTGCAGTTTCTGGTGCGACGCCAGTAATGAAAGATTCTGAGCACTTCTTCTTTGACCTGCCTCAGTTTGAAAGCATGCTAAAAGAGTGGACTCGCTCTGGTTCTCTGCAATCAGAAACCGCGAACAAGATGCAAGAGTGGTTTGAATCTGGTCTGCAACAATGGGATATCTCGCGTGACGCACCTTACTTTGGCTTCGAAATCCCAGGCGAAAAAGACAAGTTCTTCTACGTATGGCTAGATGCACCTATTGGCTACATGGGCTCATTCAAAAACCTATGTAACAAACGTGACGATCTAGACTTCGATGAATACTGGAACAAAGACAGTAAAACTGAACTTTACCACTTCATCGGTAAAGACATCGTGTACTTCCACAGCTTATTCTGGCCTGCAATGCTTGAAGGTTCTGGCTTCCGTAAACCAAACAACGTATTCGTACACGGCTACGTAACGGTAAACGGCGCGAAAATGTCTAAGTCGAAAGGTACATTCGTGAAAGCAAGCACGTACCTCGATCACCTAGACCCAGAATGTCTACGTTACTACTACGCAGCGAAACTAAACAGCCGTATTGACGATCTAGATCTTAACCTTGAAGACTTCACTCAGCGCGTTAACGCTGACGTAGTCAACAAGATCGTTAACCTAGCATCTCGTAACGCAGGCTTCATCGCTAAACGTTTCGAAGGCAAACTGTCTGACAGCTTCGCTGAACCAGAGCTTTACAACGAATTCGTGGCAGCGGCTGACCGTATCGCAGAGCTTTTTGAAGCTCGCGAATTTGGCCGTGCTATCCGTGAAATCACGGCACTTGCGGACAAAGCAAACCAATACGTTGACGAGAAAGCCCCTTGGGTTGTAGCGAAAGAAGAAGGCAAAGATCAGGAACTACAAGAAATCTGTTCTGTAGGTATCAACCTGTTCCGCGTACTAATGACTTACTTGAAGCCAGTAATGCCAGCTCTTGCTGCACGTACTGAAGCATTCCTAAACCAAGAGCTAACTTGGGAAGGCATTGCTCAGCCACTCACTGGCCACGAAATCACTAAGTTCAAAGCGCTATTCAACCGTATCGATCCAAAGAACATCGAAGCGATGATCGAAGCATCGAAAGAAGACGCTGCAGCAGAAATGGCAGCGAAAGAGAAAGCTGAAGCGGCTAAAACAGAAACTGAGCTAAGCAAAGACCCAATCGCGGACGAGATTGAGTTTGATACTTTTGCTCAAGTGGATTTGCGCATCGCTCGCATCATCTCTTGTGAAGAAGTGCCTAAAGCAAACAAATTGCTTAAGTTCCAACTGGACATCGGTGGTGAAACTCGTCAAGTTTTCTCTGGCATTAAATCAGCCTACAAACCTGAAGAGCTAGAAGGCAAGCTAACCGTAATGGTAGCGAACCTAAAACCTCGTAAGATGAAATTCGGTATGTCTGAAGGCATGATCCTAGCGGCAGGCCCTGGTGGTAGCGACCTATGGATTCTTGAGCCACACGAAGGCGCTCAGCCTGGCATGCGTGTAATGTAATTCCCTTACGTTACGCTTGAAATGAGTTCAATCCCCGCCTCTCTCGGCGGGGATTTTTTTTGATCAAATTCACATTATTGGGGAGATTCTGCACCAATAACGCGCAAAACATTTAGGTTCAAATTTTAACTACTTGTTTTTAAAGTAATTTTAATTGGCATCAAAACTGCAAATTCCTTCTTGCTAGGTCCAAACACTAACAAGGAGTTGGTTATGTTTGTTTTGATTTCAACGTTATTATCCGTCGCCATATTAGCCGGCATTTACCACCTTTCCACAAAACGCGAACAGCAACATGCACGAAAGTATCAGTTGCTTACCCTACTTCGCGATGTCGTTAACTTGCTTAGACGTCATCGAGCAATCACACATAACTCCCTTCAATCCCAACAAAACTATGAGCGAGAAATAGAAGAGATCCATCATGCTCTCAACAACAAGCTGCACCTTTTGTTGGAAACATCGCGCTTTGAAAATAAACCCATGTATCGTGTGTTACAGATAAAAGTCAGTAAGTTGCTCGAACAATGGCAGGAAAACAGCATCGCGAGAAATCAAATGGAGCACGGAAAGCTGATTCGACATTGTTTGTTCTTAATGGATGAAGTCACTATTGCGTGGCTAGCAGTTGAGCAACGAGATGAGTTGCATGATGAGTACCACATGAATTGGCAAACCATTATCGATAGCCTCGAAACCTTGACTCAACTTCGTATTAGCATTCAAGACTTAAACGAACAAGGAGGAAGCGTTCGAGTAAAGAACTACGCATCTGTAATGACACGTAAACTGAATCAGTTAGCGGTAATAGCACCATTGACTATCGCAGCGCCGATCTCCGTACGTTCGACACAAGCGTTAAACGACTATGTCGAAGGAAAACACACCGGACTAACAGAAGAAGAACTTTATGGCATCACCTCAGATCTGTCACTGACGATTTTCAATACCTATGATCACGTGCTATCAGATATTGTCGAAACACTGTATTTGCCTTTGCCCAGACTCTCATTAGCCTGAAAGACTCATTTTTCGACATAATTGCATGAGGAACTAGATCAAAAGCCGTAAGTAACGAGCAATAAAAAACCGCAGGCATTGCCTGCGGTTTTTTCTAACTTTGCTCACTCAATGCTTAGCTATCATCTTCAGTGAAGTTGGTTGGTAGCTGCTTTTTCATCTCGTTCCATATTTGAGCACTTTCCATGCCGTAGTGGCGAATTACAACTGGCAATTGTTCACGCTGGCCCGTTTCACAAGTTTCTAGCAGTTGACGGTAGAATCTTAGCGCCAAATCACGTGAGGCAGGGTTAGAGAAGTAGTAACTGCCAACTCGGTCATACAGCTTCTTCAAGCCATTGAAAATCAAACCGTAGATTTGGTTACCAGAGTGGAATGCTAAGCGTTGGAACAACATGTAATCGTAAAAGTTAAATGTTTTCGCGATCAAGATTTCCTGACGCTTTGCTTCATCTTTTTCGTTGTCTTCTTTAACGCTTTGAAGCACCTTATCCGCATACGGAGAAGAGGCAATGAAATCATCCCAAGACGATGCATTCACAAGCGCTTCACAAGACTCAATTACGTTCTTGATTGTACGCTCAGAGTTTTCTTTGTTCGCCTTGAATGCATAACGCATAAAGATAGGGCTGATGTTGGTACGTGCCGCAAGCAAATCTTCTACAATATTTGTTGCATTATCGACGTCTAGCGTCATCAACGTATCCAAGATATGCAGACCAGATGTCTCCATAAATTGGTTAACTTTTGTTGGTTTACCGTGTTGGATAGTCAACCATCCATCACGTGCTAGTCGTTGAAGAACCTCTCGTAAAGTCGTTCGAGTAACACCAATCAGTTCGGACAGCTCGCGCTCAGCAGGTAAAATTGAGCCTGGAGGAAAACGGCCGTTCCAAATGCTCTCGATAATATATTTTTCTGCGAATCCCGCAGGGCTTTTCGCCTTAATGACCATTCTACTTTTTATCCAATATTGATTTCTGAGGGTCGATACTACTCATCATACCACTACTTAACGATTTGAGAAAATTTACGATCAATTATTGAAACGATCCCTCAATATAGAGTTAATACTCTACACGTTCGCTGAATTTAAGATACTTAGTGAAGCAGTTCAAAGCCGTAAAATTTGTATTTTATAAAAAAGAAACCGAACACAAATAGAGAAAAAATAACGACAAGTACGTCACATTTTTATGTTTATAATATGCAAAATAAATTTGTATTCTCTGGTTAATATTCCTTTTTAATTGATCTTTTCTCGTCACTTGGCGTCATTTAAAATCCAAGGGGATTTTTTCAAGCTTTCCATGATATAGTAACGCCGTTTTGATCGCGTTATTACACTTAAAAAGTAGTTTTAGTCGGAAGCATTACGTTTTGTTATTGACTAATAAAAGCCGGAGTGTAGAGTTTGCGATCGAAAGTGAGCGGTGCTTGAGTTCAGGGGAAGTAACTTGGCAAAACTACAATAAAACAAAGGATTGTTGTTTTACTAAGTTATTGTTTTAAAAGACTAGTTAATAAGTCTAACAAACAGATACTTGAGCGCTAATTGTAGTGTCTATTCATAATATTGTTATAAAGAGAATTATCATGCCGATATCGCTCGGAAACGCTTTTATCAAGAATTTCCTTGGTAAAGCGCCTGATTGGTACAAAGTTGCCATTATAGCCTTCCTTATTATTAACCCGATTGTTTTCTTCCTAATAAATCCATTTGTTGCTGGGTGGTTGCTCGTCGCGGAATTTATTTTCACGCTTGCAATGGCCTTAAAATGCTACCCATTACAACCTGGTGGTTTACTTGCAATTGAAGCTATTGCTATTGGCATGACCAGCCCAGCGCAAGTAAAACATGAGTTGGTTGCGAATATAGAAGTATTACTACTTTTAGTATTCATGGTTGCGGGTATCTACTTCATGAAACAGCTTCTGCTGTTCATCTTCACCAAAATCCTGCTTGGTATTCGTTCAAAAACTCTGCTTTCGCTTGCATTCTGTTTCGCAGCCGCGTTTTTGTCAGCATTCCTAGATGCGCTGACAGTAATCGCTGTTGTCATCAGCGTAGCAGTTGGTTTCTACTCGATTTACCACAAAGTTGCTTCAGGTAACCCAATTGGCGATCACGACCATACTCAAGACGACACCATCACAGAACTGACTCGTGATGACCTTGAAAACTATCGTGCATTCCTACGTTCGCTGCTTATGCACGCTGGTGTGGGTACCGCTCTGGGCGGCGTAACAACGATGGTTGGTGAACCTCAAAACCTTATCATTGCAGACCAAGCGGGTTGGTTATTTGGTGAATTCCTAATCCGTATGTCTCCTGTGACGTTACCAGTATTTATCTGTGGTCTTATTACCTGTGCATTGGTTGAGAAGCTAAAAGTATTTGGTTACGGCGCACAACTGCCTGATAACGTACGTCAAATCCTTGTGGACTTTGACCGCGAAGAACGTAAGACACGTACAAACCAAGACGTCGCAAAACTGTGGGTACAAGGTATTATCGCCGTTTGGCTGATTGTCGCGTTAGCGCTTCACTTAGCAGCCGTTGGCCTGATTGGTCTGTCTGTCATTATCCTAGCAACGTCATTTACTGGCGTCATTGAAGAGCACTCAATGGGCAAAGCATTTGAAGAGGCTCTGCCTTTCACAGCCCTACTCGCGGTTTTCTTCTCGATCGTTGCAGTAATCATTGACCAAGAGCTATTCAAACCTGTTATTGACGCCGTGTTAGCCGTTGAAGACAAAGGCACACAGCTTGCCCTCTTCTACGTTGCAAACGGTTTGTTATCGATGGTTTCGGACAACGTATTCGTAGGTACGGTATACATCAACGAAGTGAAATCAGCCCTTATGGAAGGCTTGATCACGCGTGAACAGTTCGACCTGTTAGCAGTTGCAATCAACACCGGTACAAACTTACCTTCTGTTGCAACGCCAAACGGTCAAGCCGCTTTCCTATTCCTACTAACGTCTGCACTAGCACCGCTAATTCGTCTGTCTTACGGTCGAATGGTAGTGATGGCATTGCCATACACTGTCGTTTTGGCGATTGTAGGTCTGATGGGCATCATGTTCTTCCTAGAGCCAGCAACAGCGTCTTTCTACGATGCGGGCTGGATTGCACCTCATACCGGTGATCTGACTCCAGTTGTGTCTGGCGGACACTAAAATTTGAGTTGATTAGGAAACTTATACACGATAAAAAGCTCTGAGTATTCAGAGCTTTTTTCTATTTCAGACAGGATTGAAACCGTGACTATTTTTTCATCACTTAACCAATTTTCGAAGGGACGCGTATCGTGGTTGCTTCTTCTTTTGTTCATCATATTTTTTGAAGCCTGCGCACTCTACTTCCAACACGTAATGATGCTTGCCCCGTGCGTAATGTGTATTTATGAGCGTGTGGCAATGATGGGTATTGGCGGTGCAGCTATCATCGGACTTATCGCACCGAACAACGCACTATTCCGCTGGTTAGGGCTTATTGGTTGGGGATTAAGCTCGTACAAAGGATTGATGCTTGCAATGCAGCATGTTGATTACCAGTTCAATCCATCACCATTTGCAACTTGTGATCTTTTTGTCACCTTCCCAAGTTGGGCTCCGTTAAACCAATGGGTTCCTTGGATGTTTGAAGCGTATGGCGATTGTTCAAAAATTGTTTGGCAGTTCTTCGACTTATCGATGCCACAATGGTTGGTGGTTATCTTCGCTGGTAACTTGGTCGCTTTGGCGTTGATCGCGATTGCACAGTTCTTTCCGGTGAAACGTAAGAATCCAATTCGTTAAGGCGTATAAAAATATAGATAATAAAAAGCCGACCTTAGGGTCGGCTTTTTATTGGATTCGATTCAGTAACTCGCTTTTATAGTGTTACTTACCACAACATTGCTTGAACTTTTTACCGCTCTCACAAGGGCATGGATCGTTACGACCTACATCTTTAAATGGGTTTAAGCTTTGAGATTTATTGCCAACCATTAGTTCATCTGCACCCAATGCGACTTCAACTAACATCAAATCAAGTTGATCAACAAGGTCTGTTAACGCTGGCGGTGTTTCAATGCCCGCGTCACGCATATGTTGCTGAGTAGACTCTTCATCAATGGCTAGCATCATTGTGGTAAGCAGCGCTTGCAGCATACGTTGTAAACCATCATTTAGCTCAACCTCTTGCCACTGCTCTTCAATCAAAGGCCAAACCGACATGAAACCTTCAGCAAAATCGGCTAACTGCTCAGGATCTTTTCCAGTTAGCTCTAGAGCTGAATACTCATTACGTAAAATACGGTTATGTTGCTTGTGAATTTGCTCTTCGACCGCTGGCTGAATCGATTTAAAACCTTCACCAAATAGCGGCTCAAGCCAGGCCTCTGGCGCTAAAGGTTTTGTGGTTAGGTTTGCGGCAAGTACCGCACCTTCAATAAATAGCGAAGATTCATCAAGTTGAACTTCACCTTTTTCAATCAAAGTGTATTGCATGACATCTGGTTTCCCATGAATTTGGCGGCATTATACTCCAATACAAGTGAGATGCCAGTTGGCACCAGCGCCGAGTCTTTTAATGACAAACTTAGCCGACATCGCTACAATCGCCCTCCTTTTTATCACCAAACTGTATTAGGCAAACTATGCGAGTTGTATTAGGCCCAATGGAAGGCGTTTTAGACCATTTGATGCGCCAAATCCTGACCGAAATAAACGACTATGATCTGTGTGTGACGGAGTTCGTTCGAGTGATCGATCAAGTCCTGCCAGACCATGTCTTTCATCGCTTATGTCCGGAGCTTATGCAAGGCTCTCAGACCACTTCTGGTGTGCCTGTACATGTTCAACTACTAGGTCAAGAGCCACACTGGATGGCGGAAAACGCAACCCGAGCAGCAGAGCTTGGCGCGCGCGGCATCGACCTAAATTTTGGTTGCCCAGCAAAAATGGTCAACAAAAGCAAAGGAGGTGCGGCGCTATTGCAGCATCCTGAGTTGATTCATAGCGTGGTAAAAGCATGCCGTAACGCAGTGCCTGCGAATATCCCTGTCTCCGCAAAAATTCGTCTGGGCTGGGAAAACCCTGAAGACTGTTTTGAAATCGTGGATGCGATTCAATCTGCGGGAGCGAATGAACTGACCGTTCACGCACGTACTAAGCAAGGCGGTTATAAAGCATCTGAAATCAAGTGGGAATACATCAATAAAATTCGCGAGCGATTCTCCATCCCTTTGATTGCCAATGGTGAAATCTGGAATTTCGAAGATGGTCAACGCTGCATTGAAACCACTGGTGTCGACTCTCTGATGGTGTGCCGTGGTGCGTTCAACATTCCTAACCTAGGTAACATGGTAAAACACAACCACACGCCAATGGTTTGGTCTGATGTGGTCGACCTGCTGATCTACTACTCAAAGTTTGAAATGAAGGGTGATAAAGGTTTGTACTATCCAAACCGCGTGAAGCAATGGTTCGCTTACCTTCGCCAATCTTACCCAGAAGCTAACGAATTATTCCGCGAAATCCGAACATTTAATAAAGCAGCACCGATTGTTGAGCACATCCAGCGCTACCGCGATGAACTCCAATCGCGTCAAAGCCAAGTGGCTTAAGCACTCCACATGCACGAATTGTGCGTGATGGTTGAACGACAAATAGCTAAAAGGGCGATATTATCGCCCTTTTAGCTATTTGTCAGACTGCCTTCTAGCAAGCGCGCCTCGAACTAATAACAAATCTTGTTCTTTCCGGTACTTTTCGCTTCATAGAGCTTCTCATCAGCCGCCTTGAACAGTTCATCAAAGCTTTCTGCTTTGCTTGCAGAGCTAAAGACCACACCGCCAGATACGGTAAACCCATTCTTCGTGACTCGTCGTGATCGTTCATCAATCGCTTTTTTGACTCGTTCGAGAATGTGCTTCATCCCTTCAATATCTTCATCGTATATCGCGAGAATAAACTCTTCGCCACCAAAGCGAGATGCGACGTCACTGTGACGAATGTTGTCTCGGATGCACTTCGCGACCAGTTGAATCGCAGAGTCACCTACATCATGGCCGTAAGTATCATTGATAGTCTTAAAGCTATCGATATCGAACACAGCCAATGCCACGTTCTTCTTCGTCATTTTATTACGCCAAACGGCCTGCATTCCTCTGCGGTTGAGCAGCCCTGTCATTGGGTCTCTTGCAGCAAGATCTTTAAAGTAGCGACGTTCGGTGTGCATGTTGACATAAAACAGTACTACGGTACTCAACACGTAAATAAAGACCGCGACCATAGTGCTGTACTTTTCAAAGAACGTTAAATTCTTAATCTCGCTCCATAAGTTATATTCGTAATAAATACTGTGATTGGCACTCAAGCGCTCTTTTTCAATGGGCTTGATCCGCACGGCATCTTCAGGAATCGTTTGGAAATTGGAAACTAAGTGCAGCTTCCCGACAAGGTTTTCAGAAGTCGTGAGCAGCGCATCGACATCAAAATCAATCGAGAGCACCCCTTGGTGGACGCCTTTTTCATAAATTGGCACTGTTAAACTGATGATTTGCCCTTCCATGGAATCAAGCATCGGCCCAGGCCCAGCCAATGTAATGTTGACCTTATCTTGCGCGGTTTTTTGCCAGAATGGCCTCGCCTTTAACGTTGACCAAAGCTCTTTAGTAAAATTCTTCGCGTACTTATCGGGCGACGAAATCACATAACCACGTTTATCGATGTAATGGATACCAACAATGTGGGATTCAATATCATGAAGGAAGGACAAAGAAGGGGCAAAGCCTGCTTTTTGTTCTGCAAGTTTGTTGATTTTCGTCCCTGCCTGACACAAACTTTTTTCGCCGACGATCATGTAGTCAACATCAACCGCTGGCAGGCCATCGCTGTAAACGTTCTCCAATAGCAAAACATCAATCGGCCATATATAGCAGATGTCGCCTTTCACAATAGAGTTATGCTCTTCAGAAAGAGGGTTCGCGAAGTTTGAATAGTTGGTAAAGCTGTAGTCCAGTGCAGTTAAGACTTTGATACCACGAGTTAACGCTCTATCGATACGCGAATATTCAGTATCAATATAGCGATTGACTGCATCGTAGTAGTTTTTTGTAGTAACGAGCATTACCACAATGAATAGAACTAAAGGAAAGAAAACAACAAATGAGAGGCTAAATCGCCTTTGGTTAACCATTGAGTACCATTGTTTAAGTGTTCGCCTCTCATATGCATCGGCTTAAAGAGGCTGTTTATAGTTATTAATGAACATATTCACAAATTTTAATAAATATAGAATGCGGTGTCACTTCACTTGCCACAAATTGATACTTAATGCTGCCATATTGACAGAAACATGACCTTCATAATCAATTATTTCACATTTATCTAATAATTGATGCAAGTGTTTCGCATTCAAGCCTAACTGCCACAATGGTAGGTCAATCGTGCTTTCTTGTAGACCAATATTGACTGCAACAATGATCGTCTCTTCACCAAGCTGTCTTGCATAAGCAAATGCCCTTTCGTCACAATACAGCCATTGCATGCTACCAGATTGTAAGGCTTTGAACTGTTTGCGAATTTCAATCCACTGTTGGTACAGTTGGAGCCAAGGCGAACCCTGAACTAAATGCCAAGGGAAACAACGTCTGTTATCCGGGTCAAAGCTTCCCTCAAGACCGACTTCACTACCATAATAAATGCATGGTGCGCCGACATAAGTCATGAGTAAGGCCAACGCGATTTGCATTTTTTTCTCATCCCCATTCACCAAGGTGAGAAAACGCGCCGTGTCATGGCTATCAAGTTGATTGAGTTGTGAGAGCTGATTGGCAAAAGGAACTTTTGCTCTGGCTTCATCCAACCACGCTTTGAACTCAAAACCATCTATATCGATTGGGTCGTACGTGATGTCTTGATGCGCAATAAACGCTCGAACAGGGTGGGCAAAACCGTAGTAGTTCATCGCGCCGTCTTCTTGCTCCCCTTGCAGCCATTGAGTCGCTTCAAAAAAATGCTCACCTAACACATAAGCATTCGGATTAACGGATTTGGTCGCTTGGCGAAATGCTTTCACGTAGTGAGCGTTGTTTTTCGCCCCCTCCCCTTCACCTAGCATATGAATGACATCAAAACGCCAGCCATCCACGGAATATGGCGGCTTCAGCCAATGTTTGATAACCGATGCCTCACCTTGGTAGATATATTCTCTGACTTCGTAATTCTCAAAATTCAATACCGGCAGATTGTCGATACCTTTCCAGCCAATATAGTGATTACTCTCCCCATCAAAGAAGTAATAGTCGCGAAAATCGGATTTAGGATTCCCGTACGCGCCTTTCCCTTTCTGCTGAATATCAAACCAAGGGTGCTGCACAGAAGTATGGTTAAAGACCGCATCCAATACGATCTTCATGTTTTTGCTGCGGATTTTTTCGCACAATGACGCAAAATGCTCGTTGGTGCCGAGCATAGGATCAATCGTGAAATAATCCGTGGTGTCGTACTTATGGTTACTTGGCGAGGAAAAAATCGGATTGAAGTACAGTGCGGTCACACCGAATTGTTCAAGGTATCCAAGCTTTTGCTCAACGCCTTTTAGATCACCACCGAAGAACTCACGTGCCCCAGAGTTTTGGTGATTTCCTACAGGTTCTCCCCACGTTTTAATCACAGCATCAGGATCGTACTCGCCGTACGCTTCACGAATTGCAGACTCACTTTGACTCGCGGCAAAACGATCAGGAAAAATCTGATAGAAAACTTGTTCTTGAACCCACTTTGGCGGTTGATGGTTTACATTCAATTTGAAATGAAATTCTTTGGGCGGAATACGTTTTTGCATGCCACGTGCGTCTAGCCAATATTGCTGACCATTTCTAACGACTTTAAATACATAGTGGGTGATGTCTCGATCTCTATTCGGCTCGAACGATACTTCCCACAGCAGTAACTCTCCAACTCTGCCGCATTGCACCATGGCGACAAGGTATTCTTCGTTGTCTGGCTCAATACGCGCATAAACAGCATCAAATGTTAACGCTTCTGTTTTTAGACAGACCTTCACGCGTTTACCATCGAAGGCTAAACCATCAACCGTCTGGCTATGAAAGAGAAATGGCAAAGACATAATAAGCACTCTTTAATAGGTGGATATGCCACTATTTTATTAAAGAATGAGAGATAAAAAATCCTCCTTGGAAATTCGGTGTTTTACCTATTTTCTCAAGGAGGATCACACTTGGTAGGCGTAGTCGCGGCTCTGACTATGTCGAAGAAACGCGTAACGAATCAGACATGCTATTTAATTGAGTAATAAACTGTCATCCGAAAGTTCTTCGCCTCGAACTTTAGAAAACATGTCTAGTAGATCAGGCACTTGCATATTGGCACGCTGCTCTCCAGCGACATCCAGAACGATTTCACCTTGGTGGAGCATGACAGTTCTGTCGCCACAAGCGAGCGCGTCTTTCATCGAGTGCGTTACCATCATCACCGTCAAATCAAACTCATTGACGATACGCTTGGTTAAATCGATGACAAAAGCCGCCATACGCGGGTCAAGCGCGGCCGTATGTTCATCAAGCAGCAATAACTTACTCTCCGATAACGTCGCCATCACCAGGCTCACGGCTTGTCGTTGTCCACCAGACAACAAACCAATACTGTCACCCAATCGGTCTTCCAAACCTAACCCCAAAATACTGATGCGTTCTTGGAACAACTTGCGACGTTTGGCAGACAGCGCCAGCCCCCAGCCACGTTTTTTACCTCGCATGTACGCTAGAGCCATGTTTTCTTCAATGGTTAGCTCACCACACGTTCCTGCTAACGGGTCCTGAAACACTCGTGCACATTGAGTAGCGCGCTGGGCAACCGTCTGCTTGGTGACGTCTTTGCCATCAATGATCACTTGACCACCAATCATTGGTGTCTCACCCGTCACCGCTCCGAGCAATGTCGATTTACCCGCACCGTTAGACCCGATTACGGTTAGAAATTGGTGCTCTGGTACCTCTAACGATACCCCTTTCAACGCGCGATTTTCTAAAATCGTACCAGGGTTGAACGTCACTTGGATGTTGTTGAGTTCAATCATAACGCCTCCCCAGAACCATTTTTAGATGCCGCTTGTTTCGCAGTCGTTACGCGTTGTTTGGCTTTCATACTTTGCTTGAGCTTAGGCGCAATGAGCGCTACCGCAACCAACACTGCGGTCACGAGGTTGAGATCCGAGGCCTGAAGGCCAAACATGCCAGAACTCAACGCAAAAGCAACGGTTAGTCGATACAACACCGAGCCCAAAATAACGGCGCAAACGGCAACCCAAATTTTGCGACCGGGAATGAGTGTTTGGCCCAAAATAACCGCCGCTAAGCCGACCACGATGGTACCAACGCCTGATGTTACGTCAGCAAAACTGTTGGTTTGCGCAAATAGCGCACCAGCGAAGCCAACAAACCCGTTCGACAGCGCCAAACAAAAGTAGGTGTAGAACCCTGTGCTTGCGCCTTGCGCAGACACCATTCGGCCATTCACACCCGTCGCTCGAAGGCCCAAGCCGAAATCGCTATTTAGCAATCGCACCACCAAAAAGGCAGAGATGAGAACCAGTACGCCTACAACTAACGGACGAATAAGCATCGCATCGCCCATCGATTCAAAAGGAGTGAGAATGGTGTCTTCACCCAAAAGAGCCATATTGGGTTTGCCCATGATACGAATGTTGATAGAAAACGCGGCAATCATAGTGAGGATGGACGCTAAGAGATGCAAAATTCCACAGCGTACAGCGAGAAATGCGGTGACCCAGCCTGTCATGCCACCAGCAATAATCGCCATACCGGTTGCAATCCAAGGGTTGATGCCTGCAACGATAGCTGTCGCAGCAACCGCGGCTCCCATAGGGAAACTACCATCAACACTTAAGTCAGGAAAATCGAGAACACGAAACGTAAGATAGACGCCCAAAGCAACCAAGCCATAAATCAAGCCGATCTCAAGCGCGCCAAAAAAAGCAAATGCAGACATAACTGCTCCTTTCTGCATGTTCAGATCGCTAGCAGCGATCTGACGTTACAACTTTCAACTTAGGTCGAGGTAAAGAGAGCAATCCGCTCAGAAAAAACTTTGCTCTCATAAACTTACGATTACGAGCCCATTTTTCATGCTGAGACAAATGGGCTTGAGAGAAAGAGTCCTTACCTCAAGATAAGTGATTTACTGCATGCTAGTCGCACGTTGAACAACAGAACTCGGCAGTTGGATGCCCAACTTAGAAGCGGCGCTCTCATTGATGACCAAATCCGAACCCGTTGCGACTTTTACATCCAACTTTCCTGGCTCTTGACCATCAAGTATGGCTGCTACGTAATCTGCCGTTTGCACACCGACTTGGTAGTAGTCAAAACCAAGGCCAGCAATCGCACCTTTTTCAACATAAGATGTTGCACCGCCAAAGACTGGCTTTTTCGCTTGGTTCGCCGCGACAATCATGCCTTCGATCGCACTCGCTACAGTGTTATCCGTAGGCGCGTAAAGGATGTCTGATTTTGCTGCGATGGCTTGCGTAGCAGATTGAACATCGGCACTTTTCAAAGCAGTGGCTTCCACCACTTTAATGCCTTTCGCCTCTGCACTTTCTTTTAGAAGATTAACCAGCGTCACCGCATTCGCCTCGCCAGGGTTGAAGACGACACCAATGCTTTTGACTTGAGGAAGGATTTCTTGAATGAGCTCCACGTGCTGAGCCACTGGAGACAGGTCTGATAAACCTGTTACGTTTTTGCCCGGCTGCTTCATCGATTTAACCAACTTGGCTCCTACCGGGTCAGTCACCGCAGTAAACACAACAGGAATAGTACGAGTCGCAGAAACCAGTGCCTGCGCTGACGGCGTTGCAATACCGACTAGCACGTCTGGGCTCTCTCCCACGTATTGACGCGCAATTTGCACCGCAATTGCAGGGTTACCTTGTGCTGTTTTGTAGTCGAATTCTAGGTTTTTACCCTCTTCATACCCTTTTGCTTTCAATCCATCTAGCAAACCTTGGCGAGTGGCATCCAAAGCTGGATGCTCAACGATCTGAGAAACCGCAACTGTTGCGGTATTAGCAAATGCATGGGTGGAAGAAAGAATAGCAGTAGCGGATAGAACGGCAGTGGCTAATAAACGTTTCGTTTTCATCATAACTCCTTGATGTGTCTTCGTCCTTGTTTCACGAGCTTCAGCAATATGTGGATACTCATGAGATCAAATGTGAGAAGGCGTAATGTTGTGTTTGCGTATCTGTGCACTTCTTGTGCATCTTATTTTTATTATTACTACTAAGTCTTAGTAAAGAAAAGAAACATTTAACACTAAGGCAACATTTGTGATCGCAAGATCGCATTCTATTACGCAACAATGTAATGCACTCAAACGTAGCTAGAGGATGATTGCGGGCTAAAGGCTTAGCCTCACTGCGCATACTGCGCGATGAGGATATAGACAAAACAAAAAATGGAGTGGCAATTGCACACTCCATTTAAAAATTGTTGAACGCTAAAATGAGTTAGAACCAGCGCTCTAGTGAGGACTTATCAAGCTGGCGGAAAGCACGATTTAAAATTATTGCGAGCTCTTTATAACGAGGTCGCGCTTTAACTGGCTCTAAGGCAAAGCCTGTTTCCACGATTTTTTGATGAAGTTCGCGATACCAAGAAGCCAATGATGGCGGTAATTTGGTGTTTGAGCGAGCACCGAGCCACCAGATACCTTGCAAAGGCAAGCTGATAGCAAACAGGGCTACGACGATAGATTGAGGTAACGCGTTGTAATTGTTGAACGCCATTTGAGTGAGAACACTGATAGCAGCGACAGCTGGCATGACTTTAATGCCAAAACGAGTCGCTTTGATAATACGTTGCTCAGGAAATATGGCACCCAGCTCTTTACGAACTGGCCAGATCTCCATGTAACTTTGGCCATCTTTCAGGCTATGGATCAATCCGACTTTATTACTCATACCGCTCTCTCACTAAAAAATAGTTGAACATTTCAACTGAAGGTGCAAAAAATTGATGAAAGTTAATATTCTTTCAAATTTTTTTTGTTATCATTGCCTATTATCGCTATCCTTTGCAGACCCTCAATCTCATTGTTGCTGTTATTTACAATTTAAGCAACTCCGAGATATCTATCTGCACGGATCGCATCATAGTGATGGATGGGTTCATCACTATTTCTTTATATGGAATTAGAACGATTTTTGACCAAGATTAGTACGCAGCATTGCTGGTATCGGCTATTCTTGTGATTAATTTTTCATCCTTTAACTGATTTTGATCAGACGAATAACAGGTAGTCACACATGTCTAAGCTAGTTTTAGTTTTAAACTGCGGTAGTTCTTCTCTTAAATTTGCTGTTGTTGATGCCGAGAACGGCGAAGAGCATCTATCAGGTCTTGCTGAATGTCTTCACCTTCCTGAAGCACGTATCAAGTGGAAACTTGATGGCAAACACGAAGCTCAACTTGGTAACGGTGCAGCACACGAAGAAGCACTAGCGTTCATGGTAGAAACTATTCTTGCTTCTAAGCCAGAGCTTTCTGAGAACCTAGCTGCTATCGGTCACCGTGTAGTACACGGCGGCGAGCAATTCACTCAGTCTGCACTTATCACTGACGACGTACTAAAAGGTATCGAAGACTGTGCAACTCTAGCACCACTTCACAACCCTGCACACATCATCGGTATCAAAGCAGCTCAAAAATCTTTCCCAGCACTTAAAAACGTTGCTGTGTTCGATACTGCTTTCCACCAAACAATGCCTGAAGAGTCTTACCTATACGCTCTTCCATACAACCTATACAAAGAGCACGGTATCCGTCGTTACGGCATGCACGGTACTTCACACCTATTCATCACTCGTGAAGTTGCAGGCCTACTAAACAAACCAGTTGAAGAAGTAAACATCATCAACTGTCACCTAGGTAACGGTGCTTCTGTATGTGCAGTTAAGAACGGTCAATCTGTAGATACTTCAATGGGTCTAACGCCACTTGAAGGTCTAGTAATGGGTACTCGTTGTGGTGACATCGACCCTGCGATCATCTTCCACCTACACGACACTCTTGGTTACTCAGTTGAGAAAATCAACACAATGCTAACTAAAGAGTCTGGCCTTCAAGGTCTAACTGAAGTGACTTCTGACTGTCGTTTCGTTGAAGACAACTACGGTGAGAAAGAAGAAGCAACTCGTGCAATGGACGTGTTCTGTCACCGTCTAGCTAAGTACGTTGCTGGTTACACTGCAACTCTAGATGGTCGTCTAGATGCAATCACTTTCACTGGTGGTATCGGCGAAAACTCTGCACCTATCCGTGAAATGGTTCTAAACCGTCTAGGTATCTTCGGTATCGAAGTAGACAGCGAAGCTAACCTTAAAGCTCGTTTCGGCGGCGAAGGCGTTATCACTACTGAAAACAGCCGTATCCCTGCAATGGTTATCTCTACTAACGAAGAGCTAGTTATTGCTGAAGACACTGCACGTCTAGCAGGTCTTTAATTGAATTTTCTGGCTAGCCACTTGGCTAGCCAGATTTTCATCCAACGAATTTCTTAGGGGCTCAACTCCTATTCTTCGAGCGTCATGGAATAAGAGTTGAGCTTTTATCCCCCAATAGCTAAAGGTACTCTACGAATGTCTCGTACTATTATGCTTATCCCTGCAAGTGCTGGTGTTGGTCTAACTAGCGTAAGCATGGGTGTTCTTCGCGCAATGGAGCGCAAAGGCGTTAAGGTTTCTTTCTACAAACCAATTTCTCAACCACGTTCTGGTGGTGATCAACCTGATCTGACTTCTACTATCGTTGGCCACAACAGCGATATGAAGATCGGTGAACCTATGGCGATGTCTGTTGCTGAGAGCCTAATCGGTAACGACAACATGGACGAGCTACTAGAAACTGTTGTTGAGCGTTACAACCAAATCAATAAAGATGCGGATGTAACACTTATCGAAGGTCTAGTACCAACTCGTAAGCACCCATTCGCTAACCAAGTGAACGCTGAAATCGCAGCAACACTTGGCGCAGAAATTGTTCTAGTGGCTACTCCAGGCACTGATAACCCAGCTCAACTTAAAGAGCGCATCGAAGTAGCATGTTCTAACTTCGGCGGTACTAAGAACAAAAACATCTCTGGCGTTATCATCAACAAGCTAAACGCACCTGTTGACGAAGCTGGCCGTACTCGCCCTGACCTATCTGAAATCTTTGACGATGCAGATAGCGCGAAGCAAAACGAAATGAAAGTGATGGAAATCTTCAACACTTCTCCAATTCGTGTACTAGGTTGCGTGCCATGGAGCATCGATCTTATTGCTACTCGTGCAATCGACATGGCGAAGCACCTGAAAGCAGATATCATCAACGAAGGTGACATCAACACTCGTCGCATCAAGAGCATCACGTTCTGTGCACGTTCTCTGCCAAACATGATTGAGCACTTCAAACCAGGTTCTCTACTTGTTACTTCTGCAGACCGTCCAGACGTAATCGTTGCAGCTTCTCTAGCGGCAATGAACGGCGTTGATATCGGTGCTGTACTGCTAACTGGCGGTTACGACATCCCACGTGAGATCGAAGGTCTATGTAAGCCAGCATTCGAAACTGGTCTACCTATCTTCAAAGCACAAGGTAACACTTGGCAGACTTCTCTAAACCTACAGAGCTTCAGCATTGAAGTACCTGCAGACGACAAAGAGCGTATCGAGTTCATTAACGAGCACGTTGCTGGTCACATCGACGGTAACTGGATCGAGTCAATGACGGAAGGTACTCAAAAATCTCGTCGTCTAAGCCCACCTGCATTCCGTTACCAGTTAACTGAACTTGCTCGTAAAGCAGGTAAGCGCATCGTTCTTCCTGAAGGTGATGAGCCACGTACAGTGAAAGCAGCGGCTATCTGTGCAGAGCGCGGCATTGCAGAATGTGTGCTTCTAGGTAACCCAGCAGAAATCAAACGCGTTGCAGCGCAGCAAGGTGTTGAGCTAGGTGCTGGCGTTCAAATCATTGACGCTGATGCTATTCGCGAAAACTACGTTGCTCGTCTAGTTGAGCTACGTGGCGCGAAAGGTATGACTGAAGTTGTAGCTCGTGAGAAACTACAAGATTCAGTATTCCTTGGCACAATGATGCTTGAGAACAACGAAGTTGACGGCCTAGTTTCTGGTGCGGTTCACACTACGGCGAACACTATCGTTCCTCCGTTCCAAATCATCAAGACTGCACCAAACGCGTCTATCGTATCTTCAGTATTCTTCATGCTTCTGCCTGATCAAGTACTGGTATACGGTGACTGTGCAATCAACCCAGATCCAACAGCTGAACAACTTGCTGAAATCGCTATCCAATCTGCTGACTCTGCAGCAGCATTCGGTATCGAACCACGCGTTGCAATGATCTCTTACTCTACTGGTGAATCTGGTAAGGGTGCAGACGTTGATAAAGTACGTGAAGCAACAAAACTGGCTCAAGAGAAACGTCCTGATCTTATCATCGACGGTCCTCTACAGTACGACGCTGCGATCATGGAAAACGTTGCTGCTTCTAAAGCACCAAACTCTCCAGTTGCAGGTAAAGCGACAGTATTCGTATTCCCAGACCTAAACACTGGTAACACGACTTACAAAGCGGTACAACGTTCAGCAGACCTAGTATCTATCGGTCCAATGCTGCAAGGTATGCGCAAGCCAGTAAACGACTTGTCTCGTGGCGCGCTAGTAGACGATATCGTGTACACCATCGCTCTAACAGCAATCCAAGCAACTCAAGAACAGAAGTAATTCTTTTCTCTGCTTGAATGAATAGTCAAAGCCCTCGATTCGTCGAGGGCTTTTTTGTTGTTCAAGACACACGGTTTAGAAAACAGATACTCAATACAAGACAAAGAACATCAGTGCCCCAACGGCAACACATCCCACCATCACAGGCGCGACCCTAAGCCATAATTTTTTGTCTCCTATCGCGACAACCATACTCATCTTAACAATGGTATTGACCGATGCTGCAATTAAGATACCCAGCGCGGCGGTGGTTACGCTCAATATTTGGATGCTCTGACGACCAAGCGCCAAGGAAATTGCGTCTACATCCGTAATCCCTGAAAGGGCCGATAAAATTAAGACACCTGCATTACCGAACCACTCAGCTAGCGCATGTGACAGCAGCATAATCACCGCCAGCATCATCCCAAAAAACAGCGCCGATTGCAGTGCGAGTGGGTTGCTCTGTTTGTTCGATTGTTCGATCTGTTCCACTTCACTCCGCCGCCATATCCACCAAGCAGGCAAATACAGCGCCGCCATCATGGCCATCACAATCGGCCATAGTAACGAGACAAGTTGAGGATTAATCACAAACAGAATAATCAACAGCCGAGGAAACATGGTGCCGCAACTCAGGAGTATGCCACTAGCAAGCAATGGGCTGATATTGGCTTGCTCCCGAGAAAGATGGGAAAACTGCAGTGTTAACGCCGTCGAAGAACTTAAACCTGCAAAAATGGAGGTGAACAATATGCCACGTTTCGCCCCACCGATTTTGATTGCGAAATAGCCCACAAACGAAATACTGGCAATCAACACAACCATCCACCAAATCTCGTAAGGGTTAAGAGCGTTCCAAGGGCCATAGGATTGATTTGGAAGAAGCGGCAATAACACGATGGAGATAATCAGCAACCGGAGCGCTGCATCTAGCTCGTATTCCTGTAATTTTTGCAACGCTTGGTGAAGTTCTCGCTTGTTGTCGAGCACCACTGCGGTAATCACAGCTGCAGATGCCGCAAGCACCGCTTCTCCCGACACAGCTAAACTGCCCAACACAAACGTCACCAACAAGCTAACCACGCCAGTAATACTGATATCGCGACTCTTCTTCTGCTGCATGACAAACGCGATACACGCCAATATCACCAACGCAATCAAGGCAAAACCAAGCAATAAAGGAGAATAGAGATCCGCAAGAATCGCGACAAGACCACCAAGTAACCCGACAAGAGAGAACGTACGAATACCAGCAACACGACTACCTTCAACACTATTTCGCATCACCCAGCCGCGCTGTGTCCCGATAATCGCACCCAATAGCAAGGCAATAAGCAGATTCCAGATAAGATGCTCGCCAGTCGCAAACTCGTTGATATCCATGCATCACCCCGTTAAAAAGCGGTTGTCATATCATTAGTTTATTTGAATATTGGTAAGAAGCTGTGACGACAAGAAGATAATCTGAAACTGGCCACCGTTCCTGCCTTACCAGCGAGTCTTGTCCTGGCTTTTAACTATCACCAGAGCTCAATAATACGGAGCGATTTTCCCTCTCCCGTTCAATTTATCGGCATTATTTTCATATCATCTGAACTTTCTTACGAGAAACTACGTAACGAAGATGGAATGCAATTACGCAATCTCACACATAAGTAAGGAATACATATGAACAACTCCATCAACAACTCATTTCTAAAGTTTGGTTTAGCTGCATGTCTGTTCAGTTTTTCTGCATTTAGTTTTTCCTCTCCAAGTATTGAAGGCGCAGATCAAGATATGTCCGCGGGCACGGTAACGGCAAAAATGGCTCATGCTGACGAAAACGGCTGGATGGTTGTACATCGAACAGATGAATCGATGAAGCCAGGCCCCGTGATCGGCTATGCTCCGCTTAAAATGGGACAAAATGAGAACGTGAATGCAATTTTGATGGAACCGGTTGAGTCCGGTGACATGCTAATGCTAATGGTCCACGGAGAAAAAGGTGGAATGAAGACGGGCGTATTTGAGTATTCACTCGGAGCCAAAGAAGATGGCCCAGTAAAGGTTGACGGTAAGTTGGTAATGGACATCGTCCGCGCTAAATAAGGCGAGCATATATTTAAAAATTGCCCCTACTGGTCCTAGTACTTAGCGTAAATAAAAGCCCTTAACAACGCAGTACGTCGTTAAGGGCTTTTGTATTGGATGAACCGTTACAAACTAACCGATCATTTCTCTTTGGTGAGGAGAACTAAAGTCTAAATCAGGCCCTTTAGGCACCACTTGCGTTGGATTAATCCCTGTGTGACTGAAGTAATAATGGCGCTTAATATGATAGAAATCGGTGGTATCGGCGATACTGTCAATCTGATACAACTCTTTCAGATAACCCTGAATATTGACGTAATCGGCAATGCGTTGTTTATTACACTTGAAGTGCCCAACATACACGGCATCAAAACGCACTAACGTGGTGAACAAACGCCAATCGGCTTCCGTAATTTTATTGCCTGCTAGATAGCGATGGGTCGCCAGATGGGCATCAATTTTATCTAAGGCCGAAAACAATGATTCAAAAGCCTCTTCATACGCTTCTTGTGAAGTAGCAAAACCGCAACGGTACACCCCATTATTCACGTTTGGATAGATGTAATCATTCCATTCATCAATCACACCGCGTAGTGGCTCGGGATAATAATCGTCATGATTGCCCGTGAGATCGTTAAATGCGGAGTTAAACATACGAATGATCTCTGACGATTCATTCGACACGATGGTGTTGGTCTTTTTGTCCCATAAAACTGGCACCGTAACACGCCCAGTGTAGTCAGGTTTCGCTTGAGTGTAGATTTGGTGCATACGTGTATGACCAAACAGTGGCTCAGGTAAACCCATTTGCCAACCTTGACTGAGCATATCAGGGCAAACAACCGTCACATCAATGTGTGGCTCTAGACCTTTCAACTTACGGAAGATAAGCGTTCGATGTGCCCAAGGGCACGCGAGAGAAACATACAAATGGTAACGGCCAGATTCTGGTTGGAATACCGCCTCTGAATCATTTTTAATCCAGTCACGAAATCCTGCGTCTTCACGAACGAACTTCCCGCCATTCGCTTTTGTGTCATACCACACATCGTGCCATACGCCTTCGACCAACTTACCCATGATTGCTCTCCTATTTCTTATGTCTCCCTTTATATTAGAGATTCATAAGAAACAGAAAATCATCACGCTTAGGACATCTTGTTCAAGAAATTCGAATGAGCATTGAAATTCATGTTCAAAGAACGTGAGCATAAAAAAAGCGCGACCCTATTAAAAGGAATCGCGCTTAAGCCCGTCACAGGCTGAATTTACTTAACCTAACATTTGGTGGTTACACGCTCACGTGAATACAAGAAACCGCGTGAATGTCTGTACCTTCAATCGTAGGTTTGGTTTTTGCACACTCTTCTGTCGCTTGAGGGCAACGAGTACGGAACACACAACCTGAAGGAGGATTGATTGGTGATGGCAGATCCCCTTCCAACATTTGGATGGTTTTATTGCGTTCTAGCTCTGGGTCTGGGATTGGAACCGCCGACATCAGCGCACGCGTATAAGGGTGCTTAGGGTCTGCAAATAGCGCATCCGCTTCGCCTAACTCTACCGCGTTACCCAAATACATCACGAGAACACGATCAGAGATATGTTTCACCACTGACAAATCGTGTGCGATAAACACCAAAGAAAGTCCTAGCTCTTTTTGCAGCTCTTTCAGAAGGTTAACGACTTGAGCCTGAATCGATACGTCTAGCGCCGAAACTGGTTCGTCACAGATGATCATTTTTGGCTTAAGGATAAGTGCGCGTGCGATACCGATACGCTGACACTGACCACCTGAGAATTCATGCGGGTAACGGTTGATTACGTTTGGCAATAGACCAACTTTCGCCATCATCTCTTTAACGCGGTCTTTCACTTCTTGCTTAGACAGTTCTGGATAGAACGTTTCTAGCGGCTCAGCGATGATGTCGCCAACGGTCATACGCGGGTTAAGAGAAGCCAAAGGATCTTGGAAAATCATCTGGATTTCTTTACGCGTTTCACGGCGCTGTACATCTTTCATTTTGGTGAGGTCTTGGCCTAACCAAACCACTTCGCCATCGGTCGCTTCAACAAGTCCAATGATGGCACGTGCGAAGGTCGATTTACCACAACCTGACTCACCTACTACGCCAAGCGTTTCCCCTTCATAGAGGCGCACATTTACGCCATCTACCGCTTTTAGGCTGGAAGGTTTTGACCAAGGCCACGCTGATTTTGATGCGATGCTGAAGTGAACTTTCAGATCAGATACATCCAGAATTAACTTTTTATCTGCGCTCATTTGTTCCAAGCCTCCCATTCAGAAAAACATGCACGCTGACGACCATCACCAAATGGCGTCAAGATTGGTGCCTCACGCTTACAGCGGTCCATCACACGATGACAACGCTCTTGGTAAGGGCAGCCCGGTGGTAGACGCAGCAAGTTTGGTGGATTGCCAGGAATGGTTGGCAGAATTTCGCCTTCTGTATCCAGACGAGGGATCGCCTTTAACAGACCTTCCGCATAAGGGTGGCTTGGGTTGTAGAAAATTTCGTTTACGTTGCCGTACTCCATCGTACGACCTGCGTACATCACAAGCACTTTGTCACATGAACCAGCAACAACACCTAGGTCGTGGGTGATCATAATGATTGCAGTGTTGAACTCGGATTTCAGCTCGTTCAACAAGTCCATGATCTGTGCCTGAACGGTTACGTCCAACGCGGTTGTTGGTTCATCCGCAATCAGCAGTTTAGGACGGCACAATAGCGCCATCGCAATCATTACACGCTGACGCATACCGCCAGAGAACTCGTGCGGATACATGGTAATACGCTTACGTGCTTCAGGGATTTTTACTGCTTCCAGCATACGTACTGATTCTTCAAACGCTTCTGCTTTGCCCATGCCTTTGTGCAGCATTAGCACTTCCATCAACTGGTCACTGACTTTCATGTAAGGGTTCAGTGACGTCATTGGGTCTTGGAAGATCATCGCGATCTGTTCAGCACGAACTTTGTTCAGCTCTTTTTCTGGAAGGTTAAGAATTTCTCGACCTTCAAATTTCGCACTGCCTGAGATCTTGCCGTTTTTCGCCAGTAGACCCATGATTGCGAATACAGTTTGTGATTTACCTGAACCAGATTCACCCACGATACCGAGAGTTTCGCCCTGCTTCAGAGAAAAGTTCAAATCGTTTACTGCGGTTACAATACCATCTTGGGTGGTAAATTCGACACGCAGATCTTTGACATCTAATAAGCTCATCATTGCTTCCTTAATCTTATCTTTTAATTATCTGTCTTTTGGATCCAGCGCGTCGCGCAGGCCGTCACCAACGTAGTTGAAGCAGAATAGAGTCACAACCATGAACGCCGCTGGGAATGCCAACTGCCAAATTGCTACTTCCATTGTCTGTGCACCTTCTTGTAGAAGTGCGCCCCAACTTGTCATTGGTTCCTGAACACCAAGACCAAGGAATGATAGGAATGATTCGGTCAGAATCATGCTCGGAATTAGAAGCGTAGAGTAAACCGCTACAATACCTAATACGTTCGGTACGATATGGCGAGTAATGATCTTCCAATTACTTACACCACAAACGTGCGCCGCTTCGATGAACTCTTTACTACGTAGGCTGAGTGTCTGACCACGTACGATACGCGCCATATCCAACCAGGCGATTGCACCAATCGCAACGAAGATAAGAATGATGTTACGGCCGAAGAAGGTAACAAGTACGATAACTAGGAACATGAACGGTACAGCGTACAAGATTTCTAGAATACGCATCATAATGCGGTCAACTTTACCGCCAATGAAGCCAGAAGCCGCACCGTAAAGTGTACCAATCAATACCGCTACGAACGCACCCATCACGCCAACCATTAACGAGATACGGCCGCCGATTAGAGTACGCACGTACAAATCTCGGCCTAGACTGTCGGTACCAAACCAATGTTCAGAGTTTGGCGCAACGTGCATTGCATACCAGTCAGTATCGTCAAACGCATAAGGAGCGATCATCGGCAGAACAATTACCGCCAACGTCATTAAAACAAGAATAAATAAGCTCACCATCGCCGCTTTGTTACGCATAAAGCGGATACGAGCATCTTGCCAAAGACTGCGACCTTCAATCTCTAAGTTCTCAGAGAATTTTTCAATCGCTTCTAGGTTTTCTTTTTTCGTCAACATAACCAAACTTCCCTGTTAGTAGCGAATTTTCGGGTCAATCATTGCAAGTAGAATATCTACAATCGCGTTGAATAAGATAAATAGGAAACCAATCAGAATGGTTACACCCATTACTAGCGAGTAGTCACGGTTAAATGCAGCGTTAACGAATAGCTTACCGATGCCCGGCAAACCAAAGATGGTTTCGATAACAACAGAACCCGTGATGATGCCTACGAAAGCAGGACCCATGTATGAAACAACAGGAAGAAGTGCTGGTTTAAGAGCATGTTTGATGATGATGTAACGGTAACTCAGACCTTTAGCACGAGCGGTGCGGATAAAGTTACTGTTTAGTGTCTCAATCATTGAACCGCGAGTAATACGAGCAAACGTTGCAACGTAAAGCAATGACATACCAATAACCGGCAACACTAAAAACTGCCAGCTACCATCTTGCCAACCACCCGCAGGGAAAATGTGCCAATGTAGAGAGAATAGGTAAATCAGAGCTGGCGCCAATACGAACGACGGCATAACCACACCCAGCATCGCGGTCGACATTATGGTGTAGTCAACCCACGTATTCTGCTTGAGAGCCGCTATCGTCCCGACCGTCACGCCCATGATCAACGTAAAGATGAAGGCGATAAAACCCACTTTCGCTGACACTGGCAGAGCAACGGCGATCAACTCGTTTACTGTGTAATCTAGGTATTTAAACGATGGACCAAAATCACCTTGCAGAACGTTGGTCAAATACGTTGTGTATTGCTCGAATACTGGCTTATCAAGGCCGTATTTCGCTTCAATGTTCGCCATAACTTCTGGCGGTAGTGGACGTTCTGTCGAGAAAGGGTTTCCCGGTGCAAAACGCATAAGAAAGAAAGATACGGTGATCAAAACCAACATTGTTGGGATCGCCTCAAATATCCTTTTTGCGATGAATTTAAGCATAAACTCACTCTTTCAGTCTGTGACAATTTAAATGAAAAAGAATAGTCCGATTTATTTTGGACTGAACATAGGCGCTACATGCAATTTCTCACATGCAGAGCCTAATTTTTATAGTTCTATCTGATTGAAGATTTACTCAGTGATGTAGAGATCTTTAGAGTAGATCTTTTCTTCCGCGTTGTTTGATGGGAAGCCACCCACTTTCGTAGATAGTAGACGTGATTTCACGTACTGGTAGATAGGTGCAATTGGCATGTCCTTCGCCATTAGCTTCTCAGCTTCTAGGTAAAGCGCCTGACGCTCTTCGTTTGACGTAGAGCTGAACGCTTTATTCATAATTGCATCATATTCTTTGCTGTCGTAGTGAATACCACCAGTGGTGTTGTTGCTCATCATTAGAGTCAAGAATGACGAAGCTTCGTTGTAGTCACCACACCAACCAGCACGAGCAACTTCGAAGTTACCTGAGTCTTTTGTTGATAGGTATGTTTTCCACTCTTGGTTTTCTAGCGTTACATCTAGACCAAGTGTTTTCTTCCACATAGAGCCTAGAGCAACCGCAATTTTCTTGTGGTTCTCAGACGTGTTGTAAAGAAGGTTAAACTTAAGTGGATTATCTGCGCCGTAGCCTGCTTCTTCCAATAGACGAGCCGCTTCTGCGTTACGCTCTTCTTGCGTCATCTTGCCGTAAGCAGGAATTTCTGGGTTGAAACCTGCTGTGATTTCTGGCGTTAGGAAGTAAGCTGGTTTTTGACCTTGAGCTAAAATCGCATCAGTTACGATATTACGGTCAATCGCGTAAGAGATAGCTTGACGAACACGTACATCATCAAACGGAGCTTTCTTCGTGTTGAAGATGTAGTAGTAAGTACATAGGTTACCCGTCACAGATACTTCTTGTGGGTGCTCTTTCTTCAGACGCTTGAAGTGCTCTGTTGGCAGTTCGTTCGTGAAGTCGATTTCACCCGCTAGGAAGCGGTTCATTTCTGCAACTTGGTTTTCAATCGGTAGGAAAGTAACTTTCTCTAGTGTGGTGTTTTCGTTGTCCCAGTATTGCTCGTTACGCTTCAATACTAGACGCTCGTTCACAACCCAGTTGTCAACAACATAAGCACCGTTACCAACAAAGTTCTCTGGCTTCGTCCATTGATCGCCGAACTTCTCTACTGTCGCTTGGTGAACAGGCTTCACTGTTGTGTGGCCCATCATCATCACGAAGTAAGGTACAGCTGTATCTAGCTCTACCACTAGAGTGTGGTCATCCACAGCTTTAACACCCAGCTCGCTCTTGTCTTTTTTGCCAGCAACGATGTCTTTCGCATTCTTCATCTTGGTGTATTCCATGTACCAAGCGTATGGAGAAGCCGTTGCAGGGTCGACAGCACGTTGGAAACTGTAAACGAAGTCACCTGCTGTTACAGGATCGCCGTTTGACCATTTCGCGTCTTTGCGTAGGTGGAAAGTGTATGTTTTGTTGTCTTCAGTTTCCCAAGATTCTGCAACACCTGGGATAGTGTTACCGTCTGCGTCTTGGTTTACTAGGCCTTCAAGTAGGTCGCGAATCACGTGAGATTCAGGAACACCTTGAGATTTGTGAGGGTCTATTGTCGCAACTTCTGTACCGTTACCACGCACCAATTCTTGAACTGCTGCTAGTTTCGGTTCTGAAGAATCAGTTTTTGCTTCTGGTGCAGGTGCTGGCTGAGCCGCCTGTTTTTCTTCTGGCTTATTGTCGCCACAACCCGCTAGGGCAAGAGAAAGACCAGCACCAATAAATAAAGCGCGCGTGATTTTATTCTTATACATGCGTAAAACTCCAAGTTTTTTCGTTAGCATCCATGACTTCTCTATAAGGGACTGGAACGGTCAGCGTTTTAGATTTTTTTAGTGCACTTTCTGAGCACAAAAGCCTAAAACCTTACAGAGACTGCGGCACACATTAGCAATCATTGAAGTAATTTGCCATAAAAATGTAGCAAAAAAACTAATAATTCTGTAATAACCGCACATATCTAGCAATAAACTCCAATACAAAAGCATTCACTAGTAAAATGAAGACTGTAACTGACATTTATCAGCCAAAACTTTCAATTACTCTGAATTCAAACTATTTGTTAGCATCTTATGCTAGATATTTGCATATTATTTAACATTTGTGACAAATAAAGTCTAACAAATAATCGTTTATATATTGCTCGATATTTTTTATTGTGAACAATATCACCGAGATAAAATACGGGTGTTTTCGAAGATAAGAATCGCAGTATTGAACCGTTTCAATATGGTTGAACAAATAGCGAAATACAAAAAAGCTAAGTGCGATTAACACTTAGCTTTTTATTTTTTGTCAAAACGAGTGGCAGGTTCTATTTTTCCCAGCGCTGCGCTGCTTGATGATCAGTGTCGCGCGATTCAATCCAACGATCTTCGTTAGTTGTGCGCTCTTTTTTCCAAAACGGTGCTTTGGTTTTCAGATAGTCCATAATGAACTCGCACGCATCAAATGCCGCGCCGCGGTGCGCACTGGAAACGCCCACAAATACAATTTGGTCGCCGCTGTCCATATCACCCACACGATGAATCACACGCACGCCAAGCAGTGGCCAGCGAGCTTCCGCTTCATCACAAATATCGCTCAAGCTCTTTTCCGTCATCCCCGGATAATGCTCTAGGTGCAAGCCAATCACGTTGTCACCAAGGTTCATATCTCTGACTTTACCGATAAAAGTCACGACCGCACCAGCAGCAGTGCCTTCCGACAAGCGTTGATATTCTTGATCAACAGAAAAGTCTTCAACTTGTACAGAAACACGAGGATCCATCTTAGCCTCCCGTTACCGGTGGGAAAAACGCAACTTCGTCACCCGCTTTTACTTGTGTATCCAGTGGGACGATCGATTGGTTCACTGCAGCAAGCAGCTTGCCTGGCTCAAGCGCCAAATCCCACTTGCCTGCTTTTTCTGCGCCCGCTTCGACAAGATGTGCGCGAACGGCTTCGACCGTATCGAACTGGCCGTCCAAATCAACGCTGTCGATACCCACTAGCTCGCGGGTTTGAGCAAAGAAGAGTACTTTAATCATGATTCCGCCTTGAAATGTCCAGATTTGCCACCCGTCTTCTCTAATAGACGAACTTGACCAATGACCATGTCTTTTTGTACTGCTTTACACATATCGTAAATCGTTAGTGCAGCGACGGAAGCTGCAGTGAGCGCTTCCATTTCGACACCAGTTTTACCCGCAAGTTTACATACAGATTCGATGCGAACTTTGTTTTCTGCTTCGATAGCTTCCAGTTGAACTTCAACTTTAGAAAGCAGTAGCGGATGACAAAGTGGAATCAAATCCCATGTTTTCTTCGCTGCTTGAATACCAGCAATACGAGCCGTTGCGAACACATCACCTTTGTGGTGCTGGCCAGAGACAATAAGTTGCAAGGTTTCTGGAGCCATGTGTATAAATGCTTCAGCGCGAGCTTCACGCACGGTTTCTGCTTTTGCAGACACATCGACCATGTTCGCTTCGCCAGATGCATTAATGTGTGTAAATTGGGTCATTGTTTTTCCTTCGCTTTTAGGAAAGGTTATACAGATAGGTGTGGCATGAAGTTACAAGGGCGATGACTTGCATCCAACTGCTGTTTAATAATTTTTGTCCAGCCTGTACGACACGCACCAGTTGAACCTGGCATTGCGAAGATCACGGTGTGGTTAGCAAAACCTGCAATCGCACGAGACTGAATGGTAGACGTACCGATTTCTTCATACGACACCATACGGAACAACTCACCAAAACCTTCCACTTCTTTATCAAATAGAGGCTTAAGTGCTTCTGGCGTGCTATCGCGTGAGGTAAAACCTGTACCGCCAGTGATCATGATCACTTGGACGTTTTCATCGGCAATCCATTGAGAAACGATCGCGCGGATCTTGTACATGTCATCAATAACGATTTGTTTGTCTACTACGTTGTGACCCGCTTCTTGAGCGTGTTCAACAAGGTAACGACCAGAGGTATCGTTTTCTTCAGTACGTGTGTCAGATACCGTTAGAACGGCAATATTTGCAGGTTGAAATTTGCTTTCAGCGTGACCCATTTGTTCACCTATTCTCTAAATTAGCTTTGATACGCTTGGTATCGATTCGGAAAAAGTTAGAGCCAGCTTAGCACCAAGCTCTCTCTAAAAAATTGAATAAAGTTAGCCGCCGATAGACGCAAGATGCGGCGTCATACCAGTATTGCCATCGTGTAAGAAGTGGCTTACGGACTTTGTTTGCAGCTGCGATTGGATACGTTCAATCAACTCGTTTTCTTGGTCATCACGCTCCAATAAATCACGCAGTTCCACGCCATGTTCACCAAACAAACAAAGGTGCAGCTTACCCAGCGCAGAAACACGCAGACGGTTACAGCTTTCACAAAAGTCTTTTTCATAAGGCATGATAAGACCAATTTCACCTTTGTAATCTGGGTGAACGAACACCTGAGCGGGGCCATCATTGTGCGAACGCACTTTCAGTAACCAGCCGTTCGCAATCAGTTGATTACGAATCGCAACACCAGAAACATGATGCTTTGAAAATAGGTCATCCATCTCGCCCGTTTGCATTAGCTCAATAAAGCGCAATTGGATTGGACGGTCTTTGATCCAGTTAAGAAATGCGGGTAGCTCGTGATGGTTCAGATCTTTCATCAACACCACATTAACTTTAACCTGCTCATAACCGACTTCGAACGCACGCTCGATACCATTCATGACTTCAGCGAACTTGTTTTCACCAGTAATCTGATGGAACATTCGAGGGTCGAGGCTATCGACACTCACATTGATGTTTGTTAAACCGGCTTCACGCCAGTCTGCAACTTGCTTCGCCATTCTGTAGCCGTTGGTCGTCGTCGCCACCTTTTTGATGCCTGGCGTCGTTGCGACAGAATGAATGATGTCAGTGAAATCTTTGCGCAAGCTTGGCTCACCGCCAGTAATGCGCACTTTTGACGTGCCACAATCAGCAAACGCTTTTACGACCCGTTTGATTTCAGGAAGAGATAAAAAAGACGAGTTTTTGTTGCCCGATGGTTTGTAACCATCAGGAAGGCAATAGGTACATTTGAAATTACATACGTCGGTCACAGACAGACGCAAGTAATAAAACTTACGATGAAATTTGTCTTCGAATTGTTGCGCCACGGAACACCTTTCCAAACACGGGAGGCATGGCCATTTCCAATCATGCCCTTGTGACAGTATGTCACTGGCTCAAGATGCTTATCCTCGGACTTAGCATAGTGAGCTCGGAGTTATGGCAACCAGAGGGATAACCCCTGATAGCTTTGCGGTGTAAAATACTTAATATTTGTAATGGAATCCAGACTTGAGTGATAAAAAACTCTCTAGAGACACAAATTACCGCTTAGTGAGTACCGTTAGGACACTCATTAAGTTAAATTGTAGCCGTTTTTTACAACATTATTAGAAGAACGTAATGAATATCTATACGGATAAGAAAGTGGTCGCTGTTGGCGGTGGTCATGGCTTAGGTCGAATGTTAGCCGCTTTAAAAGACTTTGGCAGTAATGCTACGGGCATTGTTGCCACAACCGACAATGGTGGTTCAACTGGGCGTATTCGTCACTGCCAAGGTGGCATCGCTTGGGGAGACACCAGAAACTGCATCAACCAGCTAATCACTGAACCATCTATCAGTTCGATGATGTTCGAATACCGCTTTAAAGGTACGGGAGAGCTGGACGGCCACAACCTTGGCAATTTGATGCTAACAGCATTGGATAACTTGTCGGTTCGACCGCTGGATGCAATCAATCTGATCCGAAACATGCTTAAGGTTGATGTCAATATTCTGCCAATGTCAGAGCACCCTTCGGATTTGTCTGCGCTTTCAGTGAACGGTCAATGGGTCACAGGTGAAACCAATGTGGATGAGATGGAAACCGACTTACGTCGCTTAGATCTTTCACCAGAAGTTCCAGCCACTAAAGAAGCCGTTACTGCTCTGGCAGAAGCCGATGCAATCATTCTTGGCCCAGGCAGTTTCCTCACCAGTATTATGCCGCCACTGTTATTGCCTGAGCTGGGCAAAGCCATTGCAGCAAACCGAAAAGCGAAGGTGATATTCGTTGCTAACCTCAGCCCTGAATACGGCCCAGCAGGTCGAATGTCGATGGCGCAAAAGCTGGAATGGTGTGAACGTGCGTGCCAAGGACGAAGAATCGATGTCGTCCTTGCCGAAGAAACGGACCAGAAAGTGTTGGAACAATGGAACGTCGTTACCGAATCATTAGCCTCAACCAACCGAGATTGGCGTCACGACCGAGATAAGTTGAAAGCAGCGATAGAAAACCAACTACTCACTAAGTAGCCACTTGAGACTGCCTACGTTGATACGACAAAGCCCTTCCAATATGGAAGGGCTTTGTGTTTAAAAAGTAAAGGCTTTATTGAGTCCAAGAGCGATACGCGTCGCGTGTTTCATTCAAGCGTTCAAGCATAGTGTTAACCTCACTACCCTGTTCAACTAACTCACCAGATTTGGCTTTTTTATCGATAGACATCGCTAACTCACACAAACTGTCGGCTCCGAAACTCGCAGCACTGCTTTTTAGCGCATGGCTGATCTCTTTCAAATACACTAAGCGCTCTGAACCTTCTAACTGCGACAAGTTGTCGATGTACGTATCCATCTCACCCAAAAAAATATCGAGCAAAACAGGCACGTTATCACTGCCGATTTCCATCGACAGTTCATCTATTTTTTGTTGATTCAATATCGTCATGCTTACACCTTCTGCCGCTCTTCTTTACCATTCCATGCTTGTAGTTTGCGGTAAATCGTTGACGGACTGACATCAAGATACCCAGCGGCTCTTGGAATATTACCGTCACACGCCTCAATCGCTTGTTCAATCGCCATTTTCTCTGTCATCCATAGCGGCATGATCTCTGAAACAGTCATCGCTTTTGGCTCAATCAGTTTAGATACAGATGGCCTATCTAATGGTTGATTCAGCGGCGGTGGCAACATATCTAACGTAATTTCTTTGCCGTTGTTAAGCACCACGATATTACGCAATACGTTTTGTAGTTGTCGGACGTTACCCGGCCACTCATAACTGTTAAAGCGATCAATCACTTCTTGAGAAAAGCGGACAAAGTTTTTGCCCTCTTCATGAGACATATAGCCTAACAGTGAGTACGCAATTTCAATCACATCTTCACCACGTTCGCGAAGAGGCGGAAGATGCAAAGGAATCACGTATAAACGGTAGTATAAGTCTTCGCGGAAACGCCCTTCTTGAACTTCTTTCCAAGGGTCTCGGTTGGTCGCACAAACGAAACGCACATCCACACTCTTCATTTTTGAAGAGCCCACTTTCTGGAACGTACCGGTTTGGATGAATCGCAATAATTTGGTTTGTAGGTCCAAATCCATTTCACACAATTCATCGAGGAACAACGTGCCACCATCGGCTAACTCAGCGGCACCTTGACGGTCATTTGCCGCACCAGTAAATGCCCCTTTTACGTGACCAAATAGTTCACTTTCGATTAAGTCTTTAGGTATGGCCGCACAGTTGATGGCAATAAACGGCTTATCACCACGTTTGCTTGCAGCGTGGATGGCTTCTGCGCATACCTCTTTACCCGTACCACTTTCACCAGTAATAAAGATACTCGCTTTACTGCTAGCGGCAGAGTCAATGGTGCGATAGACCTGCTGCATGGTTTGGCTGCTGCCGATAAAACCTTGGTAATTCTGATTACCCGGATTATCTGCTTCATTTTTTAGCTTAGTTGCTTTGCGAATTGCGTTGTTGACCGTAACACGCAGACGGTCTGCTTCACACGGTTTGATCAAAAAGTCTTGAGAGCCATGACGCATCGCTTCTACCGCTGTATCGATAGAGCCATGAGCCGTCATGAAAATGATCGGCACATCTGGATGACTCTTTTTAACGGCGTGCAAAACATCCATCCCCGTCATATCAGGCAGACGAAGATCGAGAAGAATAAGATCTGGAATTCGATGATTGAGACTTTCAATGGCATCTCTACCTGTACCGACAATATTAATGTCGATCCCTAACGGCGTGAGGTACGAGCGGTATAACGCCGCAACCGATGCTGTATCCTCAACCATCAGAAGGTAACGAGATTTTTGGCCTTCAGTTTTTTGTTGCATAACCTAGCTAATATTTTGTTGTGTTTTAAACAATAATCGCATTACGCTTTGCATTTTGCAAATAACATTAGCAAAGTTACGGTTAATGATAATAGAATCAAAAATGATATCAATAGGTTAAAAAGTGGCATAAAGCATGCTGATATATTAGCGACCCCTCGGGTCACCTAGCCAACTGACGTTGTTAGTGAACGATATGTTCACAAAACAAGCCAATAGACCCGACTGCCTATTGGCTTCTTTTTTTGCCTATTCCAAGTATCTCTTTAGAAACAGCTTTTCGTGTTAACTAGCTATTCGCGATGAATTGCGCACGCAGTTTTTCTATTTCATCACGCTTCTCAGCCGCAAGCTCGAATTCCAGATCCTGAGCATGTTGGTACATCGCCGCTTCTAGTCGACTGATTTCCTTCTCCAATTGTTGTGGAGACATCACTTCGTAAGTTTGAGATGGTTCAGCGACTTTAGACAGTGGCACTTGCTTAGTATTGCGTTGACGTTTGGACTTAGTAATGTCGCCCAATTCCATAATATCCTTGATATTACGTTTTAACGCTTGCGGCGTAATGCCTATTTTCTCGTTGTACGCTTGCTGCTTCTCACGACGACGATTGGTTTCATCCATCGCTTTTTTCATCGATTTTGTAATGCTATCCGCATAGAGAATCGCTTTACCCTCAATGTTTCGTGCAGCACGACCTATCGTCTGAATGAGTGAACGTTCTGAACGCAAGAAACCTTCTTTGTCGGCATCCAAAATTGCCACCAGCGAGACTTCCGGCATATCCAAACCTTCTCGAAGCAAGTTGATACCCACTAAGACATCGAACTCACCTAAGCGCAAATCTCGAATGATCTCGACGCGCTCTACCGTGTCGATGTCGGAGTGAAGATAACGAACACGAACATCATGCTCATGCAGATATTCCGTTAAATCTTCCGCCATTCGTTTGGTCAGAGTCGTAACAAGAACACGTTCCTCTTTGGCGGCACGAATACGAATTTCAGACAACAGATCATCGACCTGAGTCGCGACTGGTCGAACTTCGAGTATTGGATCCAGCAAGCCGGTAGGACGCACGACTTGATCCGCAATTTCACCTGCCGATTTCTCTAGCTCATAATTACCCGGCGTCGCCGAGACGAAAATAGTTTGCGGAGCAAGAGACTCAAATTCTTCAAATTTTAGAGGACGGTTGTCCAACGCCGATGGTAAGCGGAAACCAAACTCAACCAGAGTTTCTTTACGTGAACGGTCACCTTTATACATCGCACCAATCTGCGGTACAGTCACGTGGGACTCATCGATGATAAGCAAACCATCATGAGGCAAGTAATCGAACAAGGTTGGAGGCGGCTCACCCTCAGAACGACCACTGAGATAACGTGAGTAGTTTTCGATACCAGAGCAGAAACCGAGCTCATTCATCATCTCGATATCAAACTGTGTACGCTGGCTAATGCGCTGCTCTTCTATTAGCTTGTTATTCTCTAGTAATTGTTTCTTGCGTACTTCGAGCTCAACTTTGATGCTTTCTATCGCTTCGAGAATACGGTCGCGGGGCGTCACGTAGTGCGTTTTCGGGTAAACCGTGTAACGCGGCAAATCTCTTTGTTTCACGACACCCGTCAATGGGTCGAACACACTGATGCAATCCACTTCATCATCAAACATTTCAACGCGCACAGCATCTTGGTCAGACTCGGCTGGGAATATGTCAATCACTTCGCCGCGAACACGGAACTGACCGCGTTCAAAAGCGACATCATTACGCGAGTATTGGAGTTCCGCTAGACGACGAAGCATGTCACGCTGATCGATCACGTCACCACGGCGTAAGTGCAGCATCATCTGTAAATACGACTCCGGATCACCCAAACCATAAATGGCCGAGACAGAAGCGACGATGATGGCGTCTTTTCGTTCTAGTAAAGCTTTGGTGGCAGACAAACGCATTTGCTCAATGTGAGCGTTCACTGACGCATCTTTTTCAATAAAGGTGTCAGTTGTAGGCACGTACGCTTCTGGTTGGTAGTAGTCGTAGTAAGACACAAAATACTCGACCGCATTGTTAGGAAAGAACGATTTCATTTCCCCATACAACTGAGCCGCGAGGGTTTTATTTGGCGCCAGTAAAATTGCAGGACGCTGTGCTTGAGCAATCACATTCGCTAGCGTGAACGTTTTACCAGAACCCGTTACACCTAAAAGCGTCTGATGCGCCAACCCCGCATCTAAGCCTTCTAATAATTGCTTAATCGCGGTTGGCTGGTCACCTGATGGCTGATACTCAGAGACCAGTTCATAAACTTTACTCATACCCTTCCTCAATCTTTACTGCCTTTACTACGTTAGGCTGTGTTACCACTTCTGCGCTGTATATATATACACCTTAGTAAACGAAATCTATGCCTAAATGATTTTTCTCACTCATTGTTAATAATTTTTGTACTTTGTCTATATGGCTATAGCCTTATTCGAGTCGCTCTGATATAGTACTTCGCCCTAGTTGATAAACACTCCTCTAATATCAACTTATAGTTTCCACAACTTTTCCCCAAAACTTCTCTAAAAAGCTCGTTATCCCCAAAAGCTCATCTTTTATCCACTTTGAATATTTTACCCACTCACTCAATAAATCACTGTTTCATTTGCCTATTTTGCGCATAAAACTGACTAAAAATGCACACAAAACAAACCACGTTGCATATAAAAGATCTTTACTCAGATCTCATCAACACACTTATCCACAATTTTAGTGGATAAGTAACTCTAGCCCTTTACTGGCAAGCACTACAAAAAAGTAAAGCGCTTTAAGCAGAATTTTTTCAAAAAAATGTATTTTTTTACTGTTGACACTAGTTTTAGTGCTCGGTAAGATTCGTCCCGCTTTCAAGCAAAGCAATTCCCCCTTAGTTCAGTCGGTAGAACGGCGGACTGTTAATCCGTATGTCGCAAGTTCAAGTCTTGCAGGGGGAGCCAAATTCAAGAAAAAAGCTCAGTTGAAAAACTGAGCTTTTTTCGTTTTTAATCGTCAAAAAATCGGCTTAAAACTTCTATCCACTTGCTAAGTATCAGAGGTCAACTCAATCGTTCACATGGGCCACTCAGGATTCGCGACTTTTCGTTAGCTCTCATTCCCCCAACAAATTATTCACCAAACTATTAATTCCGATACAAATTCATCTATCTAACTCACATTGACGGTTATTTTTCAGCCATGTGTATAAAACCACATCGTTCACTGGTTGTTATTGGTGTCACAAAACACGATAATATTGGGATCGGATTTTAAGAACGTAATAACTATGACCGAATATGTTTTGTTGTTGGTCGGCACTGTGCTGGTGAACAACTTTGTACTGGTGAAGTTTTTGGGCTTGTGTCCATTTATGGGCGTGTCTAAAAAACTGGAAACAGCAATAGGCATGGGGTTAGCAACCACTTTTGTGCTAACCCTCGCATCTGTGTGTGCGTACTTAGTGGAAAGCTATATCTTGCGACCGCTCGGTATCGAGTACTTAAGAACCATGAGCTTTATTTTGGTGATCGCTGTCGTGGTACAGTTCACCGAGATGGTTGTACACAAAACTAGCCCGACCCTTTATCGCTTGCTTGGTATCTTCTTACCACTGATCACGACCAACTGTGCCGTATTGGGTGTTGCACTTCTCAACATCAATGAGAATCATAACTTCATCGAATCTATCATTTATGGTTTTGGTGCAGCCGTCGGTTTCTCACTTGTATTGATCCTTTTTGCTTCTATGCGTGAGCGTATCGCTGCGGCTGACGTGCCGGTTCCATTTAAAGGTGCATCGATTGCAATGATCACTGCGGGTTTAATGTCGCTTGCTTTCATGGGCTTTACAGGTTTGGTGAAGTAAACAATGAGTACGATTTTAATTGCGATCATCGCACTCGCTGTGCTTGCTGCGATTTTTGGCGCCATTCTTGGTTTTGCTTCTATTCGTTTTAAAGTTGAAGCGGATCCTATCGTGGATCAAATCGACGCGATTCTTCCACAAACACAATGTGGCCAATGTGGTTATCCAGGCTGTCGACCATACGCAGAAGCGATTGCGAATGGAGACAACATCAATAAGTGTCCTCCCGGCGGTCAAGCAACCATCGAAAAACTCGCAGACTTAATGGGTGTGGAACCTGAAGAGTCGGCACACGATCTAGACAGCAAAGTACCGACCGTTGCCTTCATTCACGAAGATATGTGTATCGGTTGTACTAAGTGTATTCAAGCTTGTCCTGTTGATGCGATTGTTGGTGGGACAAAAGCCGTTCACACGGTCATCAAAGACGAATGTACAGGCTGCGACTTGTGTGTCGCGCCATGTCCAACCGATTGTATTGAAATGATTCCTGTGGAAACCACCACAGATAGCTGGAAGTGGCAACTTAACGCCATCCCAGTGGTTAACATTACGGATGCTGCCAGCGATGCAGCGAACGTGAAAGATTCAATTAAGTAAGGTTTCGTATGTTGTCTTTGATTGAACAAATTCGTACTGGCTCGCTTTGGGACTTCCCAGGCGGTGTGCATCCGGCAGAAAACAAAAAACAATCCAATAAAGCCGACTTAGTGCGAGCATCCATTCCCGCTGAAATCATTCTTCCGCTGAAACAGCACATTGGTAAAGCGGGTAACTTGTTGGTCTCTGTTGGTGAGCACGTTTTAAAAGGACAAGCTTTAACCCAATCAGAAACTGGGTTTACAGTACCCGTACATGCGCCAACTTCTGGCACTATTACTGCCATCGAGCCTCGAACGGTGGCTCACCCTTCTGGTTTGAGCGAATTGTGCGCCGTCATCACTCCTGACGGCCAAGATACTTGGTGTGAAAAGTCACCTATCGCTGACTACACTCAAGAATCCGCCGATGCACTCATCGACATTATTCGCCTTGCTGGCATTTCAGGGATGGGTGGTGCTGGCTTCCCTACCGCGAAAAAGATCCAATCGGGCATTGCTCGTACAGAAATCCTGATTGTGAATGCAGCAGAATGTGAACCGTACATCACGGCCGATGACAAACTGATGCAGGAGCATGCCGAAGAGCTTATTCAGGGTATTGAAATCGTCGAACATATCCTTAAGCCAAAACTGACGATCATTGGTATCGAAGATAATAAGCCAGATGCCATTAAAGCGCTGGAAAGCGCCGCTCTGAACAAGGACATTGTTATTCGAGTAATCCCGACGAAATACCCATCGGGGGGTGAAAAGCAGCTGATAAAGATTCTGACCAACAAGGAAGTTCCTAGCGGCTCTATCCCTGCAGATATTGGCATCTTGGTTCAAAACGTCGGTTCTTTATACTCAATTAAGCGCGCTATCATCGATGGCGAGCCAATGATCGAACGTGTCGTTACGTTAACAGGTAAAACCTTTAAACAGCCTCGAAACGTATGGGCGCTCTTGGGTACCCCAGTTCAAGCACTGCTCGACGAATTCGGGTACAAAGCCGATAAAAAACTTCAGCGTTTGATCATGGGCGGACCAATGATGGGCTTTACCCTGCCCCACTCACAGGTTCCTATCACCAAAACGGCGAACTGTATTTTAGCTCCGACTCGTCACGAGATTTCAGCTCATCAATACGAGATGGAATGTATACGTTGTGGTCAATGTGCAGAAGCTTGTCCTGCATCTCTACTGCCACAGCAGCTTCAATGGCATGCCAAGGCCGAAGAATATGACAAGCTAGAAGAACTAAATCTAAAAGATTGTATCGAGTGTGGCGCTTGTGCGTTTGTTTGTCCAAGTGAAATTCCACTGGTGCAATATTACCGCCAAGCAAAAGCAGAAATTCGTACTCGGACTCAAGAAGCAGAAGCCGCAGAGCGCGCGAAACTGCGCTTCGAAGAGAAAAAAGCGCGTATGGAGCGCGAAAAAGCAGAACGTGAGAACCGCTTCAAGAAAGCCGCGGATGACCGTCGAAAAGAGATGAAGTCAACCGGTGGTGATGATGCGATCGCCGCAGCCATTGCTCGTGTTAAAGCACAAAAATCGAACGAAGATAATAAAGCTGAGCCAGCAGTTAAACCTGCTGTCGCGGCTGCCATTGCCAAAGCAAAAGCGAAGCAAGCCGCAGCAGCAAAAGTTGGTGCAACTGAGCCTGACAACTCCGAAATGGCAAAACTGCGTGAAGAGCGCAAGCGTCTTGCTCGTGAACGTAAAGCAGAAAAAGAACAAAGCGAAACCCCTGCTAACAATGCTGATGATAAAAAGTCCGCAGTTGCTGCAGCAATCGCGCGCGCGAAAGCGAAAAAAGCTCAGCAGGAAGAAAACGCATCTGAAGAGCCAGAAGATAAAAAAGCTGCAGTAGCCGCTGCTATTGCTCGTGCAAAAGCGCGCAAAGCGCAACAAGAAACTGAATCTCAACCTGTTGAAGAAACAGCTTCTCAAGAGCTAACCGAAGATCCGAAGAAAGCTGCAGTCACTGCTGCTATTGCTCGTGCAAAAGCACGTAAAGCACAACAAGAAACTGAATCTCAACCTGTTGAAGAAACAGCTTCTCAAGAGCCAGCCGAAGATCCGAAGAAAGCCGCAGTTGCAGCCGCTATTGCTCGTGCAAAAGCGCGTAAAGCGCAACAAGAGACTGAATCTCAACCTGTTGCAGAAACAGCTTCTCAAGAGCTTGGCGAAGATCCGAAGAAAGCCGCAGTCGCTGCTGCTATTACTCGTGCAAAAGCGCGTAAAGCGCAACAAGAGACTGAATCTCAACCTGTTGAAGAAACTGCTTCTCAAGAGCCAACCGAAGATCCGAAGAAAGCCGCAGTTGCAGCCGCTATTGCTCGTGCAAAAGCGCGCAAAGCGCAACAAGAGACTGAATCTCAACCTGTTGAAGAAACTGCTTCTCAAGAGCCAACCGAAGATCCGAAGAAAGCCGCAGTCGCTGCTGCTATTGCTCGTGCAAAAGCGCGTAAAGCGCAACAAGAGACTGAATCTCAACCTGTTGCAGAAACAGCTTCTCAAGAGTCAGCCGAAGATCCGAAGAAAGGCGCAGTCGCTGCTGCTATTGCTCGTGCAAAAGCTCGTAAAACGCAACAAGAGACTGAATCTCAACCTGTTGAAGAAACCGCTTCTCAAGAGCAAGCTGAAGATCCGAAGAAAGCCGCGGTCGCTGCTGCTATTGCTCGTGCAAAAGCGCGAAAAGCTCAACAAGACGCGAATAAAAATAATACCGAGGAGAACGAGTAATGTCGTTTTTTATTGCCAGTTCACCGCATGCGCATAGTCGTCGCAGCACGCCTGACTTAATGAAATGGGTAGCCTTATGTGCTATCCCTGGCTTGGCAGCGCAAACTTACTACTTTGGTTGGGGCACATTAATCCAGCTGATTTTTGCTATCGCCGTTGCAGTATCACTTGAAGCACTCGTGATGATCTGTCGTAAACGCTCGCCAATGAGAGCGTTACGAGACAACAGTGCAATTGTCACCGCATGGCTACTCGCCGTTGCTATTCCACCTTGGTCTCCGTGGTGGATCATAGTTATTGGTTTAATTTTTGCGATTGTGATTGCCAAACATCTTTATGGCGGCATTGGACAGAATCTCTTCAACCCAGCAATGGTCGCTTACGTTGTACTTTTGATTTCCTTCCCGGTTCAAATGACCAGTTGGAGTGCACCAACACTGTTGATTCCAGACCATGTGAATTTCGCAGATACCCTCTCTTTGATTTTCACTGGTTTTGATTATGACGGTCTTTCATTGCAACAAGTTCGCGCTGGTGTTGATGGTGTAACAATGGCAACTCCACTGGATGCCTTTAAAACAGGTATTCACACGGGAGCAACCCCTAGTGAAGTGCTTTCACAGCCGATCTTTGGTGGCTTGGCTGGCATCGGCTGGCAGTGGGTGAACATAGCCTACCTGATTGGCGGCTTAGTGATGATCAAAAAACGCATCATTCAGTGGTACATTCCAGCAGGCTTCCTCGCGAGTTTGACTCTGTTTAGCCTTATTTTCAGCGTTATCACGCCGGGAGAGACGGCTTCGCCAATCTTCCATCTGCTGTCAGGCGCAACCATGCTAGGTGCGTTCTTTATTGCGACAGATCCAGTATCGGCATCTACCACAGTAAAAGGCCGCCTTATTTTTGGTGCGCTAATCGGTGCTCTTGTCTTTATTATTCGTAGTTGGGGCGGCTTCCCTGATGGGGTCGCCTTTGCGGTTCTATTAGCCAACATGTGCGTTCCGCTTATCGACTACTACACCAAACCTAGAACTTACGGCCACTGAGGTAAACATGTTAACCGCAATTAGAAAAAATGGTCTGACACTGGCGATCTTTGCTTGCGCCACAACAGGTTTGGTCGCGTTGACTCAGTACTTAACCGAAGATCAAATCAAGCTTCAGGAACAAAAGCAGCTACTTTCAGTGCTTAATCAAGTAATTCCTGAAACGATGCACGACAACGCATTAACTCAATCATGCACGTTGGTGACGTCTCCAGAGCTTGGCACGATGCACGCAATGCCTACCTACATTGCCACCAAAAATGGCGAGCCAGCAGCCATCGCCATTGAGTCGATTGCACCAGATGGCTATAACGGTGAAATCAAAGTCATCACAGGTATCGATAATCAAGGTAAGATTTTAGGTACGCGCGTACTTAGCCATCAAGAAACACCGGGGCTAGGCGATAAAATAGATCTTCGCGTTACCAGTTGGATTCTTGGCTTCACGGGTAAGCAAGTCACCGAAGATAATTGGAATTCTTGGAAAGTTCGTAAAGATGGTGGAGACTTTGATCAGTTTACTGGCGCTACCATTACGCCTCGAGCTGTCGTCAAAGCAGTCAGAAACACCGTAAACTACGTAAATCAATCTCGTGATGAGATTCTCAGCCAGCCACTAAACTGCGCAGGAGACAATCAATGAGCGAAAACAAACAATTGATGAAGAACGGCATGTGGAGCAACAACCCAGCATTGGTTCAGCTGCTCGGTTTATGTCCTCTACTCGCCGTTTCATCGACGATCACCAACGCGCTGGGGCTTGGTATTGCCACATTACTGGTACTAGTGGGGTCTAACGTAACGGTTTCACTGATCCGTAACTATGTTCCTAAAGAGATCCGAATTCCGGTTTTCGTTATGATCATTGCGTCACTCGTAACCTGCGTCCAGCTACTAATGAATGCTTACGCTTACGGATTGTACCTATCACTGGGTATCTTTATCCCGTTGATCGTAACCAACTGTATCATCATCGGTCGCGCCGAAGCTTACGCTTCAAAAAATGATGTGCTTCCTGCCGCATTGGACGGCTTATGGATGGGACTGGGCATGACCAGTGTGCTAGTTGTGTTGGGCTCAATGCGCGAGCTTATCGGCAACGGCACATTGTTTGACGGCGCAGACTTGCTATTGGGTGACTGGGCTGCAGCGCTGCGCATTCAAGTATTCCAATTTGATAGCAGCTTCTTATTAGCACTATTACCACCAGGTGCTTTCATCGGTGTAGGACTTTTGATTGCGTTGAAAAATGTTATCGACAGCTCAATTCAGGCTCGTCAGCCGAAAGAAGAAAAACCGGCCATTGAGCGTGCTCGCGTAACTAACGCATAATATAAGAATTCTAAAATCAAGGCTCTACCACTCGTAGGGCCTTTTTCATAAACCGCAAAGACGGGTTTGGAAGTCAGCAATGAACAAAGAAAAAAGAATAGAAATTCTTGAACGATTAAGAGAAAACAACCCCAATCCTGAAACGGAACTGAACTGGAGCTCTCCATTTGAGTTACTCATCGCTGTGCTACTTTCAGCGCAAGCGACCGATGTCAGTGTAAACAAAGCCACTGATAAGCTCTTCCCCGTTGCGAATACGCCACAAAGTATTCTCGATTTGGGTGTCGATGGTTTGAAGGAATACATCAAAACTATTGGCCTGTTTAACTCAAAAGCAGAAAACACCATCAAAACCTGTAAGATCTTATTAGAAAAACATAATGGCGAAGTGCCTGAAGATCGCGACGCTCTTGAAGCTCTTCCAGGAGTCGGACGTAAGACCGCCAATGTCGTGCTCAACACCGCATTTGGTTGGCCAACCATTGCCGTCGATACGCACATTTATCGCGTTTCGAATCGTACTAAGTTTGCGATGGGAAAAACGGTAGATGATGTCGAACAAAAACTATTAAAAGTGGTACCAAAAGAGTTCAAACTCGATGTACACCACTGGTTAATTCTTCATGGTCGCTACACTTGTTTAGCGAGAAAGCCTCGCTGTGGAAGCTGCATTATTGAAGATTTGTGCGAATATAAAGAGAAAGTATACCCAGATAGTTAACACTATCTGAAAACAGAAGCTAGGAGCTAAAAATGTCAAACGGTCGAATTCTACACACTATGCTTCGCGTAGGTGATCTAGACAAATCAATCAAATTTTATACTGAAGTCATGGGCATGCAGTTGCTTCGTACCAACGAAAACAAAGAGTACGAATACACACTTGCCTTTGTTGGTTACGGTGATGAATCCCAAGGTGCCGTGATTGAACTGACTTACAACTGGGGTAAGACAGAATATGACCTAGGCACAGCATTTGGTCATATTGCAATTGGCGTAGACGACATCTACGCAACATGTGATGCAATCAAAGCCGCAGGCGGTAACGTTACTCGCGAAGCGGGCCCAGTGAAAGGTGGTACAACACACATCGCCTTTGTAAAAGATCCTGATGGTTACATGATTGAGCTTATCCAGAACAAACAAGCTTCTGCGGGTCTAGAAGGCTAATTCATCTGATTCACTTGCATTGCAAGTCGAACCTCAATTACAGGCAGGTCTGCGATCTGCCTGTCCTTTTGTAAACAAACCACTTTACTTGATAATAATTATCGTTTAGATTCACCCCAAATTCGACACGTGGGACAACGATAATGATCAGTGAATGGGAAAAACACACACTCCTAGCCGATACTGCCCTGCAACTAGATGATCCTGTACGCAGCATTCTTCACTACCAGCAAGCTTTAAGCTTAAGTGAAGACATTAGTGAATGCGTGGAAATTGAAGCAGACGAACGACTTTTGATTTCTGTAATCTCTTGCCACAACCTCGCGCAATTTTGGCGCTGGGCTGGTGATACCGAATACGAACTCAAATATCTTCAGCTGGCATCTGAAAAAGTGCTCACACTTATTCCCCAATGCCCAAACCAGAATTGCGCGAGCTTCATTGACTCCATCGGCTGTTGCACAAAAGCACTTATCGATTTTATGAAGCGTCATCCAAACCCAGCAATTGCGAAACAAGTAGAGAAGATCGATACCGCAACCAATTGCGAAGTGATCGCTAAGTTTCGTTTAAATTAATGACCAAAGGTCGAAAATAAGCTGACCTCATCACTTGGAAATGACTCAACGAAAGTTATTCGACAGTAAGTAGATACTCACTAACATATACAAAAACGCCGGAGATTATTTCTCCGGCGTTTTATATGTAAGCATGCTTTACTACGGCCTAAACTTGAGTTCGACCTAAAGAGATGACTACACGACGGTTCTTGTCTTTACCAATCGGCGTGCCATTATCAGCAATAGGTCGGCGCTTGCCATAACCTTGCACTTGAATACGATCCTCTGGCAAACCCAGTGATTCAAAGTAAGTACGTAGAGACTCTGCTCGTCGCTCCGATAGGCTCTGGCTTTCGCTCTTACCATCGGTTGAATCAGTGTATGTCGCCACCAGCACGAGGTCGATATCTTGATTGTGACGCACATAATCAGCAATCTGAGCAAGACGCTTTTTAGACGCTTTCGTCAGTTGGTCGCCCTGACGTTCGTAATGCAAAATCGTAAACGCAATATCTTCGAAACTGTACTTCAACAAATTGGCGATACAGTCACTAAACGCATTGTACTTACTTTGGAATAATACGGATGACAACGCGACTTCAATTCGTTGATCACGACTTTGCCAATCTTGATAGCTGAATGTTGGGTAACGGCCTTTCTCTAATTCAGATAAAATACCCCAAGCAGTTTGACCACCGACATACCCATCAAACTGTTTGAAAAACTTCAGATTCGTGATGCGGTCGGCATGCTCACCTGGTCGCCAAGGCGGTGGCATTGAGATCAAGCTGACATTGCGTGTTTCACCCATAGGGCGACGCATCTTAAGTTCAAAATCCAAATTGATTTTTTTACTCGCACGCGACGAAAACACCGCATCACCAAAACTTGGAATTGGATGCACAAGCTGACATTCCAAAGGGGTATTTACCACCATTTCCCATTGTGATTGCTGCGGAGTAGCGACATAACGCTTGCCCATCACCGCGTAACTGTTTGCGCTAAGCAGTGAAAGCATGACACCACTGGTTATCAGCCATTTATTCATCTAGTACAATCTCTCAAACGGCAGTCTTTTGCCGTTAATTGGAATCATTAAAACTACAACGATTGTCATGCAAAAATCCCGCCAATGCTCTAACTTTCTTGGTGAGAGTATCAAAATGAACGATTCTAGCTCTGATTTCTCCCACAAATGCCGCTAAATCGTATCTATTTCCGAGTTAAATATGCACCTGCGTGACACAAAAATCGGTACTTGTGCTCTTTATCTCAAGCGCCGCGCGAGCTTATTGATTAGATGGAAAATAGAATTCCGTTTTTCTCCGAAATTGCGGTTTTTCTCATCGATATAATCTGCAATAATGCAGCCTTCGTCACACAAAAATAAGCCAACATGACAATAGAAAATGAAGCCCTAACCCTGAAAAAGCGTTTTCGTGGTTATTTCCCAGTGGTTGTTGACGTTGAGACCGCTGGTTTCAATGCTCAAACCGATGCACTTTTAGAAATCTGCGCCGTCACCCTTCGTATGGATGAAGAAGGCGTTCTGCATCCAGCCTCCACTATTCATTTTCATATTGAACCTTTTGAAGGCGCGAATTTAGAGAAAGAAGCGCTTGAGTTTAATGGTATTCGTGACCCTTTCAGCCCGTTACGCGGTGCGATTTCTGAACAAGAAGCATTAAAAGAAATTTATAAGCTGATTCGTAAAGAGCAAAAAGCATCTGATTGCTCACGTGCAATAATGGTTGCACATAACGCCGCTTTCGACTTAAGTTTTGTTAATGCAGCGAACGAACGCTGCAAGTTAAAAAGAGTCCCTTTTCATCCCTTTGCTACTTTTGACACCGCCACATTAAGCGGCCTTGCTTATGGTCAAACTGTTCTCGCTAAAGCATGCAAAACGGCAGGGATGGAATTCGACAATCGTGAAGCGCACTCTGCCCTTTACGATACACAAAAAACTGCAGAGTTATTCTGTGGCATCGTGAACAAATGGAAGGCCCTCGGCGGTTGGCCGCTTGTTAACGAAGAATAATAAGTAAACACAACATATTGGGAATAGTATGAATCCTGTCGTTATCTCAGTTTGCGTCATGCTCGTGTTAGCATTGATGCGTGTAAACGTGGTGGTCGCCCTCACGTTTAGTGCCATTGTTGGTGGCCTTGTTGCGGGAATGAGCTTAGGCGATACCGTAGCGGCCTTCGAAAGTGGCTTAGGTGGCGGTGCAACGATTGCACTTAGCTACGCTATGCTTGGCACATTCGCCGTTGCCATTTCTAAATCTGGTATCACTGACCTGCTCGCAAAAAGCGTGATTAAACGCCTAAACGGCAAAGAAAGTGCGGCATCGACTACTGGCCTTAAATACGCTGTATTAGTGGCGTTAGTGCTCGTAACCATGTCTTCTCAGAACGTAATTCCTGTTCATATCGCCTTTATTCCAATTTTGATTCCACCTCTTTTGGGCGTATTTGCGAAACTTAAACTGGATCGTCGCTTAATTGCGTGTGTGCTGACTTTTGGTCTGATTACACCTTACATGGTGCTTCCTGTCGGTTTTGGCGGCATCTTCTTAAACAACATCTTGCTGAAGAACCTGCATGACAACGGTTTAGAGAACGTTGTCGCAAGCCAAGTACCAACCGCAATGTTGCTTCCTGGCGCGGGTATGATTTTTGGTTTGCTACTGGCCATTTTTGTTAGCTACCGAAAACCTCGTGAGTACAAAGAAACAGAACTGACGGTGGTTCACGAAACCGACCACAGCATTAACAAACAGCACATCCTAGTGGCTGCACTTGGTATTATTGCCGCGCTTGGTGTTCAGCTTTACACCGGCTCAATGATCATCGGTGCTCTCGCTGGCTTTATGGTGTTCACGTTTGGTGGCGTTATCGCATGGAAAGAAACCCACGACGTATTCACCAAAGGTGTTCACATGATGGCGATGATCGGCTTTATCATGATCGCAGCCGCGGGTTTTGCAGCGGTAATGAAACAAACCGGTGGCGTAGAAACCCTAGTTCAGTCACTGTCTACAAGTATTGGTGACAACAAACCGCTTGCTGCGCTACTTATGCTGGTTGTTGGTCTATTGGTAACCATGGGTATTGGTTCTTCATTCTCGACGATTCCAATTCTTGCAACCATCTACGTTCCGCTTTCTTTGGCGTTTGGTTTCTCACCAATGGCAACGATCGCATTAGTAGGTACAGCTGCAGCGCTAGGTGATGCAGGTTCTCCAGCATCCGACTCAACATTGGGCCCAACTTCTGGCCTAAATGCTGACGGCCAGCACGAACACATTTGGGAAACGGTTGTTCCAACCTTCATCCACTACAATATCCCACTGATCATCTTCGGTTGGATCGCTGCAATGGTGCTTTAGTATCAAGTTTTCTAACAGAAAAGACTGATACCTTTGCTAACAAAAAAACCGCTCGATATGAGCGGTTTTTTTAATTCAATCGAAAACGAAGCCACTATTGCGCTGGCATGTTTTCGATAATGCGTTCACGAATCAACTTAAGCGTTGGCTCGGTCGATAGGTAATCCACCTCAATTGGGAAATACGCATCGTTGATTTGCAGCACCAAACTAGGGTAAGAGTTAACACCCAAACTTTTCGCTAAACTCAGTTGGTCTTGGAATACACCTTCCAATAACGTGCCATCCATATCATTTTTAAACTGCTGCACATTCAAGCCAATCTCTTTCGCTAATTGAAGATGCGTTGCTTCTTCATGAGGCGGCATTGCACGTAGATAATAGGCGTGCTGAATCGCTTCGAGCATTTGCTCATACGAATCTTGAAATCCCGCGGCGATAACAGCGCGGCATGATTGATACGTACTTCTCACTGGTGTGCACAGTTTCCAGAAATCGTAGTTAAACTTGGTGCCTAGCTGAGTTTCGATTTGCTTCCAAATCCCCTCAAGCTTTTGTTGCATTTCTGGCGGCATTGGCAAATTAGTATCTGGTGCAAGCCCACCCACCACATACTCAAACTGAATCACACCTGGCAGTTGTTGTTTTAGTTTTTCGATGGTTGGTTTGTATCCCCAGCACCAACTGCACATAGGGTCATGTACGTAGTAAAGCTTTATGTTCATTCCACTAACCTAAAAAAGAAAAAGGAGCCAATGCGGCTCCCTCGTATTCTATCGCCAAATGTGAGTATTTACGAATTACTCAGCTTGACCTTCAGCGCGTGCTGCAGCTTCTTTGATTAGAGGCTGAAGTTCACCCTTCTGGAACATTTCCAGAATGATGTCACAACCACCAATTAGCTCACCTTCAACCCATAGTTGTGGGAACGTTGGCCATTGTGCGTATTTTGGTAGCTCAGCGCGGATGTCTGGGTTTTGTAGAATGTCTACGTAAGCGAACTTCTCGCCACATGCCATTAGCGCTTGTGATGCTTGAGAAGAGAAACCACAGCTTGGCAGTTTCGGTGAGCCTTTCATGTACAGCAGGATTGAGTTTTCAGAGATCTGCTGTTTGATTTTGTCGATAGTTTCCATCGCTTCCTCATTCATGGATTTGAACTTGTTTATTTGCCACATTCTACTCAATAACGACAGAATAAAAACCATATAATTGATACGGTTTATACTGAGATGATTTAAAAGCAAAAAGTTTGACCGCTTACTACCACTTCGTTGGTAAGTGGACGAGCATGAACAACACTTAGCATCTCAAAATATTTTCATATCGGGGTTTTAATAAAGTAAAAACTTGCTAAAATACCTAGCAAGTCAGCCGTAAAGGCTACATAGCTATAAAAAACACTGGAAGCAATCGAAAGGTTAACCTTTCATATCAATGGAGAATCGAGTAATGGCATTTGAACTACCAGCTCTTCCTTACGCGAAAGACGCACTAGAACCACACATCTCAGCAGAGACTCTAGACTACCACCACGGTAAGCACCACAACACTTACGTTGTTAAGCTTAACGGTCTTATCCCTGGTACTGAGTTCGAAGGCAAAACTCTAGAAGAGATCATCAAGACTTCTACTGGTGGCGTATTCAACAACGCAGCGCAAATCTGGAACCACACGTTCTACTGGCACTGTCTTGCTCCAAACGCGGGCGGCGAACCAACTGGCGCAGTTGCAGACGCAATCAACGCAGCATTCGGTTCTTTCGAAGAATTCAAAGCGAAGTTCACTGACGCAGCAATCAACAACTTCGGTTCTTCATGGACTTGGCTAGTTAAGAAAGCTGACGGTTCTCTAGAAATCGTTAACACTTCTAATGCAGCAACGCCACTAACAGAAGAAGGTACTACTCCACTTCTAACTGTTGACCTATGGGAACACGCGTACTACATCGATTACCGCAACGTACGTCCTGATTACATGAACGGCTTCTGGGCTCTTGTAAACTGGGACTTCGTAGCTGAGAACCTAGCGAAGTAATTGACTTCCCCCTAGTTCAATTTAGTCTTATTTTAAAAGCTCGCTGAATCAGCGAGCTTTTTCTTTTCTCGCTTAAAAATACCCATTTAATCTCTTCTTTTTCCTAAAGTTCTTCTTTGATGCGCCGTTATAAAAGCATCTCAAGAGGAACATCATGCAAATTCATACGTTAGACAAAGCAGCAATTATCAACGAAATTCAGTTCGGCAACGGTATCAACCATGCTGTTCACGAAGGTCGTCGTGCCGATTTTTCGCTGATTTTGTCTATGTTCTCAAACGATGTTCGAGATGTCGTACCGGTTGAAGAAATTAAAGAAACGACCACAAGCGAAGAGATTCTTCGTCAACAGTTTGGGCTCTCTCAGCCTCAAGCTTTGCGCTCCGATAGCAGCAGCTACGAGCTCGCCGCATTACAAGCGAAACAATTCCATAATGCGGGTCTGCCATCTGCAAAGTTCAGCCACTACCTAAAACCAGACGCCCTAACCTACTTGCCAGAAGATACGTTCGATCTTCCTGAAGACGTTTATCATAATTTGTCAGGCCACGAGCGCCGCACTTTAGGTGAGCGCAACAAGAGCCTTATCCCTGATGCGGGCCTCTACAATCAGCTAGTGACGGCTCAACGTCAGTATCAGATCCAAGCTCAAGCATAGAGATCAGCTTTTCATCCAACAGCTTGCAGTATCAACACGTCAGAAATGTGACGGCTTACAAATTACCGCACAATAGTCCTTACTCGAAAGCGTTAGTTTGAAGCCTTTCACACTGAGCTCAACGAATTTCAACCATGCTGATAGCACAAACCACTGGTGTATTGTTTTTCACACATGGATACAGTGAAGGTGTTATGGATATTAAAGAGTCAATCATTCTCGTCACATCTGCGGGTTCGGTCATCGGAAGAACGTGCTCCAGCCATTTCGCTCATCTCGGAGCGACGTTGATCCTGTGTGACCAAAATTCAAGCGCCCTAAAGGCGAGTTATGATCAGATCCGCGCATTTACCGACAAAGTCTATGCAATGAATGTGTGTAGTGATAACCCCACATCTATAAACCTATTGTTTGATCAGATCGAATCGCAGCTCAGAGCAACCCCAGATGTTATCGTTAATTGTTGGACGAGCTCACCGATGCCAAGCCTAATGGCGCCAGAACCAATGAGTATCTATATCGACCACCTTTCTTCCGCAGCACGTTTTCTCTATACCTACGGGCAAGTCGGCGCGGAACGATTTAGAGCGCGCAGTAAAAAAGGCGTGATCGTGAATGTCATTTCGCATGATAATCACGAAGATCTGACTGGTGTTGAAAGCATGGCGGCTTTGGTGTCTGGCTTTACGCACAGCTGGGCAAAAGAGCTCACCCCTTTCAATATCCGCGTCGGCGGCGTGATTCCCTCTGTCAGTCATACACGAGAGGATCTTGACGAAAGGCACTGGGCAGAGATCCAAGACGAACTGGTCCGCAACACAGCGTACATCGTCTCAAATGAATACTTCAGTGGCCGAGTAGTTGCGACCGAAGTGTAAACATACACCATTGTTCTGTGTTTCCCGACTCCGACGTAAGCAACCTCCAGCTCCTAAACAAAAAAAGCCCCAGTCATTTGACTGGGGCTTTAACCTTTTCCCGATTAAGGTTTCGTGCTAGCGAAAACCTTACTCAAAGCGACTCTTAATTACGCGTCAGCTTTTTCTTTTTTAGCTTTAGGAGCAGATTTCGCTGCTTCTTGGTCTGCTTTCTTCTTGATTACTGTAGTACCTTCGAAAGTTTCACCTTCAACGAAAGCTTTACCGTAGTAAGAAGCTAGTAGAACGTCTTTTAGCTCGCTAATTAGAGGGTAGCGTGGGTTCGCACCAGTACATTGGTCATCGAACGCTTCAACCGCTAGCTCGTCTAGTTTCGCTACGAAGTCAGCTTCAGCAACACCTGCCGCTTGGATAGACATTGGGATGTCTAGGTTAACTTTTAGTTCATCCAACCATGCTAGTAGACGTTCAATCTTCTGAGCAGTGCGGTCACCAGCTTGGCTTAGGCCTAGGTGGTCTGCAACTTCAGCGTAACGACGACGTGCTTGTGGACGGTCGTATTGAGAGAACGCAGTTTGTTTAGTTGGGTTGTCGTTCGCGTTGTAACGTACCACGTTAGAGATTAGTAGTGCGTTAGCTAGGCCGTGTGGCAAGTGGAACTCTGCACCTAGTTTGTGCGCCATTGAGTGACAAACACCTAGGAATGCGTTCGCAAATGCTACACCAGCGATAGTTGCTGCGTTGTGAACTTTCTCACGAGCGATTGGGTCATTTGCACCATTCGCGTAGCTTGATGGTAGGTATTCTTTTAGCATCTTAAGTGCTTGAAGAGCCTGACCGTCAGAGTATTCGTTCGCAAGAACAGATACATAAGCTTCTAGAGCGTGAGTTACTGCATCGTAACCACCGAACGCTGTTAGAGACTTAGGCATGTTCATTACTAGGTTCGCATCAACGATAGCCATGTTTGGCGTGATTTCGTAGTCAGCTAGTGGGTACTTAGCACCAGTCTTGTCGTCAGTAACAACTGCGAATGGAGTAACTTCTGAACCAGTACCTGAAGTTGTAGTGATACATACAAGCTCAGCTTTCTTACCCATTTTAGGGAACTTGTAGATACGTTTACGGATGTCCATAAAGCGCATTGCTAGTTCTTCAAAGTGAGTTTCTGGGTGCTCGTACATTACCCACATGATTTTCGCTGCATCCATTGGAGAACCACCGCCTAGCGCTAGGATAACGTCAGGTTGGTAGCTAGCCATTTGAGCCGCACCTTTTTCTACTACAGATAGTGTTGGGTCAGCTTCAACATCGAAGAATGTTTGAACTTCCATGCCTTGAGCTTTCAGTAGGCTTACTACGTCATCTGCGTAACCATTGTTGAATAGGAAACGGTCAGTTACTAGGAATGCGCGTTTCTTACCTTCTAGGTCGCCAAGTGCGATTGGAAGGCTACCACGACGGAAGTAGATTGACTTAGGTAGTTTATGCCACAACATGTTTTCAGCTCGCTTCGCTACAGTTTTCTTGTTGATTAGGTGCTTAGGACCTACGTTCTCAGAGATAGAGTTACCACCCCATGAACCACAACCTAGAGTTAGAGAAGGTGCAACGTTGAAGTTGTACAAGTCACCGATACCACCGTGTGTAGTCGGAATGTTGATTAGGATACGAGCAGTCTTCATCTTGTCACCGAAGTAACGGATGCGGTCTGCATTCACGTCTTGGTTAGTGTATAGACCAGATGTGTGACCGATACCGCCGATCTCTACCATTGTTACGGCTTGAGCAACTGCATCTTCAAAGTTGTCTGCACGGAACATACCTAGAGTTGGAGATAGTTTCTCGTGAGCAAATGCGTCATCGTAAGATACTTTGCCTAGGCCTTCACCGATAAGCACTTTAGTATCTGCAGGAACTTTAACACCCGCCATTTCAGCGATAGCTGTAGCTGGTTGACCAACGATTTTCGCGTTTAGCGCGCCGTCGATTAGAAGCACTTTACGTACTTTGTCAGCATCTGTTTTAGATAGAACGTGAGCTTTATGAGAAGCAAAACGCTCTTTCACTTCGTCGTAAACTTCATCAACTACGATTACAGCCTGCTCAGAAGCACATACTACGCCGTTATCGAAAGTTTTAGACATTAGTACAGAAGCAACTGCACGTTTGATGTCTGCTGTTTCATCGATAACTACAGGAACGTTACCAGCACCTACACCGATTGCTGGCTTACCAGAAGAGTAAGCTGCTTTAACCATGCCTGGACCACCAGTTGCAAGGATAAGCGCGATGTCATCGTGTTTCATTAGAGCGTTTGATAGCTCAACTGAAGGTTGGTCGATCCAACCGATGATGTCTTTTGGTGCACCTGCTGCTACTGCTGCATCTAGAACAAGCTTCGCTGCATCGTTAGTAGAGTTTTTCGCACGTGGGTGTGGTGAGAAGATGATACCGTTACGAGTCTTCAGAGAGATTAGAGATTTGAAGATCGCTGTAGATGTAGGGTTAGTTGTTGGTACGATACCGCAGATGATACCTACAGGTTCAGCGATAGTCATAGTACCTAGGTTGTCATCCTCTTCTAGGATGCCACACGTTTGTTCGTCTTTGTATTTGTTGTAGATAAACTCAGAAGCGAAGTGGTTCTTGATTACTTTATCTTCAACAATACCCATACCAGATTCTTCTACCGCTTGTTGCGCTAGAGGGATACGAGCTTGGTTAGCTGCAAGAGACGCTGCACGGAAGATTTTGTCTACTTGCTCTTGAGAGTAAGTAGCGAACTCTTCTTGCGCTTTCTTAACGCGAGCAATCATTGCATCTAGTTCAGCCATATTAGTTACAGGCATAGGGATTCTCCTAAAATTAACAAATATTAAAAACTTTTTATTAAGGCAATTGTCTTTCGTTTTTACTGTTTATCAGTCACTTAGAGAACAAACGTCTTAGTAAATTGCTTTCAGGACTGAGTATAATATTTCAGAGTGTGAAAAAAATTGACTTGGATCAGTTCTCACACTCGAAATACCACCAAAGTAGTGGTTAACCACAACAATTTAATGTAACTATTTGATAAACAAATAAATTAAACCAACTTATTTATTGCATAAAAAACAAGCAAACAGACAAAAAAATAAAAGAAACAACAACAACCTGTAAAAAAGTTTCATTTTTAGCCAACAAAATTACATGTAGGCCTAATTTTTTGTGCTACTGAGAGTATATCGAATCAAATACATCTCTCTACAAACCACCTTTGTTTTTATCAAAAATGTGCGAATGTTAACGTTTGTGTAAAACAGCACAATTTCACAGCAACATCCTATGTAACATTTCACTCTCAGATTAGATACATTTTATTAAAAAATTAGTTTTTCTCACAAATAGTGGGGTCAATACGTTAGTTTTTTTCATTTCTTCCTAATGCACTTTTGCCTTACATTTAGCGCCGAAAACCAATCTGGAATCTGGTAAGTAGATGTTCCAATAATTGCGCAGAAATTCGATAAGAACAAAGGTGCGTATCGCAGTTATCCATCCCTTTCTAACTGTAGTCACCTCCCACGAATTTACTTAGCAACAAAACCCGATAGATTGGTGTAAATTTACCCTTTCCGTTTTTCACTAATGTGAACATTTACGAGTACGCAATATGCAGACTTTAGAGCTAGCCATTTTCCTGCAGTTTTTCTTGGGGTTGGTTGCCGCCGTTAACCCCGTAGGCATCATGCCTGTTTTCGTGTCTTTAAGCGGACATATGACACCAGAAGAAAAGATCAAAACCGCGACAACAGCCAATGTGGCAGTGGCCGTGATCCTGATCATTTCCCTGCTTGCAGGTCAGTTACTGTTGGATATGTTCAGTATTTCACTGGATTCATTCCGAGTGGCAGGTGGCTTGCTGCTGTTAAGCATCGCCTTTTCGATGATGAGCGGTAAGCTCGGTGAGGATAAGCAGAACAAACAAGAAAAATCTGAATACGTTAGCCGCGAACAGATCGGCGTTGTACCACTAGCGATGCCACTAATGGCTGGTCCTGGTGCAATCAGCTCAACAATCGTTTATGGCGCGCGTTACCCAAGTATGTTCGATACCGTGGGCATCGTTATCACGATTGGTCTGTTTTGCCTTTGTTCTTGGTTGCTATTTCGTTCGGCACCTTTGATCGTTCGTTTCTTGGGTCAAACAGGCATCAACGTGATCACACGTATCATGGGTTTGATTCTTGGAGCGCTAGGCATCGAGTTTATTGCAAACGGCTTACGTAACTTGTTTCCTGGATTAGCCTGATTTTATTAATGACGTTATGATAGAGCGATTCAACAATGGATCGCTTTGTCATGACGACTCACTCTCTAAAAAATACACTTTACGTCACTATATTTGGCACCCACACCAAAGCCGGCCGTGCTTTTGATATCGCGCTTATTATTGCCATCATCAGCTCGTTAGCTGTTCTCGTTCTAGATTCCATTCCCTCGGTACGTGCTGAGTGGGCAAAAGAACTGAAGTACCTTGAATACACCTTCACCGGCCTGTTTACCATTGAGTACTTGCTACGTCTGTATTGCTCGCCAAAACCGGTGGCGTACGCAAAAAGTTTCTACGGTATTGTCGATCTGTTGGCGATCATCCCAACTTACTTAGTATTGTTCTTCCCATCCGCCTCTTTCATGGGCGTGATCAGAGCACTGCGTGTGATGCGTATTTTCCGTATCTTGAAGTTGGTGAGATACCTGCAAGAGTCCAACATTTTGTTGCGCTCATTACTAATGGCTCGCAGAAAGATCTTCATCTTCTTCACAACCGTCGCCATTTTGGTCACGATTTTCGGTTCATTGATTTTTATTGTTGAAGGGCCAGAAAACGGGTTTACCAGTATTCCGAAAAGTATTTATTGGGCTATTGTGACCATAACTACCGTGGGATATGGAGATTTGGTTCCGCAAACTAACTTAGGTAAAGCGCTGGCATCTATAACCATGCTCTTGGGTTACTCGATTCTCGCGGTTCCGACAGGGATATTTACAGCTGAGCTACATCAAGAGATGCAATCCCACAAAGTACTGGTGAAGTGCCCTAATTGCTCTCAAGCTGGACATGACTCGGACGCTATCTACTGTAAACATTGTGGAAGCGAGTTGGCCGACCCGGACAAAAGAGTGGTTCGAGGTGAAGGTTAAAATAGAAGGTTAAAATAGAAGGTTAAAAAAGAGCTCCTACTAAATAGGAGCTCTTTTTACGAAGTTTTGCAGATTACGCTTTTTCAGAAAGGATAATACGAAGCGTACGACGCAGTGGCTCGGCAGCCCCCCAAAGTAATTGGTCACCAACAGTGAACGCGTTTAGGAAATCATCGCCCATTGCCATCTTGCGCAGACGACCAACAGGAACTGACATAGTGCCGGTAACCTTCGCTGGCGTTAGCTCTTGAGCCGTGATGTCACGATCGTTTGGAATCACCTTCACCCAGTCATTGTGAGTTGCAATGATTTCTTCGATTTCATCCATCGGCACATTTTGCTTAAGCTTAATAGTCAAAGCTTGAGAGTGACAACGCATCGCACCGATACGCACACATGTACCATCGATAGGAACTGGAGCGCCTTGAGAACCAAGGATCTTGTTCGCTTCAACACCCGCTTTCCACTCTTCTTTGCTCTGACCATTATCGCGCTTCACATCGATCCACGGGATCAACGAGCCAGCTAGTGGTACGCCGAACTTGTCTGTAGGGAATGACGCGCTGCGCATTGTGTCTGCAACTTTCTTGTCAATATCAAGAATTGAGCTTGCTGGATTTGCCAGTTCAGAACTTACTGCATCGTTGATAACGCCCATTTGAGAGATCAACTCACGCATGTTTTGCGCGCCAGCGCCAGAAGCCGCTTGGTAAGTCATCGCACTGGTCCATTCCACCAACCCTTTTTCAAACAGGCCACCAAGACCCATCAGCATCAGGCTAACGGTACAGTTACCACCTACAAAGGTGTTCGTGCCGCCATGAATACCATGTTGAATTTGTTTTAGGTTCACAGGGTCTAGCGTGATGATCGAATCTTCCGCCATACGCAGTGTTGAAGCTGCATCAATCCAGTAACCTTTCCAGCCTGCTTGACGAAGTGCTGGGTACACTTTTTCAGTGTAGCTGCCACCTTGACACGTAATGATCGCATCAAGTTGTTTTAAACTTTCGATATCAAAGGCATCTTGAAGCATACCTGCATCTTTTCCTAGATTAGGCGCAGGGATACCTACTTGAGAAGTGCTGTAGAAAACTGGTTCAATCAAGTCAAAGTCTTTTTCTTCGACCATACGCTGCATTAGAACCGAACCGACCATGCCGCGCCAACCAACTAAACCTACTCTCATCGCATAACTCTCCATGTAATAAATTAAACCTACCCCATAGTTCATTTTTCGCAGAAAAATCTCAAGCCCTAATTTGTAAATGAGGTCAATTTTTACCCTTTTACCGAGAAAATTCACGTTAGCCGTAATTTCGAACTATTTCTGCTGCCTTTACGCCTCGATTAACAAGTAGGGAAATCCCCTACTCCGAGCGTATTGGTCTTACCACTCAGTGAGAAAACAACAACTGAAGCACAATAAATTCACATCACACAACATTTAAATACATAGATTTTAAAATTAATTGGCAGTTAATTTTACAAGCAAACGTTTTAGCCGACGAACATCAAGATAAAACACCAAATATTCGAAATATAATTTTTGTTAATGTATGTTATGCGCCATTACAACAAGGAGCGCCTTCCTCTATTGCTCCAAGATTGACAGAGGCACATATGAAGCAAGTTACAACACGCCTTCCTAGCTTGATACAGGTATTTATCTCGCTAGGTTTATTTCTACTTCTGGCATTTTCCTTTACTGCCAAGCTAGACCTGCCAATTCAGCTCGCGCTGTACATCGGCTGGTTTATCATCATGCTATTGGGTCTTAAACTTGGTCATCAGTACAAAGACTTAGAAAAAGCCGCGCTTAACGGTATTTCTAATGGTCTGGGTGCAGTATTGATTCTCCTTGCCGTTGGTGCACTTGTCGGCACTTGGATTTCAGGCGGAATCGTACCAACCATCATCTACTACGGTCTTAAAGCCATCCACCCTTCTATCTTTTTGCTAGCAACAATGATCATCTGTTCATTGACTGCGTTGGCAACCGGCACATCTTGGGGTGCAGCAGGTACCGCAGGTATCGCAATGATGGGGATTGGCCAAGGTCTTGGCGTTCCTGCCCCAATTACAGCGGGTGCAGTACTTTCAGGTTGTTACTTCGGTGACAAGATGTCGCCTCTATCAGATTCAGTGATTCTTGCTTCATCAATGTCTAACGTTGAAGTGATGGAGCACATCAAAGGCATGCTGCCTATCGCGCTGATCAGCTACGTGATCACTGGCATTATGTTTACTGCTTTTGGTTTCCACTACGCAGGTCAAGTAGACATGAGCCAAGTGGACTCAGTGATTAAAGCGATGGAACAGCAGTTCTACATCACGCCTTACTCATTTGTTCCTGTGATCATCGTATTGTCACTTCTAGCAATGCGTATGCCTTCATTCCCAGTGATCAGTTTTGGTTCTCTGCTAGGTATTATTTGGGCAGTAATGATTCAAGATGTGGACTTCCTGACTGCGTTCAACACTGCTTGGGCTCCGTTTGCAATCTCATCTGGCGTAGATTTCATCGACTCGATTCTTAACCGTGGCGGCATGTCTTCAATGCTTGGCTCGGTAGCGGTTATCGTGTTCGGCCTTGGTTTTGGTGGCCTGCTAGACAAAGTGGGCGTGCTTGAAACTATCGCAAAACTGTTTGAAAAACGCGTTCAAAGCGCAGGTTCACTGGCAACAAGCACAATCGGTACGGCCTTTATGGGTAACGTGTTTGGTTCGGCGATGTACGTTTCACTTATCCTGACACCAAAAATCTGTGCGAAGAATTACGACCGTCTAGGCTACAAACGTAAGAACTTATCTCGTAACGCAGAATTTGGCGGCACGCTAACATCAGGTATGGTTCCTTGGAGTGACAACGGTATCTACATGGCAAGTATTTTGGGTGTTGCTACGCTGTCTTACGCCCCATTCATGTGGCTAAGCTTTGTATGTATTATTGTGACTATCTTCACGTCTTACATGGGTTGGTTTGTTGATAAATGCGAACCAACAGCAGAAGCAGTTGAACAAACTGAAGGCGAATTAAAGCAGCAAACGGCTTAACTTCGCAGCGTTAGGAAGAACCTCCCTTCCGAATGAAAGACAAAGAAAAGAGCGCATTAGCGCTCTTTTTGTATCTAAACTACACGTTAGCTTTGTTTAACTTTTGTTTTCACCGCCGCTCGCTTGCCAAGCACATAACCTAAACCAAGCGGAGCGAAGAATATCGCAGCAATGAACAGAATAAAGTAGACAATTGTGCTCTTCACTAACTCTATCAACTTGGTCATGGCGAGATTCACAACCTCTTGAGACACTCTATCCATATCCTGAGCAAACTTCTCACGTTCATGAGTGATGATCAGAGCGATCTCTTGGCGCTCTCTTGCCACCATTTCTTCTAATGCTTGTCGCTCTTCACCTAACTGAGACAAACGCGCTTCGGTTTTTTGATCAATGTCGTCCACTAAAGGCTGCAGTTCAACCGCCATTTGTTCAGCCAAATAACGCATATACTCTGGGTTGTTATCGATGAAATCTCTCATTGAGTCAGCAGTCACTTGCAGACTGTTCAAAGCGGCATTAACCTTCTCAATGCTTGCCGAACTGTTCAACGCTAATAACTGCGCCTTCCAAGTCATGATCTTTGGCGTTTGTTCAGAGACCAAACTCAATCTATCGGATACATCTCCCAATGCTTCCGGCATCGTACCCAACGTTGTTACCGCGTCTTCCTCACTGATTTGATTGGCTTCTAACCAAGCACGGTAAGCGGGCGTTCTAATCATGCTTAAATCAGCAAACGGATACTGTCTAACAAAGTCAGCAACAAAGAGCTTCGTTTTATCGTAAACCTCTTTTTTCAACAGTGATTGAGCGAGCTGGTCTACCTCATTGGCTAAGTGTGCCGAGACTTGTTTGGCTTCATCCGTAGCAAAAATGTCACGGCCAGCGCCCGTTGCATAAAACTGGTTCATTTGATGAGTGAACACCCACGTATCAATCAATGCAGCCATTGGTGATACTTGATATGCTGCTGCTTGCAAGCCTTCTTCTGCATTGATCTTCCACAGCAGGACGTAAGACTGGTTCACTTTATCATTGGGGTCATACTGCTCTTGAAGCACATCGGCGGCTTGCTCAACTTGAGCAAAAAATTGAAGTGCATATTCGCGCGTTAAAATGCGCATATTAAGCTCTTGCTTGGTGAGAGGAACGGTCTGGCTGTCAATTTTCACTTCTAACAGGGAACACCCTGAAAGAGTGGTAACCAACCACAAAACCATTAGTGACGATAATCGACGAATGGACATGAAGCTACCTTTATCAAATTGTATAGAACAGGAATTAAGCGGAACCCAAGTGTAGGTTCGAACGCGCCTTTAATACCTCAACCGCCAACATTTTAAGTCAGAGGAATATCAATCTGTTAGCACTTCTCGTATCTTTTCACTGTTAAGAACTTTCTCTGCGAAAAGTGTTGTTTGTTGTAATACATCCCTTAATTGACAGAGCTTATTATCCGGTACTTCTTTGCCCTGTTTTATCAATAATTCTATCTCACCTGAGATGTAATGCAGGGGCATTGCACCTAAACTTCCTGACACCCCTTTCAGGCTGTGCGCCGCGCGCTGTGCGTTGTCTATATCTTCGTTTAGAAGTTTATGTAATTTAGAACCATCTTCAGCATGATCTTGAATAAAGACCTCGAGCAACATTCGGACAGCGCCTTCATCGCCAGAAAGCGAATCCAGCATTCTGTTTATATCGATAAACGGTTCTTGCGGAGCCAGCAATTCTTGTCGCGAATCAGGGGTTAGCTCTTGCGTTTTATTCGCTTGAGCATCACTTGCCAACTCACGCGCTTTGTTCTCGTGTTCTAAAGAACTGGATGCGTTTTCAGTTTGAGAAACGGCAGGCTCTGATGAACTTGAATTCGCCACCGCATTTTTAGAGAAGACAGCCCATGAAACCACCGCCAACAGACAACCGCTCACGACAATGAGCCAAAAGATAAAAGAAACCAGTTTTTGTTCGAGCGTAGCCTTCATCGACACCAACTGATTAGGAAAATCTGGCTTTAATAACTGATTCGCCAAATAACTGCCCTGCGCATTCGCCGCAAGAACACTTGAGGTTTGTGCGAGTCGACGTTGAAATGCAGAACGCTCCCCTGTCGACAGTGAATCCGATTCGATGAACAGTAAATCCAGTTCGCGATAGGTATCCGTATTGGTGTTGGAATCGCTAAAAATCGATTCAAGAACCAAGGCTCCCAAGCGGTAATACATGTTTTCAATTTGCTGCGAGTTGTTTTCCGCACCTCGGCTGGTGTGCAGTTGCTCCGCCAACGATACCAACTCACCATCACTGCCAATAAAAGCGCGTGCACTTTCCAAAAATCGGTCAGTTGAATAAAGCAATTGCGTGACGTCTGGCCCATTCGCATCAGAGACCTCACTTTCTAATTGAAGACGAACCGCGTACACAAGCTGAAGTTTGAGTGAGACTTGATCGACATGCTTAACTCGATACGGCAACTCAAAATTAAAGAAGTTACGTACTTCCTCAACTTTACTGCCGAGTTCATTCAATGTGGAAAGCGTTTGCATCGTCTGCTTTGCTTGAAACCAAAGAGTTGCAGAAAATACACACCACAAAATGAATAAGAACCAAATAATCCGCTTAATCCCTGCTCTTAATTGATGCAACGCTCAGTCCTCATATAATCCATTAATTACAAGCATATACCATGTTCTGAGCTCTGGCTGTGCTTGCTTCACATAAAAAAAGAGAGCCTAGGGCTCTCTTCATAAGAATTAGTTACGACTTAACTGATCTTTCAAGTTTGGCGGTGTCCCTTTGATCGTCAGCGTATCTGTTTCTGGGTCGTAGAAAATACGCTCGCCCAATAACAAGCTGTCAAAGCTGATATTTAAACCACCGCCAGCACCCACATATTTAGTCAGCTTACGAACCGTTGAGCGATCACCAGGGAATGATTCTTCAAGCTCGTAACCTTGCTCTTTGGTGAAGTCCATAAAGCTCGTACCATCTTGGCTTGGCGGTAACTCACCAGAAAGTTCAGAAATTTGAACCTCTTCGCCAGATTTGATCTGCTCGTTACAGTAGTTATAGACCTGCTTTTTGTACTCGTTAACTTCTTGCTTTTCCAACTTAGAATCCGCACAGAAGTCATCCACCGCTTGCATCAACACAAGGTTTTGCTGTTTCGTGTCTAAGCCAATATCGGCTTGCAGAAAATCAAGGAAGAAGTCAGCGACTTTACGACCAACACGCCCTTTGATGTATTGTAGGTAACGGTTAGATTCTTTATCCGTCTCGTAACTCGAAAGGTCAATGCGCGCCGCGATGTCCATCTTCGTGATATCGAGGTAGTCCGTCGCGCTGATGTCCAAACCCTCAGTCACTTTCAGGCTTTGGTTCATCGGCAAGATACCAATGAAAAGATAATCTGTTGCTAAACTTTGGTACTCAGCAAAAACCAAAATGCCTTCATCCGCAAATGGGTACTTAATCAGTTCTTCTTTCAGGCGATTTGCACTAATTTGTGAGAAGTCGTAAAAATCTCGCTCTCCTTTGCGCATTTCTTGAAGCCAAAATTGAAATTCGCTGTCTGACTGGAAAGAGCCAAAACCTTTACCAACTTTAGAATGGAATACTCGATGGAGCTCTGCGACGAGATTTTCAGTTGAAGCATCGTTTTCTAGTGATGCTGAACGAAGTTTAACAACCAGTTCGTCCTGATCGTTTTTGCACAGTTGATGCAGAATAACGTTTGAAAGATGAAGGCTCATAGTGATTTTATCTTGCTACAAGGTTTTAGTTGATGGGCATTGTAGGTTATCATAAGCCGCTTTTACTATCATTATTAGAGTCTTTATGCCGATTACATCTAAATATACTGACGAACAAGTAGAGAAAATTCTTGCTGAAGTCGCTTTGGTTCTTGAAAAACATGCCGCTTCTCCTGAATTGACGCTAATGATTGCCGGAAATATCGCAACGAATGTCTTAAATCAACGTGTTGCAGCTTCACAACGCAAACTGATTGCTGAAAAATTTGCTCAGGCGCTGATGTCTTCATTAGAAACACCAAAAACACATTAATAACGGATAAATAGAACACATACATGGTAGACAGCGGAAACTCATACGGCGAACGTGTATCTCGACTGGTTGGTTGGGGTCATTGGTTTGCATTCTTCAACATCGTAGCTTCGATGTTGATAGGCACACGCTACATTGTTCAGTCCCCTTGGCCCGAGACGTTGCTGGGTCAGTTCTATCTTGCGGTTTCGTGGGTTGGCCATTTTGGCTTCCTTGTTTTCGCTCTCTACTTATTGGTTCTGTTCCCGTTGACGTTTGTCCTGCCATCACGGAAGTTATTCCGTTTGGTGGCAGTGATCTTTGCCACTGTTGGACAAACAATCTTATTGATTGATACCCAGGCATACCAATCCATTAACCTGCACCTAACCCCTGTGGTTTGGGAGCTGTTATTCAGCGACGATAAAAGTGCGTTAAGCTCGGATCTACAACACCTGTTTGTTGTGATGCCGCTGATATTCCTTGTTCAGCTCGCCTTATCAGAATGGGTTTGGCGTAAACAGCGCAAACTGTCTCACAAACACGTTGGTCGTCCACTGGCTGCCGTGTTCTTTTTGAGCTTTATGACCAGCCATTTGGTCTACATTTGGGCTGATGCCTATTTCTATAATCCGATCACGAGCCAACGCTCAAACTTCCCGCTTTCTTACCCAATGACGGCGAAAAGCTTTATGGAAAAACATGGTCTGCTTGACCGTGAAGAGTACCTAAAACGCTTAGCGGAGAATGAAAATAACGTTGAGCTGGTGAACTACCCACTAGAAAAACTTGAATTCAACCGCCGTGTAAACAAGTTGAACGTGTTGATGATCAGCGTAAATAACCTGCGTGCAGACGCGCTGAATCAAGAAGAAATGCCAAACCTCTACGAGTTTGCACAACAAAACCAAAACTTCCGTAAACACTACAGCTCAAGCAATGATACATATGGTGCATTTGGCTTGTTCTATGGTTTACCAACGAGCTACGCATCTAGCATCAAGGCACAAGGTGCCTCGCCTGTACTTCTTGATGTACTTAAAGATCAAGGCTACACCTTCGGTTTGTTTAGCGGCAGCGGTTTTGAAGATGACCTTTATTCAGAAATCGTCTTCCGAGGCGTAAACCTAGCTGAAAAACTGGATGGTACTCAAGCCCATACCGATAAACAATCTATCGCCGATTGGAACATGTGGCTAACGGAAAAAGCGAACCAGCCTTGGTTCAGCTACATCGAAGTTACTACGGTAGATAATTTTGAATCTATCCCATCGAACTCGAAAGAAGATATGTCGGCGAGTGAACGCTTCAAAAATGCTTATGAGTTTGCCGTGAAATCTGCGGATGACAAAGTCGGCGGTATTATCAAAACACTTGAAGACGCTCAATTATTGGTAAACACCGTTGTTATCGTCACTTCCAACCATGGCAGTGAGTTTAACGAAACCAATACCAATAGCTGGGGCGCAAACAGTAACTACAGTCGTTACCAATTGCAGGTGCCTATGGTAATCCATTGGCCTGGTATGATGGCTGGTGAGTTTAATCACAGCACGAGCCATTTAGACCTTTCAGTTACGCTACTGCAAGATATGCTTGGTGTATCGTCCAATCCATACGATTACAGCAGTGGTCGTAACTTATTTGACGAAAGCCGTCGCCGTTGGATTCTTGCTGGTGATACTCGAGAACTTGCTCTCATCACAAATAACCAAACTACCGTGATCGATAAGTTCGGGAACTACAAGCTATACGATGAGAACTACAAGCGCATGCGTGATGAAACGCCTAAACTGCCGGTTCTTATGCAAGGCCTAACCGAGTTGCAGCGTTTTTATTCTAAAAGTGAATAGTTGAGCACTCAAAGTTGATAGAAAAGCTCTCCAAATGGAGGGCTTTTTTGTTTATTTAAGCAACAAACAACACAAAATCGAACAGGAAACACTCAAACGAATAATTTAGGGGTTTACAAGGTTTTCAAAGCCTTATATTATTCGCGTCAACAACGGAGAGATGGCTGAGTGGTTGAAAGCACCGGTCTTGAAAACCGGCATACGTTAATAGCGTATCTAGGGTTCAAATCCCTATCTCTCCGCCACATTTAGAAAAAGCCCGCTAAGAAATTAGTGGGCTTTTTCGTATATTCAGATTTGAAAGGACTTGGACAAATCCCTCCTTGAATACAAGCCCAACACTCCGCCACATTTAGCAAAAGACCACTAATAAGTTAGTGATCTTTGTTCTGCCTAATTGCCTTCTTCAACTATCATGAGGCAAAGACTTCTGTCGCCGCTTTTATTAACTGCATGTGAATAGGTACAAGGTCTGCGTGGTTTGTTCTATATCCACCACCCACAACGGCGGCAACAGGAGTCCCTCTGTTTTTCATCAGTTGAAAAAGAAACCGATCACGCTCAAAAATTGCTTGAGTCGATACGTCAAAGTAACCAAGCTCATCATCTTGATGAATATCTACCCCAGCGTCGTAAATCACCATATCTGGACGATGGAGATTCAACGCCATCTCGACCACCTCTTTAAACGTCATCAAAAATGTTTCATCGTCTGTTCCTTTTGCTAACGGAACATCCAAATCAGACTGTGGTTTTCTCGCAGGAAAGTTTTTATCGCAATGAAAAGAGAGCGTCACGATGTCCGGCTCTTCTTGGCACAAGGTGGCGGTTCCATCACCATGATGAACATCACTATCAATAATTAAAACCTTATCAACGTGCTCGTTATCCAACATGTGTTTAGCCGCAATCACTAAATCGTTGAACAAACAGAATCCACTACCAAAATCTTTGTGAGCATGGTGGTAACCACCACTTAAGTGCAGTGCGATACCGTGTTCAAGCGCTTTTTCGGCTGTCAGAAGTGTACCAGCCGCTGAAGTCAGAGTTCGAGTGATCAGAGCTTCACTCCAAGGAAAGCCGATTCGACGCATTTTAGCGGCGGGCATATTACCTTGTGCCAGTAAGTCAACATAGTCCGCATCATGCACGCGCTTGATCGCTTCAATTGACAGTGCTTGTGGTTCAAAAAACTGCACCCACTCAGCTTGCACATCACGACGTACCTCTTCGTAGAGATATTGATACTTCATGATTGGGTAACGGTGCCCTTCAGGCAATTCAAGTTTTGAGTATATAGGGTGGTATATCAGTGGCAACATGAGACATTCTTTTCATACAACGTTGTGAAATATTACCAACTACAAAGGTTGAATAGAAATTAATTTAATTGATAATGATTTTCATTAAAAATTAAATTTCATACTCCAACGATGAAAAAAACGACATTTACGGTCCTAGGCGCTTTGTTTGGTTCCTTCTGTGCTATCTCTGTATTTATATCCCTGTTGTTTAGTGCATGGTGGTTAGTTGATTTTGTCGCATTCAGCTAACACAATAGTTTGATAACGTGTCTTACCAGAGAGTTAAAAATGGCCCATAGTGTTTTTATCACAGGCGCAAATCGTGGTATTGGTTTGAGTCTGACAGAGCTTTATCTTGAACGCGGGTGGAACGTCCACGCTACTAGCCGTAACGTCACAGACAGTGACGAACTACAAGCTTTGAGAGCACGTTACTCCTCTTTGAGCTTGCATGAACTGGATGTTACTGATTACGCAAAAATCGCGTTACTTGCTCAGAGCCTGCCACCTATCGACCTTTTGATTAACAACGCTGGTTACTACGGCCCTAAAGGTTATGGGTTTGGAAACACCGATGTGGATGAATGGCGTAAAGTACTTGAGATTAATACGATAGCGCCACTTAAACTGGTCGAAACGCTCTATCCACAACTGCAACAAGGACAGTTGAAAAAAATCGCCTGCATCTCTTCAAAAGTCGGGAGTATGACGGAGAATACATCGGGTGGCGGCTATATTTATCGCTCGTCAAAGGCGGCACTCAATTCCGTAGTCAAAAGCTTAAGCAATGACTTAACGCCTGACGGTTTTACTGTCCTTGCTTTGCACCCTGGTTGGGTACGCACCACAATGGGTGGGCCAAATGCACTTATAGATGCAGAGACATCAGCTCAAGGGCTGGCACAAGTTATTGACCAAAGCACCGTTGAACACTCTGGTCAATTCATCAATTACGACGGAACTTCGCTTCCTTGGTAAGTATTTTATAAAAAGATGAGAGGTAGGTTAGCTTTATGCTTTCTACTTCTCTGACAACCTTGAATTTCTGCGTTTCCTTTCCAGACTTAGTAAGGCTATCAAACAAATAAGGAGAGTGAGCATGGCTGCGGATAGAGATCTGGTGAATTTTAGTGAAGATCACGAACTCAACTACTGCTTAAGAAGCGCAGGGAAACGTCAAACACAAGCGAATCGCGATGCGTTGGTCGATTTAGGTAAGCAAGTCAAACAAGTCTCGGGCAAACGAGTTCTTACGCAAGATGATGTAAGAGGTGCCATTCAAAATCACGGCGATCTGTTTGAGTAACACCACCACAAACAACAAGCAAAAGCGGCGCTATCATGCGCCGCTTTTGTTTAAGAGCTCTTTCGCTTTGAGGCTCCCGCTTTCGATGCCCCACTCTTTGGGTAGCTTCGCTTTTTACGCTTGAACGCCGGACGTTCGACTTTAGGTAAGTGGCGCAGAGAATCCGGTATTGGCCCTGATTTTACTTGGCTCATCAACCCATCAATACGCTGTTCAAGTGCCTGCATGAAAGGTTGATAAGCTTGATTTCTTTCTGCCATCCCCTGAAGTTGGTGCTCCCAATGAGCGGTCATGTCAGGATACGTCGCATCTTGTGGTAATGCGTTGATTAACCCTCGTCCAGCTTGCGAGCTGAGTATGGATTTACCTTGCCTTGTCAATAACTGACGCTTAAAGAGCGTATCCAAAATACCCGCACGAGTCGCTTCCGTACCTAATCCATCTGTGTCGCGCAGAATTTTTTTCAACTCTTTATCGGCAACATAACGAGCAATTCCCGTCATCGCTTGCAGCAGAGTGGCTTCAGTAAAGTGTTTTGGTGGCTCAGTTTTTCGGTCTTTAATTTCACCTTCACGACATGTTAACACCGTGCCTTCACTTAACGGTGGCACCGCATCAATACCTTCGTCTTCTTTATCCGTTTTTCCCATCAGCGCTTTCCACCCCGACGAAACAAGTTGACGACCTTTAGCGATGAAAATGCCACCAGCGATGTCGAATACCAATTTCGCTTCGGCATAGACAGCCGCAGGATAAAACTGCATTAAATATTGGCGCGCAATGAGCTGATACACTTTCATTTCGTTGCCAGACAGCGCATTAACGTTGGCTTGCTTAGGCGTTGGAATGATGGCGTGGTGAGCATCGACTTTTTTGTCATTCCACGCTTTCGACTTAATCGATAAGTCGGCACCATTCACTGCGCTTTGCAGTTCTTTGGCGTTGTTTACAATAGCGGATGTAACCGTTCCAGCTTGAGAATAATGCTCCAACGGCAAGTAGCGACAATCAGAACGCGGATAAGTGATCAGTTTGTGCTTTTCGTATAGTGCCTGACAAGTATCTAGCACCTGCTGCGCACTCATGCCATAACGCTTTGCTGCATCAATCTGCAAAGCAGACAATGAATATGGCAATGGTGCAGATTGCTTGGTTTGCTTCTGCTCTGATTCCTTCACTATCGCTGGCTGGTTCGCGATCCGATTAGCGACGTTTTCGACTAACTTGCGATTTAATACTCGCCCTTCTTCATCCTGCCATGGTTTGCAAGCCTCACTGGGTTTCCAGCGTGCGCGAATATCAAACGCCCCATTTTGGTCTTGATACGGGATCAATGCGTGCAGCGTGAAGTAATCTTTCGGAACAAAGTTTTCAATTTCTTCATCTCGACGGACGACAAGCCCTAGAACCGGAGTTTGCACACGCCCAACCGAGAGCACACCTTGGTAGCCAGCCTTTTGTCCCAGCAAGGTATAAGCGCGAGACATATTCATTCCATACAACCAATCCGCCCGTGAGCGCGCGAGAGCGGAAACAGACAGAGGAATAAAATCACGATTACTGCGCATTGAGTTTAGTGCGCGCTTCACCGCAGGTAAGTTCAAGTCAGAAATCAGCAAACGTTGTGTCGCTTCTTTCTTAGTTTTGGAAAGCTTGCAGTAGTCGAGAACCTCATCAACTAATAACTGCCCTTCACGGTCTGGGTCTCCCGCATGAATCACTTCAGTTGCTTCTTTGAGCAATTTACGAATCACGGTTAACTGCTTACTGGCACTTTTTCTCGGTCTAAGTTGCCATTGCTGAGGAACAATCGGCAGATCGGCCATGTTCCATTTTTTGTAGCGTTCATCGTAAGCGTCTGGCTCAACTTGCTCTAGCAAATGACCAATACACCACGTCACCACATCACCATTTCCACAACGGATAAAGCCTTGGTCTTTCTTTTGGGGATTAGGTAAAGCAGCCGCAATAGCACGACCTAGACTGGGTTTTTCAGCAATAAACAGACGAGACATAAGGATTTGGAAATCAAAATAATTAGGGCCACATTATCGAATGTAGCCCTAAGAAATCAAGGAAAAACTGTATAAATGAACAGTAAGCGTTATCTAGGTATGTATTTATTGAAATTCAACAAACTTAGACAAATCGCGCTCTGGCACTTTCATTGGAGTACAACCTGGTGTACCAAGGTATAGAAATCCAACAATTTCATCTTCACCTTCTAGGCCAAATGCTTGATGTACCTCAGGGTGGAACATCCATTTACCTGAACGCCAAAAACCTTGGAAACCTTGCGCAACCGCCGCCATTTGCATTGCTTGAACAGCGCAGCCCGCAGAAAGATATTGTTCCAATGCAGGGACTTTTTCATGCTCGGTTACTTTCGCGATCACGGTAATGACCATTGGGGCACGAAACGGCGCATTTTTCACTTTTTCGATCACGGCTTCATCACTATGGTCTGCAATCGCGGCTTTCACCAAAATATCTGATAGCTTCTTCAAACCATCACCTTGAGCAATCACAAAACGCCAAGGGGTTAAGCCCGCATGGTCAGGAGCACGAAGACCTGCACGAATAATATTCTCCAACGCTTTGCCCTCTGGTGCTGGCGCAGATAATTTGGCGATAGAGCGACGGTTAAGCAAAAGATCGAGAGCTTCCATGAGCGAGTCCTTATTGAATCTAACTGTTATTTTCTTTGCTGCTCACTTTAGCATAATCCTCTCACTCGAATAACAATCTGTTTTTTAGGGATTATCGTGATGATTCACACAAACCGAGAGCAACAGAAACAAAAAAGCTGCGCATCACACGCAGCTTTTGAGTCATATAAAGCTTGATGTTATAGCTTCACAGCAAGTTTTACGCCTTGGCGAATTGCGCGTACTGCATCCAACTCACCGGCATGATCAGCGCCACCGATGATATGCAGTTTTTCACCAAGTTCAGACCACTTGTCTTCAAACGGACGTACTGATTCCTGTCCCGCACAAATAACGACTTTATCAGCCTCTAAAAGCTGCGCCTTACCATCTACATGAATGTGTAAACCGTTGTCATCAATTTTGTCATAAGACACGCCACCAAGCAGATGCACTCCGCGTTTTTCTAATGTGCGTTTATGGATCCACCCTGTCGTTTTACCCGGTCCTTTACCAACACGACCTTTGCGACGTTGAAGCACCCACACTTCTTTGTCACTCACCGCGTCTGGGTATGGGTACAGTCCACCTGGTTGCGACATTTCTTTATCAATGCCCCATTCATGCAGCCAATCATCCAACGTTTGCCCAGCTGGCTCGGTAATCATTGTCGCAACATCAACACCAATACCACCAGCACCAACAATGGCGACTTTTTCACCGACAGGCGTTTTGTCACGAATCAGCGTTTGGTAATCCACCACTTTTCCTGCATTATCAATACCTTCGATATTGACCTTACGAGGTTCAACACCAGAAGCCATCACAACCTCATCGTACTCTGTCAGCAAGTCGTAGTTCGCTTCCGTAGACAAATGCAGATTTACACCCGTTTCATCAATTCGGTTAGCAAAGTATCGAATCGTTTCTCTGAATTCCTCTTTGCCCGGGATTTGCATCGCTAAGCGGAATTGCCCACCAATTCGGTCGTTCTTTTCAAACAGATCAACTTTATGACCACGTTCAGCTAAAGTCGTCGCACAAGCTAAACCAGCAGGGCCTGCGCCTACAACGGCAATATTTTTCTTCTTGAACGTTGGTTCAACCACAATTTCTGTTTCGTAACAGGCAAGTGGATTGACGAGACAACTAGCGCGCTTACCTTTAAATACGTTGTCCAGACACGCTTGGTTGCAGCCGATACACGTATTAATAAACTGCGCTTTCTCTTGTTCTGCCTTCGCGACAAAGTATGGATCCGCCAAGAACGGGCGAGCCATTGACACCATATCCGCCTGACCAGAAGCAAGGATTCGCTCTGCTTCATCAGGAGTGTTAATTCGGTTACAGGTGACAATTGGCACAGAAACGTGCGGTTTCACCTTCTCGGTTACCCATGTAAATGCACCGCGAGGTACTTGCGTTGCAATGGTCGGAATACGTGCTTCATGCCAACCAATACCAGTGTTGATAATGGTGACGCCCGCGTCTTCCAATCCTTTGGCTAATTCAATTACATCTTCAAACGTGCTGCCCTGCTCGACGAGATCCAGCATCGAAAGGCGGAAAATGATGATGAACTTCTCACCCACCGCTTTACGTACAGCTTTCACTATCTCCAACGGGAAGCGCATGCGTTTTTTGTAACTGCCGCCCCAATCGTCATATCGCATATTGGTGCGCTTACAAAGGAACTGATTGATCAAATAACCTTCTGAGCCCATTAATTCCACGCCGTCATAACCGGCAAGTTGAGCGAGTTCAGCGCTATTGGCAAATGCATCGATGGTCTTTTTGATCTGACGCTCGCTCATTTCACTCGGCGCAAACTTCGCGATCGGCGCTTTAATGCCAGAGGCGCTCTGCGCAAACGGGTGCATCGCATAACGCCCAGCATGTAAAATCTGTAGCGCAATTTTGCCACCATGCTTGTGCACAGCATCGGTGACTACTCGGTGCGCCTTTGCGTGTTTTGGCTTACTAAACTCCGCACTTAACGGGTGCAGACGACCGCGTAAATTCGGTGAAAAACCGCCGGTCACGATAAGCCCGACGCCACCTTTCGCGCGCTCTTCATAAAACGCGGCGAGCTTTTGCAATCCTTCCTTGTGCTCTTCTAGGCCTGTGTGCATTGATCCCATCAGGACTCGGTTTCGTAATTGTGTAAAACCTAAGTCCAGTGGTTTTAATAAATTAGGGTACATGGCAGACATCACTAAACATCCATTTTTATTATCATGGTCTGACCAGACTACGTCCGGAAAACCAAAAAATCAAACAGGCGTTTACATTTTTGTAACACCGATCAATCTCGCGCGAAAATATGCCAATTGTTGAGTGAGCGTGATAAGCTAAAAAAATGTTATCTTTTGAGATCTTAGAGATAAGAACCCATACTTTGTAAGATTAGGGAAAGACTATCTCGTTATGGAGACAAGATGAAAAAACTCTTCAAATTTATTGGTTTGATATTTAAGGGGATATGGAAAAGCATCACCTTTATCAGACTCGCGTTGGCAAACCTGATCTTCCTTTTGATGATCGCCGTGTTTTACTTTGCGTTTACCTACACTGGCGAAGGACGACCTGTTATCGAGAAAGAATCTGCTTTGGTTATGAACCTTTCTGGTCCCATCGTGGAACAGCGTCGTTATGTCAATCCAATGGACTCAGTTGCAGGTTCTCTTTTAGGTAACGAGATGCCAAAAGAGAACGTTTTGTTCGATATCGTGGACACCATTCGCTACGCAAAAGACGATGCCAAAGTCTCTGGCTTGGTATTGGCACTGCGCGATCTCCCAGAAACGAACTTAACGAAACTTCGTTACATTGCTAAAGCGTTAAACGAGTTTAAGGCATCAGGTAAGCCAGTTTACGCGGTGGGTGACTTTTACAATCAGAGCCAATATTACTTAGCAAGCTACGCCGATAAAGTGTACATGGCGCCTGATGGTGGCGTACTGATTAAGGGCTACAGCGCTTACTCTATGTACTACAAAACTCTGCTAGAGAAGCTAGACGTATCCACTCACGTTTTCCGAGTCGGTACTTACAAATCGGCTATCGAACCGTTTATTCGTGACAACATGTCGGATGCGGCAAAAGAGTCTGCCACTCGCTGGGTCACTCAGTTGTGGAGCGCGTTTGTCGATGACGTGACGACTAACCGCAACATCAACGCCAAAGTGCTAAACCCAACGATGGAAGAACTGCTTACCGAGATGAAATCTGTGGATGGTGATTTGGCGCAATTGGCAGTCAAAATGGGGTTAGTTGATGAATTGGCGACACGCCAAGATATTCGTACCCTATTCGCCAAAGAATTTGGTAGCGATGGTAAAGACAGTTACAACGCCATTAGTTATTACGACTACCTAGCGACGATTCGCCCAGACTACACACTCGCGAACCATGATATTGCTGTTGTTGTTGCAAGTGGCGCCATCATGGATGGTCAACAACCTCGTGGAACAGTAGGCGGTGACACGGTTGCAAGTCTACTGCGTCAAGCGCGTAACGATGAGAAGGTAAAAGCAGTCGTGCTTCGCGTAGACAGCCCTGGTGGCAGTGCGTTTGCGTCAGAAGTGATTCGCAACGAAGTGGAAGCGCTAAAAAAAGCAGGCAAACCTGTTGTAGTTTCGATGTCGAGCTTAGCGGCCTCTGGCGGTTACTGGATTTCAATGAGCGCAGATAAAATCGTCGCACAACCAACAACACTGACAGGTTCTATTGGTATCTTCAGCGTTATTACGACGTTCGAAAAAGGCTTCAGCAAACTTGGTATCAACACCGACGGCGTTGGCACCTCACCGTTTTCTGGCGACGGCATTACGACTGGCTTGTCTGAAGGCGCGTCTCAAGCGTTCCAATTAGGCATTGAGCATGGCTACAAACGCTTTATCTCTTTGGTTGGTTCAAACCGAGGTATGACGGTAGAAGAGGTAGACAAAGTCGCGCAAGGCCGAGTTTGGACAGGTCAAGATGCCTTATCATTCGGTCTTGTTGACCAAATGGGTGACTTCGATGATGCCGTTGAGTTAGCTGCGAAGCTGGCGAACGTGACAGATTACGGGATTTACTGGGTTGAAGAGCCATTGTCACCAACAGAACTATTCCTACAAGAATTCATGAATCAGGTGAAAGTATCCCTTGGTGTTGACGCAACAAGCCTTCTGCCAAAGAGCCTTCAACCTGTGGCTCAACAGTTCGAACAAGATGCAAGTCTGCTTCAAAGCTTTAACGATCCGAAAGGACAATACGCTTTCTGTTTGAACTGCCAAGTACAGTAGATTTTCAGTAAGAAATACAAAGGGCATCTCTACGTGAGATGCCCTTTTTTTATTGAGCTCAACATCTCCTCAGATGACTTTCATATGCTGTGCGCCGAGCCTCGCATCTCAAGGTTATTTAGGTATATAATCCCGCCTCTGTTCCCCTACATGAAAGAAAAAACGATGACTAGAAAACACATCTACATCGCTTACACCGGTGGCACCATCGGTATGCTAAAATCGGACCACGGTTACGTTCCAATCGCTGGCTTTATGGAAAAACAGCTTGCCAGCATGCCGGAATTTCACCGTCCAGAGATGCCGGAATACACTATCCACGAATATGATCCTCTTATCGATTCATCAGATATGACACCAGCAGACTGGCAACAAATCGCTGATGACATTCGTGACAACTACGACAAGTACGATGGTTTCGTTATTCTGCACGGCACTGACACGATGGCTTACACCGCGTCGGCTTTGTCTTTCATGCTAGAAAACCTGGGTAAGCCAGTTATCGTTACTGGTTCTCAAATTCCTTTGGCTGAACTGCGCTCTGATGGTCAAGCAAACTTACTAAATGCTCTGCACATCGCAGCAAACTACCCAATCAACGAAGTCACCTTATTCTTCAACAATCAGTTGATGCGTGGCAACCGCAGCACAAAATCTCATGCTGACGGCTTTAATGCATTTACGTCACCAAACTTGCCGCCATTGTTGGAAGCGGGCATCAACATTCAGATTAGCAACAGCATCAAGGTGAACGCGCAACCTGAAGGTGAGTTCAAAGTTCACAACATTACTCCTCAACCAATCGGAGTGATCACAATGTATCCGGGTATTTCGCATGAAGTTATCCGCAATACCTTGCTTCAGCCAGTGAATGCAATGATTTTGCTAACCTTTGGTGTGGGTAACGCTCCGCAAAACCCAGAACTACTAGGCCATCTTAAAGAAGCCTCTGAGCGTGGTGTTATTGTGGTCAACCTTACTCAATGTTTGGCTGGTAAAGTCAACATGGGCGGTTATGCGACAGGCTGTGCGTTGGCAGATGCAGGCGTAATTAGCGGTTACGATATGACGCCAGAAGCGGCGCTCGCAAAACTGCACTTCTTATTGAGCCAAAACCTGTCTTACGAAGAAGTAAAAGAGAAAATGCAGGAAGTACTGCGTGGCGAAATGAGCCTGTAATCGCTTCTTCGAATATAAAAAAAGCCCAATATTGATTGGGCTTTTTACTTTGGCATGAAGTGACAGAATCAATCGAGATTCGGGTTTACACGAACAATGTCACTTTCATCGGTATTGAACTGTTTTTTCAGTTCCTGTTTAGACTTAAAACTGATTTCACCACCAGCCGCAACCGTCATATGTTGCGCCTCGGTATTGTGTTTTGATTGATACAACATCACAGCTTGCATACACGAATCTCGCTGCTCTTTAGAAAGTGTTGTACCCTCAGGCCATCTTCCCGTTTCTACTGCATAAACCAAACGATCATAAACTTCTGGAGTTATCGCTTTTAATAGTTGTTCTGCGTCCATAATGTACCTTCTTATTACATTCTATTTACAGAACATAACGGGTTAAGAAACTGAGTCAAGAACACGAAAATGAATTGGTGTAACGGATCACAAGCAAAACCATGAAAAAAACATACTGGTTACTCGCCAGCCTCACTACCCTTACTTTGACGGGCTGTTTTGAAGGCAACGTTACAACAGAAGAGTTGTGTCAAAAAACGCCAGAGCTCCGTTGTGAAAACCTCAATATGGATGACGGTCAATGTCGAATTCCTAGAACCAAATTAATTTGGCACCGTTTTGAGCTACTGAAAAACCCATCAGAAGCAAACCAAATTACCGAATACAGCATCGTTGCTGATTATCGCAAATGTTTGGAGCTCGCGTCTCAGATCACCCCTATCGATCAAAGTGAGCTAAAAAGACAACGCTTTAATGCCTTGGTACACAGCATAGATGAACTCAAGCGTATCGTCGAAGAACTGAAAGGTTCTCAACAACCAGAGACGCTCTATTTTCTTTGGTCACAAACGGGCGATACACAAGCACGTCGTCAATTTTTACAAATGGAAGGCACACCCCAGTTAAATACTGCAGAAATGCAGTATGCCTTAGCCACTTTCTATACCAATAGAGACGCAAAAAAAACGCTAGTCTTGCTCAATAATGCTTTGGCTCTGTCAAACAAAGACAACCTAAACCCTGTGATACTTAAATCACTGGCAAGCATTAACCAAGGTTTAGGCGAGAAAAAGCAGGCGTACTTATGGGCGATGGTTGCCAAACGATTTGATGTACCTTTAGCGGATGAAAAGCAGTTGCAGCGTATGTACCACTTCGAGGATCCGAGCCAATACGAAAAGTTGGACAAGTTGGCCGATACGATTGCAAAGGCAATACGCAAAGGCAGTTACTCGCCCGATATGATCCCTAAAGACATGTAAACAAAAAACTCCCGCTTAGCCGGGAGTTTTTTTCCTATTACTGGTGATTATGAGTGGTCTAACGGTACGATGAAAGGATAAAACACTCTTAACAGCAAAAATGTCATTATTCGTCAGATTTGTTGAAAATTAACGACACCGAATTTACACAATAACGCTCGCCAGTGGTCTTCGGACCGTCTTCAAAAACGTGACCCAAATGGCTATCACAGCTCGCACAACGAATCTCCGTACGAACCATTCCGTGACTTAGATCTTCCAAATAGCGTATTGCTTCATTATTAAGAGGTGCATCAAAACTCGGCCATCCACAACCAGAGTCGTACTTGTTATCCGAGATAAATAGAGGGGCATTACAGCACGTACAAGCGTAAACGCCAGTCTCTTTATTATGCAGTAACTTACCACTGAACGGCGGCTCTGTACCTTGCTCTCGACAGACACGGAACTCTTCGTCAGATAACTGCTCACGCCACTGTTCATCAGACTTCGTTACTTTTTTTCCGCTTTGTTCCACGAATTTCGGTTCCTTCTTTACTATTTTGGGCATTGACTTTTTTAGCAAAAAACTTGCTTCTCGTAACAGTTGTAGCACATACTTTCTCACCAGGACACCATGTGTAATGAATTTGATACGAGTACTTATCTCGCAAGTTATATTACGCCAACTGGACTACAGAAGATTCAGTAAAAGTTTAAAAAACGAACATTTGCGAAGAATTGTTAAAAAAAGCGTCGCTTTTTTTTGACTTTAAACAAGTTAAGTCCGATTATCTGTTGCAGATGTTTACTGGATTCTGTAATTTTACTACCAGTTATCTTTAATCAGAAATTAAGTTGTGGAGCAACTATAATGACTATCAAAGTAGGTATTAACGGTTTTGGCCGTATCGGTCGTTTCGTATTCCGTGCAGCGCAAGAGCGCGCAGACATCGAAGTTGTAGGTATTAACGACCTTATCGACGTAGAATACATGGCATACATGCTTAAGTACGACTCAACTCACGGCCGTTTCAACGGTACTGTTGAAGTTGAAGGCGGTAACCTAATCGTTAACGGTAAAACTGTACGTGTTACTGCAGAGCGCAACCCAGCTGACCTTAAATGGGACGAAATCGGTGTTGACGTTGTAGCAGAAGCAACTGGTCTTTTCCTAACTGACGAGACTGCACGTAAGCACATCGAAGCTGGTGCGAAGAAAGTTGTTCTAACTGGTCCTTCAAAAGACGCTACTCCAATGTTCGTAATGGGCGTTAACCACGCTACTTACGCTGGTCAAGACATCGTTTCTAACGCTTCTTGTACTACTAACTGTCTAGCGCCTATCGCTAAAGTTCTTAACGACAAGTTCGGTATCGAATCTGGTCTTATGACTACAGTTCACGCTACTACAGCAACTCAAAAAACTGTAGACGGTCCTTCTGCTAAAGACTGGCGCGGTGGTCGTGGTGCTTCTCAAAACATCATCCCATCTTCAACTGGTGCTGCTAAAGCTGTAGGCGTTGTTCTTCCAGAACTAAACGGCAAACTAACTGGTATGGCTTTCCGCGTACCAACAGCTAACGTTTCTGTAGTTGACCTAACAGTTAACCTAAAAGAAGGCGCATCTTACGAAGCTATCTGTGCAGCAATGAAAGAAGCTTCTGAAGGCGAACTAAAAGGCGTTCTAGGCTACACTGAAGACCAAGTTGTTTCTCAAGACTTCATCGGTGAAGTTCAAACTTCAGTATTCGATGCTAAAGCTGGTATCGCTCTAACTGATAACTTCGTTAAAGTTGTATCTTGGTACGACAACGAAATCGGTTACTCAAACAAAGTTCTAGACCTAATCGCACACATCTCTAAGTAATTAGAAATCGTGATTAGCTCTTAACTGAGTTGAAAAAGAGGCGGCTTGATAGTCGCCTTTTTTGTATCTGGAATTTGAGAAAAATATCAGACGTACTTTCATAAATACTGAGAAGTGCGCCGAAATCTACCTCTTCCCCAGTGTAGGAAACAAGCACATGGATTTAAAAACTCTTCCTCCTCTAACTGTTCTTTCAGACAACGTAACTGTTGTCGAAATCGATAACGTAAAGATCGTTCGTATTATTCATGACAAAGCGACAGCAGGTATTGCTTTACACGGCGGTCATGTAGTCTCGTACGCACCACAAGGTCAAGAAGACTTGATCTGGATGAGCGAAAAAGCCATTTTTGATGGCAAAGCAGCATTACGTGGTGGCATTCCTGTTTGTTGGCCTTGGTTTGGCCGTATTGCTGCACCAGCTCATGGCTTTGCGCGTACATCCGAATGGGAATTAGTTGAGCACCGCGAAAATGAAAATGGTGTCATCGTCGAGTTGGCACTGTTCCCAACCGAAGAAACACATCAAATTTGGCCACACATGTTTGATGCGCGTCTTCTTGTCGAAGTGGGTGACGAACTCAAAGTAACGCTGAAAGTTCTTAATATCGATGATGAAGCTTGGACGTTCTCAGGCGCATTACATACTTACCTAAACGTGGGCGATATCAAACAAGCGCAAACAACAGGTATGGGCAATGAGTACATCGACAGCTTGAAAAATAGCGAAGTGTGTCAGGGTGGTGAGGTTCTTCAACTGACTGACACCATCGATCGCGTATACACGCAACCAGAAGCTCAAATTTTAGTGAAAGACCCTGTTCTTAACCGCACGTTGAGCGTAGCGAACCGCGGCCATAACTCCGCAGTACTATGGAACCCGTGGGCGGAAGGTGCACAAGGGATGGGAGATATGGCTGACAATGGCTATGAAAACATGCTGTGTGTGGAATCTGCCCTTCATGCACCAAGTATTGAAGAAGGCAAAACTCTTGAGCCAGGCGAGAGCTACGAGCTCGTGACAGTGATTGCTGCACAATAATCTTCCTAGGCCGGCTCATCCGGCCTTTTTTTTGAAATCATTTCCGTTCTTCCTCGGTCACTTTCTAACTAACTCATTGGTTATCTGAGTTTTTTGACAATTTAATTAATAGATATCAAAAAAATCATTCATATAAACCGATAGCATGCCGATACAAAACTCATAAGTTATAAATATATCAGGAAGACATTCCATGTTAGAAAAGTACAGAAATCAAAGTGTTGGCTTTCAACTAAAGTTAGTCATCACTTTGTGCCTAGTTATTGCCTTTTCCAGCATTGCTGCGCTCGTTTATCGAAACGCATCTGGCGTGCTGCTAGAAAGTACGTTGAGAGAACATCAATCCAAAGTCGAGTCGATGGCAAAAACCATTGCCGGTCAGTTCGATGCTTACCTTCATACTGCTCAAGTACTCGAATCAACTTTTCGCAATGGTTACCTTGCAGGCGTTTATGTAGAAAACTACACGGTAGACTTCATGGGCCATGAAGTACCAAATATCACGCAATACAGCGAAAGTTTGATTAACGACACAAAGCTGGTCGACAGCTTCACACGTGATACCGGAGCAATCGCAACGTTATTTGCACCACTTGGTGATGACTTCATTCGCGTTTCAACATCATTAAAAGACCCGCAAGGTAAGCGTGCAGTAGGCACGACTCTTGGACGCAACCATCCTGGTTACCAACTCTTAAAGAGCGGAAAACCTTACTACGCGCAAATCAAACTATATGGTGAACGCTACATTACCTATTACGCGCCAATCAAAGACGCTAACGGTAACGTATCTGGCTTGTCATTTATCGGTTTGCCAGTAGACCAAGCCACACAAACTCTGTTTGATGCACTAGAAGAGATTAAGTGGGGCGACACAGGCTACACCATCATTGTCGATAACGACAAAAACAATCTTGGTAAGTACTTACTCCACCCGACTAAGAGCGCTACCGATCCTTCAATCGTAGAAGTTCGTGATTACGATGGTAACAAGCCTTTCCATAAGATTTTCGAACAAAAGAGTGGTCTGATCCGCTACCCATTCCAATACGGCTCAACCGTCGGTGAAAAATACTTAGTGTTCACCGAAGTACCCGGCTGGAACTGGAAACTACTGGGCGGTACATTCATCAAAGAAGTGACCAAAGGCAGCGACACGCTACTTAAACTGATAGCCATCATTTCTTCGGTAGCAGCGAGCATCACTTTTGTTGTGCTCACTCTGTTCTTAAATCGCAGCTTACAGCCTCTAACGGTGTTGAACTCTTACATGACGCGCCTAGCTAATGGTGAAGTCAGCTTACAAATTCCGTCGTCTCGTAAACGTTCTAAAAATGAGATTGTGAATTTGAATAACGGCGTTGCAAGCATGGCAAATCAACTGAATGAGTTAGTTGGCCAGATTCGTTCTACCAGCGATTTAGTCGAAAGTAACTCGACCAGTGTAGCAAGCGATGCTCATAGCAACTTAACCCAAGCGGATCGTCAGCAAGAAGAAGTTGAGCAAGTCGTAACAGCGATCGAAGAGATGGCCTCTTCCGCTCAATCGGTGGCTCAGCAAGTAGAAAGCATTGCTGAAAATGTCCGCTCTGCTAACTTAGATAGCCAATCTGGTTTGACGATTGTTGAAGGCGTATGTGTCGACGTGGCGCAGTTGAATGATCAATTGGATCAATCAGCCGAAGCCATCGAACAAGTCAACCGTGACAGTGAAAGTATCCAAACCGTCACAAGAATGATCGACGAAATTGCCGAGCAGACCAACCTACTCGCTCTCAACGCAGCAATTGAAGCGGCACGTGCCGGTGAGCAAGGCCGTGGGTTTGCTGTGGTCGCGGATGAAGTTCGCACATTAGCGCACCGTACGCAAAGCTCAGTGCAAGACGTAGTTGGGATTATCGAGAAACTAAAAGGCTCAACACAAAATGCCGTAACTATGATGACTGACAGCCAACGCAGTGCGAATCAGGTGCTAGACAAAGCGCAAGACGCAGGCACCGCGCTCGAAGCGATTGCCGTACAGGTACAATCTATCGCCTCTCAAGCTGATGCCATTGCCGCGACCTCGGAAGAACAAGCTCAAGTTTCACAAGAAATTGCAGCCAACGCGCATTCAATCAGTGAGCTAAACCGAGAGAGCCGTAACACCAGCGCGAAAACATCACAAAGTGCGATCGAGTTACAGCAACAAGCGAGAAATTTAAAAGAGCAAGTGGACTTCTTCCATTAATCCCCAGCCCTTCTCCGCTTATCATTGTTCAAAACGTGTAAGAGGCACTCAAGAACCTAAAGAGCCGAAGATCTCGGCTCTTTTTGTTTCACTTAAAGCCACGCTTTTTGATAGAATTTGCCGCCCTACTTTCTGTTCGAGATCGTCATGAACTATCAATGCCCTCTATGTCACCAACCACTTTCGCTGACTGAAAAGACGTTTAAGTGTGAAAACAATCATCAGTTCGACCTAGCAAAAGAAGGTTATGTGAATCTGATGCCAGCACACCACAAACGTTCGAAAGATCCAGGTGACAACAAAGAAATGATGCAAGCTCGCCGCCGTTTTCTCGAAGGAAACCACTACGATCCAATGCGTCAAGAAGTGGCTCGACTATGTGCGAAATACACAGAAAGTACGACACACCAATTACTGGATATCGGTTGTGGTGAAGGTTATTACACCGATCAAGTGCAGCAATCTCTCTTCGAACAAGATCCACAAGCCACTGTTTTTGGTTTGGATATTTCTAAAGTGGCCATTCGTTACGCTTCTAAGCGCTACCCAAACTGCCAATTTAGTGTCGCGTCTAGCCATCGCTTGCCGTTTGCAGACCAATCACTGGATGCGATTTTGCGTATTTACGCACCATGCAAAGCAGAAGAGTTGCAACGCGTCATCAAAGACAACGGCGTAGTGATCACGGTAACGCCCGCAGGTCGTCACCTTTACCAGTTCCGCGAACGCATCTATCAAGAAGTTCGCTTACACAATGAAGAACCAGAGAACATTGAAGGCTTTGAGCTAGAGCACCAACAAAAGCTGAACTACACCATGGACTTAGAAAATGGTGTTGCATTTGATTTGTTGCAAATGACTCCATTTGCTTGGAAGGCGACGGATGAACTTCGTGAAGAGCTAAAGTCCGCTACACTTTTCCTGTGTGAGGCCGACTTCATGCTACGCGTTTACCGCAAGAAGCCAGTTCAACAAGAGAATCAATAGAGAATAACGAAAATCATTCTCATTTATATTGATTCATTGCTCAGCCTCCATTAATATCACTCGGACATTTTTGGAGGCTTTTCAATGCGCTTTTCTATTTTAGGCCTTGCATTTGCAAGCGTACTTTCAGGGTGTGTTTCTACCACGCCAACCACATCGGCCCTTTCTTCAACAGACGTCACCACCTTTTACGATTACCAACTGCATTCTCCTTCTGGCAACGCCCTTGCTTTGCAGAACCTACCAGATGAGTTAAAAAACGCCGACGTGATCTTGGTTGGAGAGTGGCACACTCATGCTGGTATTCATCGCTTCCAAACCGATCTACTGAGGCAGCTTTCTTCTGGCGAACGCCGTATTGCCCTATCTATGGAGCAAGTCACGCGTGACAAGCAATCGGTGCTAGACGCTTATCTAAAAGGCGAAATCGGTGAACAATACTTCATGTCACAAAGCAATGCGTGGCCAAACTATGAAAGCGATTACCGCCCACTCGTTGAGTTCGCCAAGCAAGCCAACTTACCTGTTATCGCCGCAAATGCACCCAAATACATCGTCCGATGCATTGGTCGTCAAGGTGTTGATTACCTGAATAAATTAGATGATGAAGAACGCAGTTTTGTGGCTGAAAACGTCAATACCGCGAACAGTCCATATAAAGAAAAGTTCATGGCATCCATGCATCATGGCAAGCCAGAGCAAACTGAAAAGCAATACGCCGCACAAGTAACGTGGGACGAAACCATGGCGGAGTCGATTGTGAAATACCTCGCTCAAAACCCAAATGCTCAAGTTGTTCATGTCGCGGGGAAATTTCATACAGAAGCAGGTTTAGGTACCGCAGCATCCATTTTACAACGCAACCCTGAACTTAAAGTGGTGGTGGTTAATCCAACGTCTGAAATCAGTACAAACAGCCCAGATTATCAGTTAGAAGTACTCGAACCGCCGGTTCGCTTCGTTCAGGACGCGAACAGAATGGCGGCGTATAAGCACCTATCTACACGTAATGACGATCTTCAATGTAAATAACGCGGCCTATCCTACATTTTAATCTAGTTATACGGTCTGTTTTTTGCTTTGCTATTTAAGAAACAATCTTGGCGGCAAAAACAGGCCCGTTTTCTCCTATCATGAGTTCCAACTTTTGATTCAGAATATCTGCGTCAAATTGGTACAAATTGATTCAAGAAATACCCTATGCCGTCGATATAGAGATAACTGCTTTTTACCCGCACTCAGTGAAAGAGTGTCGATGTTCCAAGGAGTATTCGATGAATCCAGTAGGAAGCAACCCAGTAAACTCTTATGCTAAGCAACCAGCAGTAGTGGTACAAAATCAAGACAATCACGTTGATACGGTTGCCGCGCCACTCAAAGTTGAGCAAAACAAAGTGACACTTTCTACGGAAGGTAAGGCACTGCTAGCGGCGTTGCAGCAAATTGACCATGAGAGTAAAAAGGTAGAAGCAGAAAACAAAACAATGGGTGAAAAAGTAGAATCTTTCACTCACGGTGCACTTGGCATGGATCATCCCGACAAGATTGAAGAAGAGGAAGACGGCTCATATTCTGCAGGGCAGTATCTTTCCGCGGCGCTCACTGTTGGTGGTATCATTTTAGCTCTCGTCTAGCCGCAAAATTCCTACTCGACACGATAACAAACCGTGTTTGAATCCGTACTGAAAAGCAGACCATAATTCCTTTCGCTTAAGAACAAGCCATCATACAACATGGATGAATCTTTCATCTATAAGGCATGGTTCTTACTGCATTCACTCGTTTATTGCTCCCTCAATCAGGTTTCTTATGAAGGCACTAAATGGATGACTTTAGTCCATGCTTTCAACTCCTAAGCGTAATCCAAGCCCACTTCTGTGGGCTTTTTTATACCCCAACATCTGCGACCGAGTTGGCTAGCAACCCAAAATGACAATGCCGTGAATCTTTTATTACCGCCACAAAAGCGTCATAAACCGCTGCTTTAATTTCTGCGCTTTCAATAAACAAGGAAAATATAATGAAGCGTTTAGTTTCTCCGATTATTACTGCAGTGGCTGCATCTACACTTTCATTCAATGCGCTATCCGCTGAAATCAAAAACGTTATTCTGATGATTGGTGATGGTATGGGTCCTCAGCAAGTCGGCTTGCTAGAAACCTACGCGAACCACGCACCAAACTCGATTTACAAAGGCCAAACCACCGCGCTCTACAAGTTAGCGCAAGAAGGAGTGATTGGCTCATCTTTAACGAACCCAGAAGATGCGATCGTTGTCGACTCTGCATGTTCGGCAACAATGCTCGCAACAGGTATCCCAACCGCATCAGAAGTGATTGGTATTGACAGCCAAGGCAATCACGTTGAGACCATTTTGGAAAAAGCCAAAAGCAAAGGCAAAGCAACGGGTCTTGTTTCAGATACGCGCATGACGCACGCAACACCAGCCGCGTTTTCTGCGCATCAGCCTCATCGCTCGCTAGAAAACAACATCGCTTCCGATATGCTAGAAAGCGGTGTCGACGTGTTGTTATCTGGTGGTCTTCGTCACTGGATTCCAAAATCGACTAACGACAAAGGTGAAACTTACCAAGCGCTAGAAAAACTTACGCAAGGCAGTGTTTACCTAAAATCTAAGCGTAAAGACGAACGCAATCTGCTTACCGAAGCGCAAGACCAAGGCTACAGCCTAGCTTTCAGCCGAGACATGTTGGCACAAGCAAAAGGCGACAAACTACTTGGCCTATTCGCTTACTCAGGTATGGATGATGGTATTGCTTACAGTAACAGCAAAAACGATCCAAAACGCACACAACCATCGTTGAAAGAGATGACGGTCAAAGCACTTGATGTTCTTTCTAAAGACAAAGACGGCTTCTTCTTGATGGTTGAAGGTGGTCAAATCGACTGGGCTGGCCACAGTAACGATGCTGGTACCATGCTACATGAGTTGATTAAGTTCGACGAAGCGGTGAACTCTGTTTACGAGTGGGCGAAAGGTCGTGACGACACACTGATCATTGTTACCGCAGACCACGAAACAGGTTCTTTTGGCTTTAGCTACTCATCAGCAAATCTACCTAAACCAGAAAAACGCAAAGGTGAAGCCTTTGAAAAACGCGATTACGCGCCAAACTTCAACTTCGGTAAGTTTGAAATCCTAGATGGTTTATACAACCAGAAGAAAAGCTACTACGGCATGATCAGCGAGTTTGAAGCGCTAGATAAAGCACAGCAAACACCAGAAAAGCTAGCTGAAGTGGTGAATGCCAACAGCGATTTTTCTATCACACCTGAGCAAGCCGCTCATGTACTAGCAAGCAAACCAAACCCATACCGAGTTGCTGGCCACTCGTACCTAGAAGTAGAAACGGTACCAACAATTAACGACTTTGATGCGTTCTTCCCATACAACGACCGCGGTAACTTGCTCGCTCGCGAACAAGCGACCAAACAAAACACGGTATGGGGAACAGGCACGCACACTCATACACCAGTGAACGTATTCGCTTGGGGGCCTGCAGAAACCATTCTTCCAGTTTCAAAAATCATGCACCACTCCGAGCTTGGTGAGTTCCTAAAGCAACAAATCAAATAATCATCTTGCACTTACTTCACGCCTTGTGATGTTCCAACGCTCTCTCACGAGAGCGTTTTTTTATCCGCAAAAACAGTTGACGTTTTAAGCAACAATACTCAATATTTGCACGTCTTAAATCATATCTACGAATACCATGTGCGAAATATTTGCTAAACAACCACAGGATAATTATCAGTTTATCACTCGTTCCATCCGCATTGACGGCCATGCCACCAGCGTAAAATTAGAGTCGAGTTTTTGGACGATTCTTGAAGAAATTGCCAGTGCGCAAGACATGACGGTTCCAAAGTTTATCAGCACGGTGTATCAAGAAGCACTGGAATACAATGGTGAAGTGAACAACTTTGCATCCTTACTGCGCTGCGCATGTCTCACGTATGCTCGCCAACCGGAAAACACACTCCATCAAGCTCTTGCCCAACTTAACGCTTAACACCTAACTATTCTTACCAAAATATTCAATGGAATCGATGAGGCTTTACGCCTCAATCGTAAGCTATTGAGCGTATTCTTATTTGTCGTACTCTAGTACTACCCACACTCCTTTTGTACTCGCTAACCTATGCGGACAATTAAGGAGTACTCATGACAAAAATGATACACACCATGATCCGAGTACGCGATCTGGACCGTTCCCTACAATTTTACCGCGACGCACTTGAGCTAGAGATCAAAGACCAATACGTTTTTGATGGTTTCTCCCTAACCTATCTAGCAAATGAAGAAACAGGCTTTGAATTAGAACTTACCCACAACCACGACCAAAGCGAACCTTATACTCACGGTTCTGGTTACGGCCACCTTGCCGTTAGCGTGGACGACATCGAACAAGCTCACAAACGAATTAAATCTCTAGGTATTGAAGCAGGTGACATCAAAGCGTTTGACCACCAGCAAAAACACCTAGCGACCTTCTTTTTTGTCACCGATCCTGACGGTTACAAAATTGAGTTCCTGCAACGACAGGGACGCTACCTATAACTAAAACCGATAATTAAAAAAGAGTAAAAATTATGATTCACTTGACTGCTACCTTTCACGCACAACCGGGGAAAGAACAACAACTGAAAGAAGTGCTAACTCAAGCGCTTGAGCCAACTCGCAATGAAGACGGTTGTGTTCGTTATCAGTTGTTCCAAGATAAAGACAACGCGAGCCACTTCGTTTTTCAAGAGCAATTTAAAGACCAAGAAGCGTTCGATTTTCACGGTAAAACTGAGCACTTTGCACGTTTGATCAACCAGATTGAAAACTTGCTTGAATGCGAACCGAAGTTAGCGTTCTTTAACGAACTGTAAGACACAAAACTTACCGCAAATAAAAAGGCACTCTTTATCGAGTGCCTTTTCGTATTTGGATAACACGCGATTACGCGTCTTTTTTCTCCACCATGTGCAAATGCACATCTTGTTGTGGGAAAGGAATCGAAATGCCTTCGCGATCAAAGCGTAACTTCACTTCTTTCGTTACATCCCAATATACCTCCCAGTAGTCATCCGTTTTTACCCAAGGGCGAACGATGAAATCTACCGACGAAGTATTCAAAGTGTGCACTTTAATCATTGGCTCAGGCGCGCGAAGTACCGCAGGGTGTGAAGTCACGATATCCGTTAGTACCGATTCCGCTTTCAATAAATCGTCTGCGTAGCCAATACCAAACACCATATCCACACGGCGAATACGCTCATGGGTTACGTTCTTGATCACATCTCCCCAAATCTTACTGTTCGGCACAATGATGATCTGGTTATCGAAGGTGCGAATCGTGGTGTTCACTAAGCTCATGTGACTTACCTTGCCATCCACACCACCAGCGTAGACAAAATCACCCACATCAAACGGACGGTAAATCAAAAGCATCATACCCGCTGCGAAGTTCGACAACGTATCTTGCAACGCGAAACCAATGATCACACCGGCAATACCGAAACCAGTCAGAATTGGCGCCAAGTTCAAGCCAATCTGCGACAGGCCAACCATAATACCAATCACCCACACCACTTTACCGGACATGGAGATAAAGAAGTCCTGCATTAGGTGGGAAAGTTTCAAGTTCTTAGAAGACACCGCTTTGCTCACCACTTTGCGCGTGAGTTTAGCCAGTGCACGAGCAATCAATAAGATCAGCGCGAACACGAATAGCTGGAAGATATGCTGTGGTGCGTTTTCCGCAAACCAATCCACCGCGGAGTTTGACCAGTGACTGATGATGGACCACACCACTTTGGTATCTAGCAAGTCGTGCGTGATGCTGCCTGTGATTTCAAAGATCTGACGCTTGTACTCCGACGTCTCAATGCCCATTTTGTCGCCGATCGACATCAGGTTACGCAAACTTTCCGTTGCGATATTCAGTCTCTGCTTCACGATCAGCTGGCTAAGTTGCAAAGACGCTTTTTCTGATTCAGGGCTGGATGAAAGCTGCGTACCGATGATTTCTGCTTGTTGACGCAGATACGCCATCGATGCCGATAACAAACGCATGCGCTTATCTAGCTTGTCTTGCAATTCCGCTTCCGCACGCTCATTTTGAACGCCTAATTGCTTGAGCCATGCCAAATTCTGCCAGCTCGAATCAAAGCTCACATCCAAGTAATGTTGAAGCTCGCGGTAGTCGTTAATAAGCGCGAGCTTTTCTTCGTCTTTCGCTTTGTTTAACTCTTCAATGACTTCTTTGGTTTTGGTCGTCAGATAATCGGTCGCGTCTTTTGAATACTTTTCCTGCGTTTTGACGAGCTTAATCAGCTTGTCACGAGGGATGGACTCACGCTCAATCGCGGACGCTAATTGATTTCTCAACTCTTCATTTTTTTGGAAAAGTTGTAGCTGAAGCGCATCACGCTCGTCACCTGCCGTTTGAGATAGGCTTTGCGATAAATCGACAATGTCGATGTTCAAGCTATCTATAGAAGCTTCTGCTTCAGAGATAATAGGAGGCTCTGTGCTTTCTGTGGCTTGCACAAAAATAGGGGTCATCATCGTGATGAATAAAGCGAATATCGCTACCCAAGGTGTCTGGCGATTTTTCAGGGGGAAATGAAACGTCATTTTTACCTCGTAGGAAACGAATCCCGATCGGAGCGATCAAGAATCGGAATGTAAAGCCTTGAAATGATATGCCCTAAGTTTACATCACTAAATTGCAAACCGAGCAGCATTTAGTTAATTAAGCGTCAGAGTTCAACAATGACCGTCGTTTTGTCATCACTTATGAGAATCCGGTCTTTTATTGACCCTAAAAGCAAACAAGCCTTTCACTGTTGGTAAAAGGCTTGTTTCAATTTGGCTATGGGCGATTTGGGTGATTCAAAATGTGGTCTTCCCAATCCACCACATCAATTTCGTACACCACTTTGTTGCGGACACTTTCGCCCGCCGCGTGCATTGCGGATTTCGAGCCCGTAATCAACGGGTGCCATTCTGGTAATGGCTGATTTTCGGCTAACAGACGGTAAGCACACGTGTGCGGCAACCAAGTGAAATCGTCGATGTCTTCGCGTGTCAGCTTGGTGCACTCTTCGCCAGAGGTAAAGCGATTTGGGTAGTCCTTACATGAACATGTTTTGCTGTTCAGCCAGCTACACGCCACATTGGTGTAGTAGATTTCATCGGTATCTTCATCCATTAGCTTGTGCAGACAACACTTGCCACACCCATCACAAAGAGATTCCCATTCCTCTTCGCTCATGTGTTCTAACGATTTACTTTGCCAAAATGGAGTGCTCATACTTCAGGTCTCACCAAGGGAATTAGGGGCCGATTTATACTCTTCTCGCCGCAAAAGTTCAAGTTTTGAGACGATCTCCAATCGGCATCAAGTATCTAATACGATATTCAACCATTTTCAATTAACTGTTCTATCCTTATACGAGTTCGCATTATTTCATTGATCACGAAGGAATTAAGGAGTTTTCATGGGTATCATTTCTTGGATTATTTTGGGCTTGATCGCCGGGGCCCTAGCGAAATGGTTGATGCCAGGAAAAGATGGTGGAGGCTGGATCGCCACCATGTTGCTCGGGATTGCCGGAGCCTTTGTTGGTGGTTTCCTTGGCGGCATTCTTGGATTTGGTGGCGCGACAGGTGTAAACATCGGCAGCATCATTACCGCAACGCTGGGCGCGTTTATTCTACTGTTTGTTTACAATCGCTTCTTGAGATGATCACAACGGTTTAAAAGCAAAAAGGAGCACTCTATTGAGTGCTCCTTTTTATTTTTTCTTAAGCGACTCTTCCAATCCACGTCAAAATGACCATAATTGCCCCCTCAATTTTTAAGAGGTTTACATTATGGATTGTCGATTAGGATGCGGAGCTTGCTGTATTGCGCCAAGTATCTCTTCACCGATACCTGGAATGCCCATGGGCAAACCAGCAGGTGTTCGTTGCGTGCAACTCAACGATGACAATTTGTGTAAGCTGTTTGGTAAGCCTGAGCGCCCTAAAGTTTGTCACGATTTTAAGCCGTGTCCGGTTGTGTGTGGCAAAACCAACCAAGAAGCACTCGACAACATCACTGAGCTAGAGCAACTTACTTAATCTATTCAGAGCACCCGTTTAGTCGTTCCCAAGCTCTCGCAAATACAAGTAGATGGTATCGCGCGAAATGCCAAGATGGTTTGCAACCATTAAAACAGCGTCTTTGTATTTAAAAATGCCTAGGCCATGCAGGCGCGTCACCAGTTCACGGTTGCGTTTAGAAGGCGCAATGGCTTCATTTTCCCACACTTCTGTTTGCACGGTTTCTATCGTACTGATGATGGTTTCATCAATATTACGCGCAAACGTTTCTGGTGAGCGAGCTCCACCAACACAACACTCAGTGTGTTGCTGAGGCAGCATTGCCTTTAAAAACGCCTGCATCGGTGCATCCATATCCACGTTGATACACAGCAAACCAATCGGTTTGTTTTTTGGATTTCTGACAATTGTCGTAATGGAGTGCAAGGTCTTTCCGTTCGATGTTTTCGTCAGGTACGAATCAGAAACGTCCTTGCCCTCTCTTAACTTCATTCTCGCTAAGTTAGTAATTGGGGCACCTTCACTGCGTTCCGTCACGTGCCCATTTGCGATTTTGATGATTTCCGGCGCTTCGGCATCTAAGCTGTGGAGAACCACTTCAGTGTGTTCACCATACATACGTGCAATGCCATCCACGACGTTTTTCATAGAGTTCAAAATATCGAGATCACTCTTGGTGAGTTTCTTTAGTAGCAATGTTACTTCCCTTAGCAAAAACTGGAGGTTAGGCCGACATAATATCGATAATAGATTTGTCAGTATACGGCATACCGAAACGAACCATTGAGCCAACATTTCTTATCGTTTGCTCAACTTCTTCGCCTACTATACCTTGATTCTTAACACTGTGGTTACCCATCGCCATCAAATATGAGCGCACCGCCGTTGTTGACGAAGTACACACTTTCATCGCACAAGAGGACTTCGCACCATCGCACACCATACCTGAACTGTCGCTGATGACGTTTTGAATGGCGTAGCATGATTGCTCGAATGTACCACCAGCTAAATATACCAGCGCCATAGATGCCGCCGCACTGGTTACAGTGTTGCCACAAAATGCGGATAACGGTGGGTAATAAGATTTGATGTAAATAGCCCCTAAATGGCTCATGATCAACGCGCGAGCCAGCTGCTCTTCGTCGTTTTGGAATGCTTCAGCCGCAACTACGACTGGCATTGTGGCGGCGATACCTTGGTTCCCACTGCCGAAATTGCTCATGGCTGGCAACGTCGCCCCTCCCATGCGAGCATCAGACGCCGCGGATGTCATCATCTGTATACGACTCATTAAGTCGTTGCCCAATAAGCCTTGCTCAATGTTGCCTTTTAGCGTGCGTCCAATTTCTAGGCCGTAACCTCGGTCGATACCTTCTTGAGCCAGCAAGGTATTGAGCTCTGCAGCTTGGAGAATGAATTTGATCTCTTCAAAAGGCGCTTGAGTGGCAAACTCATAGATTTGTTTGATCGAAATATCCACACCTTCACAAACGGAAGCGGTTGCAACGCGTTGCTGTGGTGGAGCATCAAAAATCACGTCGCCATTGCGCGTGATCTGGATAATGTTGGTGTGACCGCCACTGATCGTGACCGAAACAACATCGTCACCAGAGGTGAGCGTTACGCTGCAATAAATGAATTCTTGCGTATCCATGCGCGCTACAGTTACCCGCTCTTCATCTATCAATTGTTGCGCAGCAGCAACATCCTGCTTATTAATCCGAGCCAACACTTCCAGTTCTGCTGTTGGGTCACCGGCTAATGCACCAACTGAGGCGGCAATTTTGAGGCCTATCTTGCCCGTTCCAGGTACGAAAACACCCATCGAGTTTTTAAATAAGTTGTCTGAAACACGCACCTCTATCGCATCAATATCGGATGTGCCTAACTCTTTTCTAGCAACTGCTGCCGCGTACGCAGCAGCAATGGGTTCTGTACATCCTAATGCAGGTTTCACAACTTGCTTAATGATTTGGATATATTGTGTCCATTGCTGGTTCATGCTCTGTTCTCCGTATTACTTTTTATGAGCAATCGCTTCGACTTCAATTAACACGCCAAGAGGCAAATCTTTCACTGCGAAGCAACTGCGTGCCGGACAATCTTGTTGGAAAAACTCTGCGTAGACCTTGTTAAACTCGGCAAAGTCATTAATATTCGATAGGTAACACGTTGTTTTTAAAACAGTATCGACACTGCCACCACCAGCCTCTAAAACGTGCTTCAAGTTAGTAAGAGATTGATGACTTTGTGCACTGATGCCGCCTTCAACTACTTTTCCTGTTGCCTTATCAACGGGTAATTGACCAGATGTAAAAATCAAATCGCCATAGCTAGTGCCATGTGAATAAGGTCCGATAGCAGCAGGCGCGTGTTCAGATGAAATCAATTCTTTCATTTTTAAATCCTCACATAAATTTTATTTTTTATTAAGAAGCTTCTAATTTAACTTCCGTATTAGCGTTATTTTTTCAATTAAATATGAATCAAACAACTAGAACAGATCACAAAATTCGTCAAAAAATCCAATTTATTTGAACTTTTTCGCCAAGATCTCAAATTTATCTGAATTTTCCACAAAAAAATTGGTGATATATGTTTTCTCAATTAAATTTGAGAAAAATTCATACTAACAAGAGAAACAATAAAATGAGCGTGACAGCACCTACACAAACCTTACCTATCGGTAAAGAGCCACCGCACGTAAAAGCAGGCATGGCCCTAGACGAGTGGAAAGCCGCGACCAAGTTTGATAGCACAGACTGGGGATGGGTGATCATGAGTATCGGCATGGCGATCGGTGCCGGTATTGTCTTTTTACCAGTAAAAGTAGGCGTATTGGGCCTTTGGGTATTCTTGGCCTCTGCCGTGATCGGCTACCCAGCGATGTACTTGTTCCAACGCCTTTTCATCAACACTCTCTCAAGTTCACCAAAGTGCCAAGATTACGCTGGCGTCATTTCCGGTTACCTTGGTAACAAATGGGGGGCGTTATTAGGTGTGCTGTACTTCATCATGTTGGTGATTTGGGTCTTTGTTTACTCAACAGCCATCAACAATGACTCGGCATCTTTCCTACATAGTTTTGGCATCACGGAAGGTTTACTGTCTGAAAACCCGCTATATGGTCTGGCTTTAGTGTGCGCGCTGGTCGCTATTGCATCTCGTGGTGAAAAGATTTTGTTTAAGGTCAGTACTGGTCTTGTACTGATTAAACTTTGTACCGTCGCATTACTTGGCGTCATGATGATCGAAAAATGGGATGTAGCGAATGTCGGTGCGATTCCAGAAACAGGCGCTGGTTTGAAAGATGCAATTGAGCTACTGCCGTTTACTCTAACGTCTATTCTCTTTATTCAAAGCTTGAGCCCAATGGTGATCTCATACCGATCAAAAGAAAAATCGATTGAGGTAGCTCGCTTTAAAGCCATGCGCGCAATGAAAATTGCTTTCGGTATCTTGTTTGTGACGGTCTTCTTCTATGCGATTTCCTTTACGCTTGCGATGTCACATGAACAAGCGGTTAAAGCAGCAGAAGAAAACATCTCTGCTCTTGCGATGGTTGCGCAAGGTATGGACGGCACGACGCTAAAACTAATGAGTTTAATGCTGAATATTTTCTCAGTAATGACTGCGTTTTTTGGTGTGTACTTGGGTTTCCGCGATTCTTGCCAAGGTCTAGCGATGCTGGCTCTAAAAAAGGTCATGCCTGAAGAGAAGATCAATAAAGACTTGGTCACCAAAGGAATCATTCTCTTTGCGATTCTCATGGCGTGGGGTGCAATTGTATTGAATCTACCAGTTCTGAGCTTCACATCAGTATGTAGCCCTATATTTGGTTTGATTGGCTGTTTGATTCCAGCTTACCTTGTCTATCAAGTGCCTTCTTTACACAAATACAAAGGCGCGTCGCTTTACTTGATTATTGCTACTGGTATTTTGCTGTGCGTATCGCCTTTCGTCGCATTTAGTTAAAACCTACGTTGCCTTGGCTGTTACTCAGTTAGTGATGGCCAAGGCAAACTGAAGATTCAGCCTCTCTTCTCCCTGCTTTTATCTCATCCTTGAGAACTCTTGCCACATACCGTCCTATTTGCAGTTTTTACGCGAACTCCCTCACACTTTATTGACAATTCTCGACTATGTTCAGCGGGTCATTTAATTAGAAATTAGGAAATAACATGAACAAGTATTTGGCTGAGGCTTTTGGTACGTTCTGGCTAGTATTGGGCGGCTGCGGCAGCGCAGTGTTAGCTGCAGGTTTTCCAGATGTTGGTATTGGTCTGCTGGGTGTCGCTCTGGCCTTTGGTTTAACCGTTTTAACCATGGCATTTGCAATCGGTCATATTTCAGGTTGCCATTTGAACCCTGCAGTGACGGTTGGCCTTTGGGCTGGCGGTCGTTTTGATACAAAAGACGTTGCGCCTTACATCATCGCACAAGTGATCGGCGGGCTGATCGCTGGTGGTATTCTTTATGTCATCGCGACAGGACAAGCTGGATTTGATGTTGTTGGTTCTGGCTTTGCCGCCAACGGTTATGGTGAACACTCACCAGGTCAGTACTCAATGCTTGCTGCGTTAGTTTCTGAAATCGTGATGACGATGATGTTCCTTATCGTTATCATGGGGGCGACAGACAAACGTGCACCTCAAGGTTTTGCGCCTATTGCAATTGGTTTGTGTCTGACTCTTATTCACCTGATCAGCATTCCTGTGACTAATACCTCAGTAAACCCAGCTCGTAGTACAGCAGTCGCAATGTATGTAGGTGACTGGGCAGTTTCTCAGTTATGGCTGTTCTGGGTTGCGCCTATTGTCGGTGGCGTACTTGGTGCGGTTATCTACAAAAACCTGCTTGGTAAAGAATCGAACGATTAATCGTTCCCAACTCCCAAGATCAAAAAAGCCGCTGAATTCAGCGGCTTTTATTAAATCTTATGTCGACCCAATAATGAGTGTGACAAGGTCGTGCCATCTACAAGCTCAAGCTCCCCACCTACAGGCACACCGTGCGCGATACGGCTAGCTTCGACTTGGTGCTCTCTGCACAACTCCGCAATATAGTGAGCAGTAGCTTCTCCCTCAACCGTTGGGTTGGTTGCAAGGATCACTTCAGAAATATCACCTCGACGTAGACGATAATCAAGCACGTCTAAACCAATATCACTTGGACCGATGCCATCAAGCGGAGACAAATGCCCCATAAGCACAAAGTATCGACCGGAGTATTGACCCGTCGCTTCAACTGCTGCGATATCTGCCGGGCTTTCTACTACACAAATTTGGCCGTTTTCTTGGCGTTTTGGGTTAGTACAAATGTGGCAAACTTCTTCTTCAGTAAAAGTTCGACATTCAGCACAGTGACCAATTTCGGTCATTGACTGACTCAGCGCATCTGCCAGCTGCAGACCGCCTTTTCTATCACGCTGTAACAAATGAAAGGCCATACGTTGCGCCGACTTGGGACCTACCCCAGGTAGACAACGTAAGGCCTCCATCAATTGTTCCAGCATATGACTGGTACGCATGAAAATCCGCTTAATTAGATGTCAGCAGATTAGAATGGCATTTTCATACCTGGTGGTAGTTGCATACCGCCAGTTACAGAAGCCATTTTCTCTTTTTGAGTTTCTTCAACGCGACGTGCTGCATCGTTGAATGCCGCAGCGATAAGATCTTCAAGCATTTCTTTGTCGTCTTCCATCAAGCTTTCATCGATGTCAACACGACGCACACTGTGGCTACCAGTGATTGTTACTTTAACTAGACCAGCACCAGACTCGCCAGTTACTTCCATATTCGCGATTTCTTCTTGAAGCTTTTGCATGCGCTCTTGCATTTGCTGGGCTTGCTTCATTAGGTTGCCCATACCGCCTTTACCAAACATGTTTATCTCTCTGGTTTAATTGGGTGTTGCATCAGTTAATGGGGTTATCACTTGACGTTTTCAACCCCATTCCGTTTGTTAGTTAGATAGGGCGCACACTATCTTTATCAAGCTCTGCAGCAAAACGACGCTCGATAAAGTCGACATTCGGGTCGTTCTCCAAGCTGTTCAGCGCTTGTTGTAATTTCTCTTGATAGAGTCTGTCTCTCAGTTCAAGTGGTGTTTCGCCACTCTCTCCTACTTCGATACTCAAGTGACACTTTTCACCTAAAACCGTGTTTAGTGCGTTAAGCAGCTCACTTTGAGCTCTATCTGTATTTAAGTGTGCTTGGCTGCTTCTCAACTGTAAAGAAACGGTCGAGCCTTCTTTACTATAGTGAGAGTTTAGCGCAAGTTGTTCCACCAGCTTAGGCAGGTTCATCAAACTGATCATTTTCGCCCACTCGTTTTGTTCAAGTGACTCATCAATCAGCTTTTGTGCCATTTCTGGTGTTTTTTCATGCTCAAGCGCTTGCTTGAGCTGCGTAGGTGTCAGCTTAGTATTAACTTTCGTCTCAACAGGCTTACTTGGACGCCAGCGATACGCTTCTTCAACTTCTGGTTCAGTAGGCTTTGGCGTTGAGTTTGGCGACACCTGCGCGGAATTGCCATGCAATTGCGCTACTCGGTCGATGACCGATTCTGGTTTTGCAGATGCCGCTTTAGGCTTTTTTGTGCCACCATTTTGCGTTGTGTTTTGCTGTAAACCCTGCTTACGCTGTGAACGTAACTGATGACGTAAGCCTGCTGCTCCCATTCTTGATGGCGCAGGCGCGCTTTCTTGCTGAGGTTGAGCCTCTGGCGCTGGGTTTTCGCTCATTGGCGGAGCCATGTCGTACTGAGGAGGCGACACATCATAACCACCAGTCTGATAGTCTGGCTGATATTGTGGCTCTTCATTCATTGACGCAGGCTGATTCACTGACGGACGAACGGGCTGCGAAACAGATTGTTGTGCTTGCACTGGATTTGGGCGCGACTGCTGTTGTGCTACCGGAGCCTGATGTGCTGGCGCTGAATTCGTTAGACTCGCATTTGGCGTCTGACTCAACTGAGGTTGAGAACCTGCCGCAACGATATTTGCACCGTTATTCGCTGATGGACGAAAAGCCAACATACGCAAGACGATCATCTCCATACCAACACGACCATTTGGAGACAGCGTCAGATCTTCACGACCTTTTAGCGCAATTTGATAGTAAAGCTGCACATCTTGTGGACTGAGCGCTTTACTTAATAATTCGATTTTTTCTGCATCAGGTTGAGCTCGGTCTAGTGACGCAGGCAGTGCTTGATACATAGCGATGCGGTGTAACTGCGTCGCGATTTGTTGCAATAAACCGTCCCACTCAACACCATTCGCCGCCAATTGGTGGATTTTATCCATGGCTTGTTGAGGTTGTTTACTGCTGATCGACTCAAGCAAGTGAATCGCTTGATCCGTATCGATGGTTCCCAGCATGTGGCTAACGATGTCGGTTTGCACCGCACCATTGCCTAAAGCAATCGCTTGGTCGGTCAAACTCAGCGCATCACGCATACTGCCATCAGCGGCATGAGAGATCATGCCAAGCGCTTTGGGCTCTGCTGAAACCTGCTCTTGACCCAAAATGTAGTCAAGTTGCTGATGAATATCATCAACACTGATTGGCTTGAGATGGAACTGCAGACAACGAGATAAAATGGTAACTGGCAGCTTCTGTGGATCGGTTGTTGCGAGCAAAAACTTCACATACTCTGGCGGCTCTTCCAAGGTTTTTAATAACGCATTGAAAGAGTGACGCGACAGCATGTGCACCTCATCGATGAGGTACACTTTAAAACGTCCACGAGCGGGTTTGTATTGAACGTTGTCTAGCAGTTCGCGAGTATCTTCAACTTTAGTACGTGATGCCGCGTCAATCTCAAGCAAGTCAACAAAGCGACCTTCATCAATCTCTCGGCAGGTAGCACATTCACCACATGGGGTGGCGGTGATACCAGTCTCACAGTTCAACCCTTTGGCAAACAAACGGCCGATACTGGTTTTACCCACACCACGCGTCCCACTGAATAGGTAAGCATGGTGTAAACGGTTTTGCGCCAATGCGTTTTCCAGTGCCGTTAGGACATGTTTTTGCCCTACGACTTGGTCAAACTTATTGGGACGCCATTTTCGCGCTAAAGCTAAATAACTCATTGAATGTATTAATGTCCTTCAAAATCGCAAATGCTGAATACGTTTAGGCCTAATGCTTCTAAACGCTTATCACCACCGATTTCTGGTAGGTTGATAACGAACGCTGCGTGTTCAACTTCACCACCAAGTTGGCGAATTAACTTAGTCGTTGCCTCAATCGTGCCACCTGTCGCCAGCAAGTCATCCACAACCAATACTTTATCGCCTTCTACGATAGCGTCTGTGTGAATTTCTAGCGTATCAATGCCGTATTCTAGTTCATAAGATTGAGCAATGGTCGGGCGAGGCAGTTTGCCTGGCTTACGCACTGGAACAAAACCAACACCTAGCTCAAGCGCTAGCGGCGCACCAAATAGGAAACCACGCGCTTCTGTGCCCACAACCTTTGTGAAGCCCATGTCTTTGTAACGTTCAACCAACAGACCAATGGTTGCTTGATACGCTTTTGCGTCTTCTAATAGGCTTGTTACGTCGCGGAAAAGAATGCCTGGTTTTGGGTAATCTTGGATGCTTTTGATGCTAGATTTGATCAGCGAAATTGTTTCTGTAGTCATAATACCGATTTACTTAGATTGGCTCATCACCCTCTATTCTAATCACAGTATCACGAGGGCAACGAACAATAGGTTTTCACCGCTATGTGCCTATTTTCTTAAAAGTCACAGGCGCTGAAAATACAAACGCCCACTCGAAGAGCGGGCACACTATTCTCTACAATCTTAGTGATTTTCTTCTCTGTCAGCAACCAACTCAATCACAGGTAGGCGCATAAACCAACTGAGTAAAACGATTAGCATCACTAAAAGAGCAATTTTTACCCAGATGATGGGGGCTACGATGATAGAAACGGTGAAACTAAGAATGATAAAAACCGCACCACGTTGTTTGACTTTAGGGCTCACCGCTCGGTGACGATGCCAATTGTCTAAAATAGGGCCGAAGGTTTTGTGATTGTGTAACCAATGATGAAATGCAGGGCTGCCGCGCATAAAACAAGCGCTTGCTAGCAAGATAAAAGGAGTGGTCGGTAAGAGAGGAAGGGCGATGCCGGCAATGCCAAGCGCTATACAGAGTCCACCAACAATATTGAAGAAGTAACGCTTAATACGAATGGTGAACTCCAATACACAATAGCTAGATTAAAAGCCTGCGTAACCGTTCATTACACGAAGCCAGGTTAGCGTTGCAGGTAGAGTTGGGATCAAAAGTACTGCAATGAAACCTAAAAAGTAAAAAATATTATAAGGCTCTTTAAAATCTTTGTCTGCCATGATGTTTCTTCTCACTAGTTGACTTTGCTTCTCCCAACACGCAGCGTTAAATTAACGTTGCATAAATGGGTCATTATTGTTTTAGGCGCTGACTATACCTTAAACAATTCCATCTAAACACCAACAAAAAGTAAGGTTATAAAATCATCAGTTATAGAACGACAGATTCAGGAAAGAAGAAAGCAGCACATTACATGCTGCTTTCGCCATATTAATTAAAGATAAGATCCGAGTTTGGCTTTCTAAACGAGTCTATTAACTCGAGTAATATTCAGGCTGAAACTGGATGCACCTAAACAACCTATCGACAACTGACCTGTTGTCTTCAGCGGTAAATCTCGGGTGATGAAGTTTTTCATGCTGCCATCACCCAGTCGATTGCCTGCCGCAATATGTTGATTTTCATGTCCATCCGACCATTGGCTGTCCAAACCAGCAGGTAAAAGTGACACGGTTGAAGAAGCTAAATCCGCCACACCAAATACCGCCTTCACCGCACCAGCACAATCTGAGCACTCAATGCCCTTCTCCATGATGTTTACCATGTCTTTCAGATCCGCACTGAAACTTTTTAAGTTTCTTAGGTAATCATCAAACAAAGCTCTCACCAGTAGCGTTGTCGCTACACCTCCATTTTCTTGGGAAGCAGAGTCCACTAAGTAGAAAGCAAACTGTCCATTCATCAACCAGCGATAATCAAACACCAAAGGCATCAAATCTGCCGACTGTAGTAACCGATAAGAACAACGCCAGTCACCTTGAGAGGCGTCTTTGTCTGGCAACAACGCATGCAGCAGATCTCTCGCTGCATTTGGGTTTTGTTGCAAGTACTCTAAATGCCAGTGCAGCTCTTGCTCATCTGGTATTTCTCCACCGTCATCTACGCGAAACCACTGGCTTGAAAAGTCACGCTGTTCTGCAAAATGACAGTCTGAGTCCTCAAGCGTATTGTCGATCGCTTGCGACAAATGCTCATAATTCCCTATCGGTTTTGGAAGAAAGTCTTTAATACCAAAACGCAACGCTTTCGCGACATCAGACATTTCATCTGTGCCAGACACCACAATAAGCGGTAACGATGGATACTCAAGACTGACTTCTTCTACGAATTCTATGCCATCTAATACGGGCATAGATAAATCACACAAGACGAGATCGGGTTGGCATTCCCTGAGTTGATGAAGAGCCTCTAGGCCATTTTCAGCTTCTACTACTTTGAAACCCTGACTTTCTAAATAAGCATTGGTTACGTTACGAAATATCGGATCATCGTCCACTAACATGATCAGTTTCCGATTAACCACTTCCTGTGCCGAGACCATTGCCGTTTGACTGTGAGTCTTGAACATACCTTTACACCTCACAAAGCTTAGTCAAAAAACAAAATTATTTAAGTTATTATTTTTGTTGTGTTTGCATAGGCAAAACGTTGCGCAGCAAGACTTGAAGCGGTTTCGCCTTGTTATAAAACGTAGCTTGAAAAAGTCATTTATACAAATTGTCAGTATTTACTCCAAGGCTCTTGCTGTGTTCAAATGATGCAACATGTTGACTTAAAGCAAACTTTAATCACAAAGTTAATTATAAATTAGCCACAATTGGTAATTTAATGTGTCTGGAAATATGAAATTAGATGATTTGAACCTGTTTCGACTGGTTGTCGAAAATGGGAGCTATACCGCAACTTCGCGAAAAACCATGATCCCGGTGGCAACCATCACCCGACGCATTCAAGCGCTAGAAGACTCTGTCAATCTTCGACTATTGAACCGTCACGCACGTAAGCTTTCTCTGACTGAAGCCGGAGAACGCTTTTACCATGAATGCTCTCCCCTACTTCAAAGGCTGACATCAACCGCGGAAGAAATCACTGATGACTGCCGCGGTGCATCAGGCAAAATTAAAATTTCTGCGCCTTACAATCTGACCAAGCGCATGATGATGCCGATGTTTAATGACTTCATGAAGAAGTATCCGGATATCAATATCGAGCTGACGACAGAGAACAACGCTGATCAATTAGACCCAACGGAATGGGATGTTATTTTCCGTGTTGGTCCGCAACGAGATTCCAGCCTAATTGCTCGTAAAATTGGCGAAGTAAAAGATATTTTGGTTGCCAGCCAAGACTATCTAGCAGCCAACCCTGCGCCAAACCACGCAGAAGAGCTCTCAAACCACTCTTTGCTAAAAGGCTACCCACTTATCAAGTGGACACTGATCAACAGCAAAGGTGAGTCTGTGGTGAACGTAGAGCGTGGTCGTTTCCAAGCCAACGCACTCAATGTTGTTCGCAGTGCTTGTTCAGAAGGTCTAGGTATTACATTAATGCCTGATGTGATGATTAAAGAATACATCGAAAGTGGTGAATTGTTGCGAGTATTGCCAGATTGGAGCGCAAACCCGCGCGACATCTACATGCTGTACAACCACAAAGATCACTTGCCAGAGAAAGTACGTCTGTTCATCGACTTTGTGATTGCCTATAACATTCACTAAAAATGATACAAAAATAAAAACCAGAGCCTAGGCTCTGGTTTTTTTATCCCGATAATGATGGCGCTGGTTTACGCGCCTTCGTTGTGCAGCTCTAGGTTCGCTAGATCTTGCTGAATTTCACGTTGCGTTTTTGCATCGTCATTACGCAAACCATCTAGGAAGTCGAGGTATTGTTGATCGATATCACCAGTTACGTATTCACCATTAAATACTGATGTATCGAACTGCGTGATATCTTGATTACCTAAGCCTACCGCTTCAACTAAGTCATCTAGACGTTGGTAAATAAGCGCATCCGCACCAATCTGTTTACAAATGGTTTCGTTGTCACGACCATGAGCAATCAGCTCTGTCGCGCTCGGCATATCGATACCGTAAACGTTAGGGAAGCGAACTTCTGGTGCAGCAGACACCATGTACACTTTCTTCGCGCCGGAGTCGCGAGCCATCTCAATGATCTGTTCTGATGTCGTACCGCGAACGATAGAATCATCCACCAGCAACACGTTCTTATCTTTGAACTCAGAGCGGATAGCGTTTAGCTTGCGACGCACTGATTTCTTACGTTGTTGCTGACCAGGCATGATAAACGTGCGGCCAACGTAACGGTTTTTAACAAAGCCTTGGCGGTAAGGAATATCGATCGCTTGAGCAATTTGTAGTGCGATATCGCAAGAGGTTTCAGGAATCGGGATTACGACGTCGATATCAAGATCGGCGTAATCTTCACGAATTCGCTCACCCAGCTTTTTGCCCATTTCAACGCGAGCACTGTACACAGAGATTTTATCGATGAAAGAATCAGGACGCGCAAAGTAAACAAATTCAAAAATACAAGGATTTAGCTTTGGGTTGTCTGCACATTGCTTAGTGAACAGCTCACCTTCAAATGTCGCATACACCGCTTCACCCGGCGCTACGTCACGTACAAAGTCAAAACCGACCGCATCCAACGCAACAGACTCTGATGCAACCATGTATTCCGTGCGACCAGCGACTTCACGCTTGCCTAAACAAAGAGGGCGAATACCATGCGGGTCACGAAACGCAATCATACCGTGGCCGATGATCATCGCAGTTACCGCATAAGCGCCGCGAATAGTACGGTGCACATTGGTAACAGCGCGAAATACATCTTCAGCAGTCACATTGCCTTTTACTGTGTCAATTTCGTGTGCAAGTACGTTGAGAAGCACTTCTGAATCAGAAGTGGTGTTGATGTGGCGGCGATCTTTTTCAAACAGTTTCTGACGAACTTCGTGAGCGTTGGTCAAGTTACCGTTGTGGGCAAGTGTAATACCGAAAGGAGAGTTTACGTAGAAAGGCTGGGCTTCTGAGGCGCTTGAACTACCCGCAGTTGGGTAACGAACGTGGCCGATACCGACCTCACCTTGCAAGCGCTGCATGTGTCTTGCTTCGAATACATCCTTGACTAAACCGTTCGCCTTACGCAGACGAAAACGATTGCTTTCTATGGTACAAATACCAGCGGCATCTTGGCCACGATGCTGTAACACCGTTAACGCGTCATAAATAGACTGGTTTACAGGCGTTGTGCCCACGATTCCAACAATACCACACATGTCCTAATCCTCGATTTGCGACAGTAGCTGGCACTACTAGATAGTGCCAGACAGAAAACTTGATGTTGCTTGTAAATGCTCGAAGAATGGCTCAATCACAAGTTTGAACTCAGGGACCAACTGTGACTCTTTCCACCAATCCGAGCTTGGGAATGCAGTAAACGCATCCATAAAAAACAGCACCGCAGAAACAATCAGTACTCCACGTAAGCCACCAAACACCATACCGAGAATTCGATCGGTACCTGATAGCCCTGTTTTTTGTACCAGTTGACCAATGACGTAATTCACCACTGCACCAACTACCAAGGTTGCGACGAATAACGCCGCAATTGCGGCTCCGTTGCGAAACATATCATCTTTGATATTGGTGAAGTACACCGCCAATTTGGCGTAGTAGTTACTGGAGATAAAAAACGCTCCGAACCAAATAACCAAAGACAAAGCTTCTTTAGCAAAACCGCGAACTAAACTGATCAGAGCTGAAAATCCGATCACACCTAAAATGATAAAATCTATCCAATTCATGTTTTCTTCATCTTAAGTTGGCGCGCATTTTAACAGAAAAAATGCTGACGCAAACGTTTTCTTATGGATTTAATGGCTTAAATTTAAGCAATTGACCTTTTGAGCCGGTAATTTTTTGTAATTCTTGAACTTGTCGTTCAAGTTTACTTTTTGACACATCAGGGCCAACAATTACTCGAGTAAAGTCGTTCTCTTTTTTCGTATGAGCTTGGTAACCACGCTTCTGCAAATCCGCAACGAGCGCCTCTGCATTTTCGTGATTCTTCAGCGCCATCAACTGAATGATCCACGCAGAATCTTCATATTGATTCTTTTCTTCAACTGGACGAACAGCAATTTCAACCTGCTCTGGCTGTTTTTGTTGCTTTACTTCGACGGGTTGTGGCGTAGGTTCAGGTTTCTGCTCCGGCTGAGAGGCGTTAACCTGACGCTCTTCTGACTCTTGCACGACCGCCTCTACTGGTGATTCTGGTAGCGCAATGTCATCTTCTACTGGCTCTAAGATCTCGAAGTTTTCCACATCACTATCAAGTTCAGGTTTGATAGGAATGCTGGCAAATTCTTCTTTGTAGTGCAGTTTTTTACCATCTAGAACATCAGGGAGAACAATGACTCCCACTGCGACTAGAATGATGGTGCCGACTAAACGACTTTGGAATTTACTTGCCATCAAGTTACCTTTGATTACTTATTCTTTGATTGCCAATGCTCCAATACCTCACCTACGGTATGGAATGAGCCCGCGACCAACACCACATCGTTTGAAGCAGCGCTGCTTAATGCACTCTCAAACGCTTCAACCGGTGTTTGGAACTGAACTTGCCCTTGCGGTAGGTATTGGCACAATTCATCCGCCGTTGCAGCTCGTGGCCCAGTCAACGATGCTGGATACCAATGCGTCGCGATAGGCTTAAGCGCGGCCAATGTCGCTTTAATGTCTTTATCATGCAGCATTGCAATCACAACGTGGATAGTTTTCCCCGCGTACTGAGTTTTCACCTTTTCAACTAAATACTCAGCAGAATGAGGGTTGTGCGCCACGTCCAACACAATTTCTGGCTCGTGTTGAAGCACCTGCATTCGACCCGCGAGTCGAGCATTATTCAAGCCATTAACGATGTTTATGTCAGTGATTTGCAATTCCGACGCGCCTAGAGCCATTAAAGCAGTGGCAGCATTTGGAAGAGGTAGAGAAGGCAGAGGAAGATCCTCAAGCGCAAAAGCACCACTACTCCACTTCCAACCTTTCTCAGTTAGAGCGTAGTCAAACTGGATGCCGACTTGGAAGAATTCAGCACAGATATCATCAGCATGGGCTGCAACCGTCGCTGGAGGCAGTGGTTGACCACAAATCGCGGGTTTACCTGCACGGTAGATGCCCGCTTTTTCAAAGCCGATAACATTGATGTCGTCACCAAGCCAATCTACATGGTCAATCGCCAGGCTGGTGATCACTGACACATCGTGATCAACGACGTTTGTTGCATCTAATCGTCCACCTAAGCCAACTTCAAGAAGCACTACATCGACGTTTTCGACTTGGAAAATACGCAGCGCTGCAAGCGTGCCAAACTCGAACAGACTTAAACTGATGTCACCACGTTGTTTTTCTACATAGTCAAACGCTTCACAGTGCTTAGCATCTTCCACGTCTACACCATTAATGCGCACACGCTCGTTATAACGGATCAGATGAGGAGAACTGTAAACGCCTACCGAATAGCCAGCGTCGAGTAAGATTGCTTCCATTAGCGCACACGTTGAGCCTTTGCCATTAGTTCCGGCAACAGTGATTACGGTAGGAGCAGGTTTGGTTAGATTGGCTTTTGTCGCTACCGCTTGAACGCGGTCTAAGCCTAAATCGATAGCTGAGGAATGAATATTTGATAAATAATCAAGCCACATCGCTAGAGGAGATGTGGCTTGAGGAATTGGGTTTTGGGTCATCTAACTTTAACCATTAATTTCTTTGGCTTTATGTTAGTTGTTACTTTACCCTTTTTCGTCCACTTCTGGTATAGAATATGGTTCTTCATTTGGAGATTCGTTAACCGAAACCACCAATGGAGACTTGTGGTTAGTCATCTTAGCGATAAGACCACCCACACGTTGACGCATTTCACGACGGTCAACGATCATATCAATTGCACCGTGCTCAAGCAGGAATTCGCTACGTTGGAAACCTTCAGGAAGATCTTCACGTACCGTTTGCTCGATTACACGACGACCTGCAAAGCCGATCAACGCTTTAGGCTCACCAATGTTGATGTCGCCCAGCATCGCCAAACTTGCCGATACACCGCCCATGGTTGGGTCAGTAAGAACCGAAATAAATGGCAGGCCTTTTTCTGACAGACGCTCAAGTGCCGCACTGGTTTTCGCCATTTGCATTAGAGACATCAACGCCTCTTGCATGCGAGCGCCGCCACTTGCAGAGAAACACACAAGCGCGCAGTTGTTCTCGATTGCTGCTTCTACTGCTTTAACAAAGCGAGCACCAACCACAGAGCCCATTGAACCGCCCATGAAAGAGAATTCAAACGCACACGCTACTAGAGGCATGCCTAATAGCTCACCTTGCATAACGATCAGCGCATCTTTCTCGCCACTGCTCTTTTGTGCTGCAGAGATACGTTCTTTGTATCGCTTAGAATCTTTAAACTTCAGTTTGTCTTGAGGCTCAAGCTCAGTGCCTAGCTCAACACGGTTACCTTCGTCCAAGAATGTTTCCAAACGACGACGCGCTTTCATACGCATGTGATGGTTACACTTAGGACAAACTTCTAGATTACGCTCAAGTTCAGCATGGTAAAGAACCTGCTCACAAGAGGTACATTTCGTCCACACACCTTCTGGGATAGAAGCTTTACGTGAACTAACTAGGTTACTTTTCTCTAAAATCTTTTCAAGCCAACTCATGGAAGACCTTTTCTCTCAACTCTTCCGCTTCATTGCGAAAGATATAAATTCGAAATAATACCGACGGATTAAACCATATCTTGCGACGAGTGTAGATAAAAAACTGGTTGTACCTATTTTCGATATCGTTAATTACTGATGTTATGCGGCTACACTACCGATATTTTGAAGCAAGTTTGTGAATTTAGTTCAAATTATCTGGCAAAAACAGCGGACCGATCGGCACGCAAGGCAATTCAAATTCTTCTGGATAATCGACATCGACTAAGTACAAACCTTCAGCCTTCGCTGTTGCACCTGCAAGTTTGCGATCTTTTGCCTCAAGCAACCACTTGATCCACTCTGGTTTTTCTTCACCACGACCAACTTTAATCAGGCTACCTGTGATGTTTCGAACCATGTGGTGAACGAACGCGTTCGCTTTAATGTCGATAACAACATAATCACCATGACGAGTGACGTTTAAATGCATCAAATTACGACACGGACTCAACGACTGACAATGCGCTGCACGGAATGATGAAAAGTCATTTTCACCTAACAAATATTGCCCGGCTTCATGCATTTTCTTTTCATCTAGCTCGCCGTGATAATGGCTCACACCCGAGTTCAAAATGCCTGGGCGCAATGCGTGATTAAAAATGATGTAGCGGTAACGACGCGCTGTTGCTGAGAATCGCGCGTGGAAGTCATCAGGAACTTCTTTTGCCCAGCGAACAGCGATGTCACTTGGCATGTTCGCATTTGCGCCCATAGTCCAAGCCACCATTTTTCGATTAACGTTGGTATCAAAGTGAACAACTTGTCCCGTACCATGTACACCCGCATCAGTACGACCTGCACACTGCACTTCGACAGGGTGGTTCGCAACGATGGACAACGCTTTCTCTAGTTCTTCTTGAACACTTTTCACTTCTCTTTGGCGTTGCCAACCAAAATAATTTGTACCATTGTATTCGATACCTAATGCGATTCTCATCTTAACCTTCGAACTCTAAAATGGGGCGGGAAGTATATACTCAAGTCCCTTCAGATACAAAAAGGGCAGCTCTCGCTACCCTTTTTGATTTATCGACCGTTTATGGTATCGATGAGGTTTTTCGCTTCTCGGCGAATGTCATCTTCACCGTAAACTATCGCCTCTTCTAACAGTTTGATCGCACCTTGAGGATCGTTCATTTCAAGGTAGATTTTAGCAAGGTCCAACTTACCTGCTGCTTCTGCATTGGTATCTACATCAACGTCACCGATATCACCAATCACATCAGGGAACTCATTCAGACCGACATCAAGCATCAGTTCTTGCTCTTCAAACTCACCACCTTCTTTGTCCACTTGAGCCATCAGTTCATCAATAGTCATAAACTGATTTTTCTTAGGGTCAAAGTCATCAAGATCTTCCTGCTCGGCCCAGTTCTCTTGCGCGATTTCAGGTTGAGTCAGCGCTTCGCTCGAACTCCACACTTCTTGCTGGTCTTCAGGGACTTCTTCCGTAACCGATGGTTCAGGCATGTCTGATGCTGGCTTAAAACCATCCCAGTCATCACCGACATCCAACATGGTTTCGAAATCCATGCCTGCACTTGCAATGGTGTCGCTGTCGAGTTTGCCATCAAACGCTTCAGCACTTGGCTCATCTGCAAGCAAGTTAGCCATCGTTGATTCATCAAAATCGTCTAACTCAGATGGAGATTCAATAACAGTTGGCTGCTCTACCTCTTGATCAAAACTATTTTGAGCGAAGACTTCAAAAAGCGCATCATGGTCATTATCTGCCTGGAGAATTGGCTTAGGCGCAACTTCTGATTCAGATGAAGGTGATGCTTCAGCCATAGCCGCTATAGCATCTTCTTCACTGAACTCTGGCAGTTCAGTATCATCGAAGTTGAACTCTTCTTCCGCTTCGGCTGCTGGTGCTGCCGCTTCACGTTCAGATTCTGGTAGCTCAGGTTCATCAGCCATAGACGCTAATGCATCTTCTTCGTCGAACTCTGCCAGTTCCAGTTCGTCGAAGTTGAATTCTTCTTCCGCTTCGGCCGTTGGTGCTGCGGCTTGAACTTCAGCTTCTGGTAGCTCAGGCTCGGCCGCCATGGATGCCAATGCATCTTCTTCATCAAACTCTGGCAGTTCCAGTTCGTCAAAGTTGAACTCTTCTTCCGCTTCGGCCGTTGGTGCTGCGGCTTGAACTTCAGATTCTGGCAACTTCGGCTCATCGGCCATTGAAGATAACGCATCTTCTTCGACGAACTCTGCCAGTTCCAGTTCGTCGAAGTTGAATTCTTCTTCCGCGTCAACGGTTGGCGCTGCTGCTTGAACTTCAGCTTCTGGTAGCTCAGGCTCATCGGCCATAGATGCTAATGCATCTTCTTCGTCGAACTCTGGCAGTTCCAGTTCGTCGAAGTTGAAATCTTCTTCCGCGTCAACGGTCGGCTCTGCAGTTTGAACTTCAGCTTCTGGTAGCTCAGGCTCAGCCGTCATGGATGCCAATGCATCTTCTTCATCAAACTCTGGCAGTTCCAGCTCGTCGAAGTTGAATTCTTCTTCCGCGTCAGCGGTCGGCTCTGCAGTTTGGACTTCAGCTTCTGGTAGCTCAGGCTCACCGGCCATTGAAGCTAATGCATCTTCTTCGTCGAACTCTGGCAGTTCCAGTTCGTCGAAGTTGAATTCTTCTTCCGCTTCGGCCGCTGGCGCTGCCGCTTCACGTTCAGATTCTGGCAACTTCGGCTCATCGGCCATAGATGCCAATGCATCTTCTTCGTCGAACTCTGGCAGTTCCAATTCGTCGAAGTTGAACTCGTCTTCATCAACGTCAGTGGACGTTGCCGCGACAGGTTCTTGTTCAAGTTTGTTTTCAGCTTCAGGCTCAACGTCGTCTAGTAACCAGTCTTCTTCTTGAGGAACGCCGAATTCATTCTCAACGGTATTCGGCGTTGGCGTGAATGCAGGTTCTTCCTCTTTACTGGTAATTTCTGGTTCAGTCTGTTCGTCGCGAGGTTGATACTCACCATTTTCAGAGGGCAGCTCTTCAGCCGATGGCATCAAATTCTCTTTGACAGATGAGTTTTCTAACTCTTCAGCAAAACCGTCTTTGCCTTCCAGAAGTGCATCTAGCTCGGCGGCAAAATCTGCACTTTCTTGCTTAGTTTCTTCAAAAACGGTGTTGTCAGATTCAAACAGTTCATCCAGCTCAGTCATCAGAGGATCATGCTCTGGTGACATTTCCTCAAGATCACCTAAGAAGTCATTGCTATTAAACGGGACGCTTTCTTCTTGTAATGATTTCGTTAGTTCTGGTTCTGATGCAGCCGATGGTTGTGGCTGCGCCTCACTCAGCAGAGCGTCGATATCTAAGCCAGATGCAAGTTCTAACTCTGAGGCGTCTTCTTCAACCTGTGCGGTTAGCGGCTTATCTTCTTCTGGTTCAAGCGTTTCATTTTGTTCCGTTTGAGGCTCAATCTCTTCAAAACCAAAATCAGCCACCAAGTCATCGTCTAACTGACTCTCATCAGCAGTGACTGCCTCATCCTCACGAATCAAATCATCGAATGGGTCGAGCTCGGTCGTGATCTCGTCTTCCAAAACGGGCTTTTCATCGTCGTCTTGCAGTAACTCATCGAGTAATTCAACGCTGTTTTCGTCGAGTTCCTCAATTGCTTCTTCAGCCTCAAAATCAGATAGCGCTTCCAATTCGTTGAGCGGATCGAACTCTTCCTCGGTTTCGTCTTCATCGAAATCGATCAATTCGTCGAGTAGCTCAGTGCTGTTTTCATCGATATCGGTGTCATCAGTCAAACCCGCCAGACTTTCGAGTTCATCAAGTGGGTCAAGCTCAGTTGATGTTTCTTCTGCTGGTTGATCGTATTGAGCTAATAGCTTATCAATATCGTCATCCGACGCCTCTCCTGCCGAGAAGTCCTCGTCTGAGACTTTTGGCTCTGGCTTGGTATCTTCAACGTCAAGATCTAAATCATCGTCGCCAAGTTCTGCGAATAAATCGTCCAGCATCGCTTGATCAACGCTGCCACTTGAAAGGTCTTCCGATGGTTCATCATCAGCAAGAAGTTTGGCAAATTCATCATCAGAAATAGCGTTATCGTCGTCGGACAAGTCGAAGCCTGTTTCGTCTTCGTCGAGCACTTCAAGTTCTGGCGTCACTTCATCAAGCGCACGTTCCATCTCTTCAAGGCCCAGCGCTTTCTCGTCGCCATTGACTTGAATGCCGCTCGTTGAAGAATCAAACTCGTCAAATCCAACGTCTAAATCACCATCATCGCCGATACCGGCAAATGGATCTTCGCCGTCATCGCCTTCTAAGTTGAAGTCTAGTTCTTCGTCATCTAGGTTCGCAAAGACATCCTCTTCAAGCTCTGCTTTCTCATCCTGCTCTAACAGCTGTTCAGAGTCATCATCACCAAACAAGTCATCATCTAGGCTGAGCTCATCATCAAGTTGGTCTACAGCGGCTAAACCAATTGGAGCCGCAAGCGGATCGATATCTTGTGTCTGTTGCTGCGCGGCTTCCTCTTCTTTCGCTTTCGAACGACGACCAAGTAGCATGACAACCAACAACGCTAGCAGTGCCCCGGGAATCAGAGCTGCAAGTCCGACTAGCCAACCATTGGATAGAATCTTATCCATCGTACTTGGCTGCATGCGTTGCTGCTCAGCAACACGTTGGCGCTCTTCTGCCAACAGCTTTTCCACTTCCGAACGAATGCGCTCTTCGTCGTTAAGCTCGCTTTTGAGTGTTTCAACTTCGCTCTGCACTTGAGACAACATGAGGCGCAGACGATGGTTTTTCTCTTCTAGTGATTCCAGCTCACTTTGCGAGCCCTGCAGCTTGTCTTTTAGATCACTAACCTGCTTTTCACCTTGTGGTGACGTCGAAACTGGTGGCACGTTTGCTGTCGTTTCAACAGGTTTAACTGGTTCAGGTTTTGGTGGAGTAACAACTGGCGTTTTTGGCGCAGTAGGCTCTGCAACAGGTTTAGGTTTAACCTCTATCTGTTTAACTGGAGCTGGCTTTTCTGGCTTGGGTTGTTTTAGTCGCAACTCATGCGCCTTCATAATGGCAACAGCTTGCTCAGTCGTCGCACTGCGAACTTGCTCTAATGAAGGAACACGAAGACGGCTGCCTGGGAGCAGCTCGTGGATGTTTTGATTGTCAAACGCTTGAGGGTTGATTCGATAAATGGCGAGAAGCGTTTGTTGTACCGAGACATTACGTGACGGTCTTAGCTCAGAAGCAATCGACCACAGTGTTTGGTTTTCACCTGTAGGGCCGAAAAAGCGCGAAGGCTGAGTATTCTCAGGTGGAGTAGGTAATGCTCGTTCGATCTCTTCAGCATAGCTCGGAGATGATTGCACTTCACCAGACGGCCCAACGAGACGAATTCCTTCGGCTTGAACCACTGACGATGTCTGAGTCGCGCTCATCAACACAAGGGCTGCTAACAAACGCTTATAATTTTGACGCATAGAAGGCTCAGTTTTGTGCTAGAAACAATTTGAAATGGTGATCGGTTAAATATATCGGATATACCACGCAAAACTATAGCTTTGGGGATAAAAAATGTGTGGCTCTCGCCATATTCGTACTAATCTCACACAAATTTACATCGTTCGAACAAAAAAGCCTCGCTTAGTGCGAGGCTTTACGTTTCTTATACCATTAACTTAGTAGTAATCGCGGATCAGTACTTCGGCGATTTGTACAGCGTTCGTTGCTGCACCTTTGCGCACGTTGTCAGCCACAACCCATAGGTTTACACCACTGTGGTGGCTAATATCGTTGCGAATGCGGCCAACCATTACGTGATCTTTACCGCCCGCATCACGAACTTGTGTAGGGAAATCGTCACCGTGGAATACTTCTACACCTTCAGTTTGCTCAAGAAGGTTAATTACTTCTTGCGCATCGATTGGCGAACGAGTTTCAACGTGAACCGCTTCTGCGTGGCCGTAGAACACCGGCACACGAACACACGTTGGGTTTACGGTGATTGAAGGATCGTTAAAGATTTTCTGAGTTTCCCACACCATTTTCATTTCTTCTTTGGTGTAGCCGTTTTCCATCATCTGATCGATTTGTGGAATACAGTTAAACGCGATCTGTTGTGAGAACTGCTTCTTGTCAGCTGGCAGACCATTTAGCAACTTAGCGGTTTGACCAGCCAACTCATCAATGCCCGCTTTACCCGCACCTGATACCGATTGATAAGTTGAAACGTTGATACGCTCAATACCGACAGCATCGTGGATTGGTTTAAGTGCGACTAACATTTGGATAGTCGAACAGTTTGGGTTGGCAATGATGTTACGGTTACGGAACTCAGCAATCGCTTCAGGGTTTACTTCAGGCACAACAAGAGGAATGTCGTACTCGTAACGGAAGTGTGACGTGTTGTCGATAACAATCACACCTTCATCAGCTGCGATTGGTGCCCATTTTGCAGATAGATCACCACCAGCCGAGAACAGAGCGATGTGCGCTTGAGACCAATCAAACTCTTCTACGTTTTGTACGCGTACGGTTTTACCATTGAAACGGTAAGTCTTGCCTTCGCTACGCTCACTTGCCAATAGGAACAGTTCACCGACTGGGAACTTGCGCTCTTGAAGCACTTCTAAAATTGTTTCACCGACCGCACCGGTCGCACCCAAAATGGCAACATTGTATTGCTGGCTCATTGACTTACCTCAATCTGAAAACCTAGTTCTGCTAGTGGTGCAAGATTGCATGTTTCATTTCCCACTAGCGTGACAGCGCTGTATTCGCGGCGATCCCAGTAGTTTTTACGCATCAGGTCAAACGCACCTGGCTTACTGATTTCACGACGGAAAAGAGCGTCATCTTTACGCACATCATAGATTAACTGTGTGATGTTATGCAGTGTTGCTTCATCCCATGCTCTATCCAACATCATCGTTGGAACAGGCGCAGTTGGCAGTAAATCGCTGGCATGCGCACGTAATTCGTTATTTAAGAACTCGCAGTAGCTATTGAAAATCATTGTCGTACCGCGAGCTTTCCCTTCCAGACCATAGCCTGCAACGTGAGGGGTTGCGAATGCTAGCAGAGGCAGAAGCTCCATATCAACCTCTGGTTCAAATTCGAAGACATCCAATGCCGCAGTGAAACCATCTTGTATCATTAAACGTTGCTTCAATGCTTGGTTATCAACCACAGGGCCACGCGCTGCATTGATAAGAATTTGATCACCACGAAGACCGTTCAGTACTTTCTCGTCAATCAAATGATGGGTTGGGTACGGCCCGTCTTTAGTGATTGGCGTGTGTAGTGTGATGATGTCTGATTGTTCGATAAGCTCAGCTAACGGAGTAAAGCTGCGAGGATCACCCGCCTCTTGCTTGAATGGGTCGTTGATAAGGACGTTGATGCCCATGCCTTTCAAGCACTTCTCTAGATAGCTACCCACTTGGCCCGCACCAATAATACCTACGGTTTTATCAAAGACCGAAAAACCTTGTTGCTGCGCGAGTACCATCATGACGCTAAATGCGTACTCTGCAACGCCAACTTTGTTACAACCCGGTGCTGCAGTAAAGAAAATACCCTTTTCTTTCAAAAGAGCTTGGTCAACGTGATCCATACCCGCTGTCGCCGTACCAACAAACTTGAGCTTGTTCGCTTTGCTGATCAGTTCAGCGTTTACTTTGGTTACCGATCGAATCATCAGAGCATCGATATCAATAAGGTCATCAGCAGTCAGGGTACGACCCGGTTTTAGAATCACTTCACCAAGTTGGCTGAATAGCTCTTCAGCGTACGGCATGTTTTCATCAACAATAATTTTCATAGCGCCAGCGTTTTTAAGATCCATTTTATGAGTTTGTTTATTCGCAAAAAGCGAAGCTATGGCGATTGTGCCCTTTTCGGGAAAAATCTCAAGATATAAACCCAATAAACCTCAAGGCGGAGAATCGCTTGGTTTGTCGAGATAGCAACAATCGGCATCCCGGACTTCCCAACAGGGAAAATACATGAGTAACACGAAAAAACGGAATGATGAGAAAATAAAAAGCCCGGCTAAATTAGCCGGGCAAAGTTCCAGAACAAAAGGATCCTATCCCGCTCTCCTTGGGATAGAGTCTGCGTCTGTTCGATCAGTTTGACTGATCAAGCTCTGGAAACTGGTTTATTGGCGTTCAAATCACAATGAACAACACCAACAAATTCAGTTAGCTTTGGTGTTGATTACGCTTGGTATTTTTTGATAACCAATGTTGCGTTGGTACCACCGAAGCCAAAGCTATTTGACATGACAGTCGTTAGCTCTGCGTCGCGAGCTTCTGTCACGATATCCAGACCTTTTGCCGCTTCATCCAAGTTTTCAATATTGATGCTTGGCGCGATGAAGTTGTTGTCTAGCATTAGAGTCGAGTAAATCGCTTCGTGAACACCAGCCGCACCTAGAGCATGACCTGTCATCGCTTTTGTTGCAGAGATTGCTGGGCTGTTGTCGCCAAATAACTCTTGGATTGCGCCTAGCTCTTTCACGTCGCCAACTGGAGTAGACGTACCGTGAGTGTTAACGTAATCAATGCTGTCAACGTCTTGCATTGCCATCTTCATACAACGCACTGCGCCTTCACCTGAAGGTGCTACCATGTCGTAGCCATCAGAAGTCGCACCGTAGCCTACGATTTCGCCGTAGATTTTCGCGCCACGTGCTAGAGCGTGCTCAAGTTCTTCGATAACCAGCATGCCGCCGCCGCCAGAGATAACAAAACCGTCACGGTCTGCATCGTAAGTACGAGACGCTTTTTCTGGCGTATCGTTGTATTTAGTTGATAGTGCGCCCATCGCATCAAACATCATCGTTTGAGACCAATCTAGCTCTTCACCACCACCTGCAAACACGATGTCTTGTTTGCCAAGTTGGATAAGCTCCATTGCGTGGCCGATACAGTGTGCAGATGTCGCACAAGCTGAACTCATTGAGTAGTTCACACCACGAATTTTAAATGGTGTCGCAAGACATGCTGATACGGTAGAAGACATGGTACGAGGAACCATGTAAGGGCCTACGCGTTTTACGCCTTTCTCGCGCATAATATCGGTTGCTACTGTTTGGTTTAATGCAGAAGCACCACCAGAACCAGCAACGATACCTGTACGATCGTTTGAAACTTGTTCTTCAGTTAGACCAGCGTCTTCAATCGCCTGCTGCATTGATAGGTATGCATAAGCAGCCGCATCACCCATAAAGCGCATCTGTTTACGGTCAATATGCTCCGCAGGGTTGATCTTTAGATCACCCCAAACTTGCGAACGAAGACCGTGTTCTTTGAACTGCTCAGACGCAGTGATGCCAGATTTGCCCGCTTTAAGAGACGCTAGAACTTCTTCGACGTTGTTACCGATACTTGAAACAATACCCATACCGGTGATTACGACTCGTTTCATTATGACATTCCTATAATTCAAAAATCCGCTAGATGATAACTAAGATAGTCAACAAAAGTGGTCAGCTTTCCCATAAATTCGTACAATCGCCCCATTCTTACCGCGCCAAATCACAAATTTGCACCATTATGACTTCAATTAAAAACGCTGAACTTGGTTGGAACGAAGCTGGCACGCCGGTTTCTGACCAATTTGATGATGTTTACTTTTCTAACGTAAACGGTCTTGAAGAGACACGCTACGTTTTCCTTAAACAAAATCATCTCCCAGAAAGATGGCAGGAATTTGACCAAAGACGCTTTGTTATTGGTGAAACCGGATTTGGCACGGGACTAAACTTTCTTGCTGTATGGCAATGGTTTAATGAATTTCGTCGCAACCACCCAGATGCAGCGGTAAAAGAGCTGCACTTCATTAGTTTTGAAAAATACCCGCTAAGCCTAGCGGATTTGAAAAAAGCACATGAAGCGTGGCCGGAGTTGGCTGAGTATGCAGAAAAGCTGCAAAAGCACTACCCTGCTGCCGTACCTGAGTGTCACCGAATTGTGCTTGAAGATGGCGCAATTACACTCGACCTTTGGTTTGGCGACATCAAAGACTGCATGCCGCAAGTCCCATACAACGAACAAGGTTTGATTGACGCTTGGTTTTTAGATGGATTCGCGCCAAGTAAAAACCCAGAAATGTGGAACCAAAATCTGTTCAACAACATGGCTAAGTTGGCCAAGCAAGACTGTACAGTTGCCACTTTTACCGCAGCGGGCTTTGTGCGTCGAGGATTGAACGAAGCTGGCTTTGCAATGAAAAAAGTCAAAGGCTTTGGCACCAAGCGTGAAATGATCGCAGGTTCGATGGAACAACGCGAAAAGCAATCGAACCATCTTGCGTGGTTCAATCGCACGGCGTCCAGCAATCTTGATTCGATTGCCATAATCGGAGGCGGTATTGCCAGCGCGGCGTTAGCGAAAACGTTGGTTCGTCGTGGCCAAAACGTCACGCTTTACTGCAAAGACACTCAACCAGCCGAAGGGGCATCTGGCAACCGTCAAGGTGCCGTCTATCCTCTGCTTAATGGCCCGCATACAGGTGTATCTCGTGTGTTTGCGCCAGCATTTTTGTTCGCACGTCAATTTGTCGAGCAAGCAGCGCAAGAAATCGATTTTGACCATGATTGGTGTGGTGTAACTCAGCTGATGTGGGATGACAAATCCACAGACAAACTAGAGAAAATGCTGGAGGGAAACTTCACTCCAGAGCTCATTCGTAAATTGTCTGCGGAAGAAACGGCGGAAACAATCGGCTTACCCATCGATATGGCATCGGTTCATTACCCAATGGGAGGTTGGTTGTGCCCTGCGGAATTAACTCGCGGGCTGATTACTCAACTAGAAAAAACCGAACTTTTTGAAGCGAAGTTCGAGCATCAAGTCGAGTCACTAACTTGGGACGAAGCGCGTGAGCTTTGGACATTAAAGGCGAACGGCCAGAACTTTGAACATTCAACCGTTGTAGTTGCTAACGGCAACGAGTTCCAAACACTAAGCCAAACTGAAGCCTTGCCGATGGGACAAGTAAAAGGACAAGTGAGCCACGCGCCAGCAACGAAAACCCTATCTAAACTCAAAAGTGTTCTTTGTTACGACGGTTACATGACACCTGTTAACCCAAATAACCAACACCTTTGCATTGGTGCCAGTTACGATCGCAGTCATTTAGACTATGAGTTTGATGAAAACGCACAACGAGATAACGTAGAAAAGTTGGTCAAATGCATTCCAAATCAGGAATGGACCAAAGAAGTGGATACATCGGGCAATTTATCACGCCAAGGTATTCGTTGCGTGAGTCGAGACCATCTGCCGTTTGTTGGGAACGTGGGTGATTTCGACACAATCAAAACGCAATATGCAGATTTGCAAAATCAAGCAGAAGAAGAGGTTGAAGCGATTCACCAATTCCCTAACCTTTTCTGCTTCTTAGGTTTAGGCTCTCGAGGTCTAAGCTCTGCGCCTCTGTTGGCAGAAGTGCTAGCATCTCAAATTTGTGGCGATCCACTGCCACTCCCTGTCGATGTGCTGACAGAACTTCACCCAAGCCGTATGTGGGTACGCAAATTACGCAAAGGCAAAGCGATTACCGAGCTTTAAATTGGCACCAAGCAGACAACTACATGGATATTAAGTAGATAACGAATAAGAGATTCCCAAGCCCGCGAAATCACGCGTCGGGAATCTCTTTTTTAATGGCGTATTACTTGAGCAACGCGACGGCTTGTTTCACTTGCTCTGCAATTTCTTGATTTACAATCTCACCCGACTCCAAGTCAAAGTTCTCGTAAAAACTTGGTACCGAAACCGACGCTTTAACGTCCGCTGCAAAAAATGGCGCTGAACCCGTTGCCGCCGCTAGCACGCTTTGCGCGCCACCAGGGCCCGGTGACGTCGCAAGGTAAACTACCGGTTTATTTTGGAACACATTGCGCTCGATACGCGTTGCCCAATCGAACAAGTTTTTGTAAGCCGCAGCGTAAGAACCGTTGTGCTCTGCAAATGATACAACGATGGCATCAGCTTGCTCTAGCTCGCGTAAAAAAGCGATTGCGCCTTCCGCTTGACCGATTTCTTTCTCTTTGTCTTCACTAAACATTGGAACGTTGTAGTTGTTTAAATCCAACACGTTCACTTGCGCGCCTTCTACTTGTTGAGCGGCGTAAGTAGCAAGCGTTTTGTTGATTGAGGTTGAGCTGGTAGAAGCACCGAATGCGACAATTTTCATGGTTATATTCCTTTGTTCACGTTTTATGCTTTGCAGAATAAAAGTTAAACAGGCTGGCAACAACCACAAAAATCTTATGGAGAGATTCGAATATTTCGAAGGAGTTGATTTCAATTAAAAGGCGAGATAACGATAGAAAAGATATGCTCAGAAATAGCCAAGAAGCACGCCTAGAATAAGGTGACGTTTGATATAACCCGTTGAAAAAAATAGTCACAACAAGGTTAACAGGCTTTCATTCAGTTACACTGAGCACTCATTTACAGCAATTCGTAGATATTATGCTTGTGATTGCAGCTCTTGCCATAGATCACTAACAATCACGCGATCCGCAGGCGTCAGTTCTGCACGTGCTTCTTCTAGGCTGTTCGCGATACGAGATTTTAGCTCTTCAACATCGTTGATGCTGTCATCTTCACAAGATGCGGCAGACAGAGAGATGTGACCACGTAGATAACCACCAGCAAACAGTTCATCATCAGATGCGTTTTCAATACGAGCATCAATCAGTTCTAGTAGTTTTTCTTCAAATTCAATAATCATGGAGTTTCTCTGAGGTTATTTGGGTTACTTAACGCTAAAATCAGACGCTTCCAGCGGCTTAGTTTGGTAGAACGCACGTAAGGCGTCCGAAAGCATTTTCACTCGCGGTGGCAAACCTGCTTCCAAAATACCTAATACTTCTTTATGCACTTTTTGCATAAAGCCAAGCCTATCTGGTTCAAAATCGCCGTGTAGATTGTCACAACTGACCGTAAAAGGGAAGCCAGCACTCGTGGCAAGAATCCATTCGTAAGCTTGAGGGCGAATTTCTACTTTTTCGAACTCAGCTTGTACGGCTTCGGTGCGTCCATCCGGCTCATACCAGTAGCCAAAATCTTCCATTAAACGACGTTCAGGACCAGCGACACACCAGTGCGCGATTTCGTGCAGAGCAGAAGCGTAAAAACCTCGAGCAAAAACAATACGATGGTGAGGATGCTCATCATCAGCTGGCAGATAAATAGGCTCATCACCACCAAGCTCTAGCGTGGTGTTGAACTGCTCAAGAAAAGTGTCATTGAAAATGGTGATTAGATCTTGGTATTCGTGGGTCATCGTCGAGTCTGTACTTCAAATTGACATGCGCTGCGCATTGTCGCTGTTTTTGCAAATAAGGTAAAGGCATCCCACAGTTTTGGTTATTAGTTGAATTTATCTGAACCGACCTTTCTCAATACAATTTCTCATTCGTCAGCGTACTCATTTACTAATACACTCTCGCCTTATTTTGGTGCCACTCAAATTGCTGTTTTTCAAGCAGTTTGATTATGAGCATGTTGCTGGTTTTAATCACTTTTTAAGACTGATTAAGCCGTTTGTAAGTGTTGTTACTGCCCTAACCATTTTGTAATGGATAAACGGTAACTTTTTACTTTGAGTGTTCCCCTATGTTGCTAAGTGTGTTGTATATCATTGGTATCACGGCTGAAGCCATGACAGGTGCGTTAAGCGCTGGTAGAAGAAAAATGGACTGGTTTGGCGTTATGTTGGTAGCGAGTGCGACAGCCATTGGCGGCGGCACAGTGCGTGACATTTTATTGGGCCACTACCCTCTTGGTTGGGTCAAGAATCCTGAATTTCTGGCTATCACCTGTGTTGCTGGCGTACTAACGACTGGCCTCGCGAAATGGGTGATCAAACTAAAAGGCTTGTTCATTCGTCTTGATGCACTGGGTTTGATTGTATTTAGCATCATCGGTACCAAGATCGCGATGGGCATGGGCTTGCACCCAGGCATCTGTATGGTGTCTGCATTGGTGACTGGCGTATTTGGTGGCTTACTTCGCGATTTGATCTGTCGCCAAACTCCGTTGGTACTGCATGAGGAGCTATACGCTTCTATCGCGTTGATTGCATCCGGCCTTTACCTTGCGTTACTAGAATTCAACGTGCCAGACGTAACAGCAACCATTGTTACCCTTGTTGTGGGTTACGTACTTCGTATGGCAGCGGTTCGATTTAAGTGGCGTTTGCCTTCTTTCCAGTTAGAAACAGAAAGCTCGCTCCACTAAGTAAGAAAAAAGAACAAAAAAGAAAAGGTTGCTTCATGAGCAACCTTTTTTGTATTTGGAGCACCAAACTTAAATCTTTGGTGTTTCTGTCGTTACGCCGTGGTTTTGCCCACGATGACGCAGTAAGTGATCCATCACAACAATCGCCAGCATGGCTTCAGCAATAGGTACAGCACGAATGCCGACACATGGGTCGTGACGACCTTTCGTAATGAGCTGAGTAGGTTCACCTTCTTTAGTGATCGTGTCACCCGGAACCGTAATGCTTGATGTTGGCTTAAGTGCAATATTCGCAACGATGTCTTGACCTGTCGAGATACCACCAAGGATGCCACCAGCATGGTTGCTACCAAAACCTTGTGGAGAAAGTGGGTCACGGTGCTGACTGCCTTTTTGGTTTACGACATCAAAACCATCACCGATTTCGACACCCTTCACCGCGTTGATGCTCATTAGCGCGTGCGCAATGTCTGCATCCAAGCGGTCAAACACTGGTTCACCAAGGCCAACAGGTACGTTGGTTGCAACAACCTGAATTTTCGCACCAATTGAGTCGCCTTCTTTTTTTAGGTCGCGGATCAGTTCATCAAACGCTTCCACTTTGTCTGCATCTGGGCAGAAGAATGCGTTGTTTTCAATTTCGTCCCAGTCGACTTTATCAATAGAAACATCGCCCATTTGTGACAAGTAAGCACGGATTTCTACGCCAAATTCATCTTTCAGATATTTCTTCGCGATTGCACCTGCAGCCACACGCATCGCAGTTTCACGGGCTGACGAACGGCCGCCGCCACGATAGTCACGAATGCCATATTTTTGGTGGTAAGTGTAATCAGCATGTCCCGGGCGGAACTTATCTTTGATGTCTGAGTAATCTTTTGAACGTTGATCGGTGTTTTCGATCAGCAGGCCGATTGAAGTGCCTGTGGTTTTGCCTTCAAACACGCCAGAAAGAATTTTAACTTCGTCCGGTTCACGACGCTGTGTGGTGTAACGTGATGTGCCAGGACGACGACGGTCGAGATCCGTTTGCAGATCTGCTTCTGTAATTTCTAATCCCGGAGGACATCCGTCTACGATACATCCCAGTGCGATACCGTGACTTTCTCCGAATGTTGTCACTCGAAAATGTTGTCCGATACTGTTTCCTGCCATTACTTCCTCAAGTTATTGTCGCCACGCTCTCTGATTGAACGCAACTGCTTTCCAATTCTTCGTGGATTCATAGTGGCTTTATTACGTTTTGATGTAAAGAGTTAATATCGATGAGTTATGCATAAAAAAACACCGAGCATCAGGCTCGGTGTTTTGAGGTTTTTGGGAAAGACGGATTAGTCTTTGTACAGTTTGAACTCTTCTGCACAATCAACCAGTTGCGCACGAGTCAGCATAAATACGCCGTGGCCACCGTTTTCAAATTCAATCCAAGTGAATGGAATTTGTGGGTACTGGTCCATCATATGGATCATTGAGTTGCCCACTTCACAGATCAAGATACCGTCATCAGTTAGGTAGTCTGGCGCGTTCGCAAGAATACGGCGAACCAATTTCAGGCCATCTGTACCCGCAGCCAAACCTAGCTCAGGTTCATGTGTGAACTCTTGTGGCAGGCTGTTCATGTCTTCTTCATCCACATAAGGTGGGTTAGACACGATGAGGTTGTATTTTTCTTTTGGCAGATCGCGGAACAGATCCGAACGGATTGGGAACACTTGTTGTTCCATGCCGTGATCTTGAATGTTTTGTTCTGCAACTTGAAGCGCGTCCGCTGAGATATCAATCGCGTCAACTTCTGCTTCAGGGAATGCGTGCGCACATGCAATCGCAATACAGCCACTGCCCGTACATAGATCCATGATTCGAGTTGGCTCTTCCACCAGCCAAGGTTGGAATTCCGCTTGAATCAATTCACCAATTGGAGAACGTGGCACAAGAACACGCTCGTCAACGAAGAACTCAAGACCACAGAACCACGCTTTGTTTGTTAAGTAAGCCGTTGGCGTACGCTCGTTAATGCGTTTTACTACTCGCTCAACAATGCGTAGACGCTCACTTGTAGTTAGGCGAGAGTTCAATACATGCGGAGGCACATCGATCGGCAAGTATAAGGTTGGCAGGATAAGCTGAACGGCTTCATCCCACGCGTTATCAGTACCATGACCGTAAAACAGGTTCGCTGCATTAAAGCGGCTAACCGTCCAACGAATCATATCTTGAAGGGTATGCAGTTCCGATACCGCCTCTTCTACAAAAATCTTATCCAAAATTGCCTCCGAAAAGCGCTACAATACTGCCAATAAAGTTTATTAATGAAATTGTTTACCTAATGAGCAAAAAAGACACCGAACATGATGACGATTTCGCCTTGTTTAAGGAAGCAGTACAGGGCGTAAAAAAGTTGCGACAGGATACCATAATCCAGCAACCAAAAAAAAATACTAAGCAAAAAGAAATCAAACGCTCAAACCGAGAAGCGAGTGATTCTGAGTTTTACTTTTCCGATGAGTTTGTGCCTCGATTAAACGAAGAAGGCCCAACTCGCTATGCTCGTGATGATGTTTCTACTTATGAAGTAAAACGTCTGCGTCGCGGTGTCTACGTGCCTGACGTTTTCCTCGATATGCACGGCATGACACAGCAAGAAGCTAAACGCGAACTTGGTGCCATGATCGCCTATTGCGTAAAAAACGAAATTCACTGTGCGTGTGTTCAACACGGTATTGGTAAACACATTCTGAAGCAAAAAGCCCCACTTTGGCTGGCTCAGCACCCTGATGTGATGGCCTTCCACCAAGCACCGTTAGAATTTGGCGGTGACGGCGCGCTGCTGGTTTTGCTCTCTATTCCAGAGAAGTAACACATACATTCTAAGAATAAGAAAGGCAGGATATTCCTGCCTTTTGTTTATCAATATCTAATTTTTAAATGCTTGTTTTAGATGTCTGTCTATTTAAGAGATCGATTTATCTTTAGATAACGATGACTTAGACGCTCAAGGCGTAATATGCCAAAGCACCTCACCACGCTGTGTTTGTGGTTCGTATTCGATGCACACTAAACCAGAGGTTGGGAACATCGGAGGCGTCATCTCTTTCACAAACTCAGACGTCAAATAACCAACTAACGGTAAATGAGAAACAAACAATAGAGATTCTAGTTTCTCGACTTCAATGAGCGCGTTCGCAAAATCAAACACGCAATCCGACTGACCGTATGGTGTGATGTCGTCACTGGTCTCGATGCTTTTTGTCGAGAAAAACGTACTGATTTCTTGCCAGGTTTGCTGAGCACGGATGTAGGGGCTCACCAACACTTTGTCAAATTGAGCAAAACCTTGCTCAGCACAAGCTCGTGCAACAGCCTCTGACTCGGTTCTGCCTCTTTGGGTCAGTTCTCTTGCTGCGTCTGAATCTGCGAAATGCTCAGCTTCGCCATGACGCATGATGAATATTTTCATGTTATTTCCTAGGGATAGCTAACGCTACCAAAAGGTTGACTGCTATCTTTATAGATAATCGGGGCTAATTTTAATAATGACGAAACAAAAATACTGATATAATTATCTGTTCATTATACCAATTCGCTTGCTAAAGATAGCGACTTTCTTAACAATCTATTAAAAAGAATATACTCAGTTCATCACATTCTACGATGAAGTAATGAACTCAGTGCATTCCTTCAAACAGCTCTACCCCATACGCAAAAGCGATGGGCCCAATGCAGTACTCTTACGAATAACAAAAATGCGGCAAGCAGTATTTGTCGAACGCAACATTTGCGCTACCCCCTTTGGGGTTCATAATTAATGTAATGCGAAATCTGGAGACGCATCGTGCACCTAAGTCCAAACGATTCAAACCAATACCGCTACCTTACTTTGAGTAATGGCTTGCGCGTATTGCTGATTCATTCTGATACAGCTCAACAGTCGGCAGCCGCCCTAGCTGTGAACGTTGGACACTTCGACGACCCAGTTGATCGTCAAGGTCTGGCTCACTATCTAGAACACATGCTTTTTTTGGGTACGGAAAAATACCCTAAAGTGGGCGAGTTTCAAAGTTATATTAGCCAACATGGTGGAACGAATAACGCGTGGACAGGAACGGAGCACACCTGCTTCTTTTTTGATGTCACTCCAAGTGCATTTGAAAACGCACTGGATCGCTTTAGCCAATTCTTTACCGCGCCACTGTTTAACGAAGAAGCATTAGATAAAGAGCGCCAAGCGGTCGACTCTGAGTACAAGCTGAAATTGAATGACGACTCGCGTCGCTTGTATCAAGTCAACAAAGAAGTCATCAATCCAGAACATCCATTTTCAAAATTCTCTGTCGGCAATTTAGATACGCTTGGCGACCGAGATGGTCAGTCTATTCGTGATGAAATTGTCGAGTTTCATCATTCTCAATATTCAGCCGATCTTATGACGCTGACGTTGTTTGGGCCTCAATCTCTTGATGAGCAGCAAGCTTGGGTAGAAGCCATGTTCGCTGACATCCCTAATCATCAATTAAGTGGTAAATCGATTAACGTACCGATTGGGACTGAAGACAGCACCGGAATTTTGGTTCAAATTGAGCCCATCAAAGAGTTTCGCAAACTCATTCTCACCTTCCCTATGCCGGGAATGGATAAACACTACGGCGTGAAGCCTCTCTCTTATTTCGCTCATTTATTAGGTTACGAAGGCGAAGGGAGCTTGATGCTTCAACTGAAAAGCAAAGGCTGGATCACTTCCCTATCAGCCGGCGGCGGGGCAAGTGGCAGCAACTATCGTGATTTTACGGTCAGTTGTACACTCACACCAGAAGGGTTAGACCACGTAGATGACATCATTCAAGCTGTCTTCCAATATCTAACCATGATCAAACAAGACGGAATGAATGAGTGGCGCTACCTAGAGAAGCAAGCAGTATTGGAATCTGCATTCCGCTTTCAAGAACCTTCACGCCCTCTCGATTTAGTTAGCCATTTAGTCATCAATATGCAGCATTATCAGCCGCACGATATTATCTATGGCGACTACAAAATGTCGGGCTATGATGAAGATCTACAACGTTCTCTGCTGCAATATTTATCTGTCGACAATGTCCGCGTTACGCTGATCGCCAAAGGACTTGAGTACAATCGCACTGCGGAGTGGTATTTCACCCCCTACTCCGTCACTCCATTCAGTAGCGAGCAAAAACGCTTCTTCCAACAAATTGATCCGCGTTGGCAGTTTGTTCTGCCAGAGAAGAACCCGTACATTTGTTACGACCTCGACCCAATGCCCTTTGAAAACGGGGGCTCACTACCGGAGTTGATTGAAGATCTCGAAGGTTTTCGCCTGTGGCATTTGCAAGATGATGAGTTCCGAGTGCCGAAAGGCGTAGTGTACGTTGCGATCGACAGTTCTCACGCGGTCGCATCGCCTAAAAATATTGTGAAAACACGTCTTTGTGTCGAAATGTTTTTGGACTCACTAGCCAAAGAAACCTACCAAGCTGAAATCGCGGGCATGGGCTACAACATGTATGCACACCAAGGTGGGGTAACTTTGACGTTGTCGGGCTTCAGCCAAAAACTGCCGCAACTGCTTGAGATGATTTTACGCCGTTTCGCCGCTAGAGAGTTCAACCCGACTCGATTCGAAACCATCAAACAACAATTATTACGTAATTGGCGAAATTCATCTCAAGATCGCCCAATTTCTCAACTGTTCAACGCATTAACAGGTTTGTTGCAGCCCAACAATCCTCCTTTCGCGACGCTTGCAGAAGCGCTGGAAGAAATTGAAGTCGATGAGCTGTCGACATTCGTCGAGTCGATTTTGGCGGAACTCCACGTAGAAATGTTCGTTTATGGCGACTGGCAACGTCAACAAGCGCATGATATGGCAACAACCTTGAAAGATGCCTTGCGCGTAAAAGAACAGCGCTACGAAGAAGCACTGCGTCCGTTAATCATGCTCGGTCAAAATGGCAGTTTTCAGCGCGAAGTGCATTGTAATCAACAAGACTCTGCTGTGGTAATTTACCACCAGTGTGAAGACATCGAGCCGCGCAGCATCGCACTTTATTCTTTGGCCAATCACCTCATGTCGGCAACCTTCTTTCATGAGATTCGCACCAAGCAGCAACTCGGCTACATGGTCGGCACTGGTAACATGCCACTGAACCGTCATCCGGGGATTGTGCTTTATGTGCAATCACCAAACGCAGCTCCTGCGGAATTGGTCACCTCTATCGATGAATTTTTAAATGCATTTTACATGGTGCTTTTGGAGCTTAACGACTACCAATGGCACAGCAGTAAGCGTGGTCTTTGGAACCAAATCGCAACCCCAGACACAACTTTACGTGGACGAGCGCAACGCTTATGGGTAGCAATAGGCAACAAAGATACCGAGTTTAATCAACGCGAAAAAGTACTAGCCGAGCTCAAAAAGCTAACAAGAGCAGACATGATTCGCTTTGTCGTTAACGAACTGAAACCGAGAACAGCAAACCGGTTAGTCATGCACTCGCAAGGCCAAGCACATGTCGACGCACCTCGAATTCACTTAGGGCAAGAAATTGGTTCTATCGAAGAATTTCAGTTACGACCAAAAGATTGCGGTCTGGGCTAAGACCATCACCGTAATGGATAAAATGGGCGGAAGTCGAGCTGTAAAATATGTGAGAAACCCATCAATTTACTAATACGACTTGGATAGTCTTAACAGAAAATTGAAATTACGCGATTGCCGCTTATGCTCTAATTACCGCACAAAAAACATGTAGATGAGGCACTCATGAAGAAACTATTACTACTTGCTGCAGTATTATTACCATTCGCATCCGCTCATGCAGAAATCACAGTAAAAGGTGACGATTTTGAATTGAGCAAAGATTGTGTTCGCCTAAGCGGTGACAATATTTCCGTCAAATCCGACGATTGCTCTTCTAAAAACTGGGATGATAAAGACAAAAAAGGAAACGCTAGCGTGCATGGCGATGACAACCCAGGTAAAGGGCATAACAAAGATAAAAAAGACAAGAAGAAATAAACACTTCTGTTCGAAAAAAGGCTTGCGCGATGCAAGCCTTTTTAATGTTCAGCGTTTCAAGCACTTAGTAGAAGGTACGACCTTCACCCGCTCTAGTCAGCAGTCCGTCGCATGGCGCATAACGATCGCCATATTTCGATGCAAATTCGTTCATTTTCTCAACCAGTTCTTTCAAACCGAATTGATCCATATAACGGAATGGCCCGCCAAGGAATGGAGGGAAGCCAATACCAAAAATCGCACCAATATCGCCATCGCGCGGAGAGCGAATAATACCGTCGTCCAAGCATCGTACTGCTTCATTAAGCATTGGCAGTACACAGCGCAACGCAATATCGTTATCGCTGAGCTTCGATTCTGGCGTCAGTTTGAGTAGCTTGTAGATGGATTTATCGACTTCTTTCTTCTTACCTTTGTAAGTGTAGAAACCTTTCCCGCTCTTACGTCCTTTGCGACCGTCATTCAATAAGATATCGAATACATCAGGACCTTTGAATCGCTCGCCCAACTCATTGACCAGAATCGGCATGATCTTCGCGCCAATATCAACACCAACTTCATCAAGTAACGTGATTGGCCCAACAGGGAAGCCGAAATCCAACAACGCACCATCTAACTTCTCAATCGGCTCATTTGCCAGCAAGATATGCGCAGCTTCATTCATGTAAGGCGCAAGAATGCGGTTTACGTAAAAGCCAGCTTTGTCCTTCACAACGATTGGGGTTTTACCCTGTTTCTTAGCCAATGCGACAACTGTCGAAATGGTTTCATCAGACGTTGTTTCATGCGGAATCACTTCCACCAGCGGCATTTTTTCTACTGGGCTAAAGTAATGTAAACCGACGATGTTTTCTGGTCGCTCTGCCTTTTCTGCAATCTTGTGAATTGGTAACGAAGACGTGTTCGTAGCAAAAATAGTTTCAGCTTTTGCGTTTGCTTCAATGTCCGCAACCATCTGTTGTTTTAGATCCAAGTCTTCGAAAACCGCTTCGATCACAACATCAATGTGGTTGTAACTTGTAAAGTCTACGCCACCTGACAGTTGCAACATCTTCGCCTGTAAATCGGCTTTCGACAGGATGCGACGTTTGCGCTGCTTCTCAAACAACTTGTAGTTGTAGTTAAGTGCATTCAACACACCGTCATTGCTCACATCTTTGATTCGAACAGGCACTTTTGCTTTTGCAACCGTTACATGACTGATCCCAGCGCCCATTAAGCCGCCACCAAGAACACCCACTTTTTTCACCGCTGTTGGCTGTGCATCCGTGCCGTGTTCCTTCTTCATTTCAGTAGTCGCGAAGAAGATAGAGCGCAATGCTTTCGATTCGGAGCTCATCACAAGCTCACCAAATCGTTTCGCTTCAAGCTCTTGCCCTTGTGCAAAGCCTTTTTCCAGACCGTGTTGAATCACTTCAAGAATCGCGACCGTTGCTGGATAGTTGCCACGGGTCTTCTGGTTGGTTTTCTTCGCAGCTTGTTCGAAAACAAGCTTACGACCTAACCCACTGCCCGACATCAACTTCTCTTTCGTCGATTGCTTTTTCTTGCCCTTGTTCTTGCCTTTGTCGATAAACTGTTTTGCTACGTCGAGCAAAATGGTGTCAGGGACACACGCGTCCACAACGCCAAGTTTTTTGGCTTTCTTCGCGCGAAGCTGTTTACCCGTCAGGATCAAGTCCAATGACGGTAACAGACCAATCAAACGTGGCAAACGCTGAGTACCGCCAGAACCCGGTAATAGACCGAGTTGAACTTCTGGTAAGCCTAAGCGTGTCTTATCGGAATCCGTACAAACACGGTAATCACATGCAAGCGCAAGTTCTAAACCGCCACCCAAACATGGGCCGTGAATAGCCGCAACCACAGGGTAAGGTAAGTCAGACAGTTGTTGGAACAACTCTTGACCTTGTTTTGCCAATGCTTGTGCTTCATTCGCTGTGGTACATGCCTCCAACATACGAACGTCGGCACCTGCCACAAAATTGTCCGGTTTTAAGGAGTGAATGATCATCCCTTTGATGCCACTGGAGTCTTTTAGCTGAGCAAAAATTTCTTTCATTTCATCAGCAAAAGCTGCCTGTAGCGTGTTCATCTTTTCATTCGGTACGTCGATCGCTAACCATGCAATGTTCTGCTCATCAACGTTAAGACTAAATGCTTTTTGCTCGCTCATTACTCAACCTCCAGAATCATTGCAGCGCCAAGACCACCCGCAGCACAAGCGGTATTCAATGCAATACCACCACCACGACGTTTCAGTTCACGTAGAGTTTGCGTCATCATACGCGCACCCGTCGCCGCGAATGGGTGACCGTAAGCAATTGAGCCACCGAGCACGTTGAATTTATCCATGTCGATTTCACCGATCGCTTTCGAACGACCTAGGTTTTCTTGAGCAAACTTATCTGAGGCAAACATTTTCACGTTTGCCAATGCTTGAGCAGCAAACGCTTCATGCATATCGATCAGAGTCAGATCCGACAGTTCCAAGCCTGTGTTTTCGAGCACTTTCGCAGTCGCGTAAGTCGGTCCCATCAGCATGTCTTTTTCCACACCAATCGCTGAGAATGCGTAGCCACGGATGTAGCCAAGAATTTCCATGCCCAACTCTTTCGCTTTACCTTCGCGCATCAGCATCACTGCCGCGCCGCCATCAGTCAGCGGCGTACTGTTTGCTGCGGTAACACTGCCGTACTGGCGGTCAAATGCAGGACGTAACTTTGCATAGCCCTCTAACGTCGAGTCGTGACGAACGTTGTTGTCTTCAGAAATCCACTTTTTGTAAGGTTCAGGAAAAGCGGTCATCACCTCACCTTGGATTTTGCCTTCTTTCCAAGCTTGGGATGCCAATGTATGAGAGCGATGAGCTAGCGCATCTTGTTCTGCGCGTGAGATACCGTGCGTCTTCGCCATTTGCTCTGCCGTTTGTCCCATCGACAAACCCGTCGAGTATTCCGCGACGGCTGGCGGAACAGGCATGAGATCTTTAAAACTCAGACTCTTGAGAATATTGAGCTTCTGACCCAATGTTTTGGTTTTGCTTAGAGCCAACAGGTTAGCAGCAAGTTTTTTGGACACTCCGATAGGAAGTACAGAAGATGAATCCGCACCACCAGCGATACCAATTTCAATGGTGCCAGCCATGATGCTCTCTGCTACGTTTACCGCCGCTTGGAAGCTCGTCGCACACGCACGCGTCACGCTGTAAGCGTCGGTATGGATGTTCATCCCCGTGCCCAATACGATTTCTCGTGCGATGTTTGGTGCTTCAGGCATTTGAACCACTTGTCCAAACACCACTTGTTCAATTAATTTCGGATCAATATCTGTTCGAGCAAGCATTTCGCTTACTACCATTTTCCCTAAATCGACCGCTGGCACTTGGCTAAATTCCGTGCTTTGACGAGCAAAGGGAGTTCGAAGCCCCGCGACAATAGCAACACGCTCACCATTGCGTGTTTTTACTTCCTGCTTGCCCATTGTTTCTCCTTAAATACAAGAGGTCTGACCTGATGCATTGTAATCAATTTGTTAAATTTATCAAACGTGCGTTTAAATAAACGTGAAGCAAGTAGATCAATTGCTCTAGTCCATTGATTATATTGAATAACTATAGAAGCTAAAAACGGCAGAAAGTGTGTGGCAGGTAAAATTGAAGCAAAAAAAAACCACACATAACTGTGTGGTCGGAATATCTATAAAACAATTAACTTACGCCAATTGAAAATTAATCAGTTTCCTGATTAGGAGAAAGTAAAGTCAGCCTTCAAAAGGAAGTGTCATCTTGCTCAACATGTTAGTCACAAGGACTAACGAGATGACAAGATGTACTATAACCCCTTCACTGCTTGAGATTTTGAAATAGATCAATTTTATGGTGATTTTACGATCTTTGAACGCATCTAAATGCCTCATCTATTCAAGTCCATTCACAAGCTTGCTACTCAAAATACGTATCAGATACATAAATCCAATGCATTTAACCAAGTCATTGATAACTAAATGATGATATTGTTAACAAGCAAAACTGCATCACTAGAGATAATATCGGTTATTTGTGTATACACTTTTATATACCGACTTAGCTTGTAACAAATGGATTTATCACTCGATGCTGGCTTAGGTTGGCTTAGCCATAAGTGATGGAATAGAAGTAAAGTCATGCTCAAAACGTATAAGAAATACACAGAGCGAGGATGGAGGCTCCTGTGGCCATATTAAAAATGTTTGGAAAGAAAAATTCCAACAGTCCGGTCAACTCTGATATGGACAAACAAAGAAAATATGAAGCGCTCGTCCGGGGCTATCACCGCGATTTGTACCGTTATGCATACTGGTTGTGTAAGGACAAAGCAATTGCGGAAGATTTAGTGCAAGAGACCTGCTTACGTGCATGGAAGTCTCTCGATAGCCTTCAAGATGAAAAAGCTGCAAAATCTTGGCTTATTACTATATTAAGGCGAGAAAACGCGCGTCGCTTCGAACGCAAACAATTTGATTTAGTTGATATCGATGACTACGGCAATGATGCCAAGGTCAGCGACGATCCTCATCATCAACAAGAATGGCTTCAAGCACAGATCATGAGGTTGGATGTGGAATATCGTGAACCTCTGTTTCTTCAGGTTATTGGCGGTTTCAGTGGAGAAGAAATCGGCGACATTCTTGATTTAAATAAGAACACCGTCATGACTCGACTTTTCCGAGCTCGAAATCAACTTAAAGAGATGTTGGATTCTCAAGATACTAAGAGAGGACAAAAAAATGGATGATTTAGAATTTCGTCGTCGTATTTTGTCGGATCCAAAACAGAAGGATGAAGAGATTCTGCAAGCGTTGGCCGCTAGCGATGCCAACAGTAAGTTTGTTGATGACGTTTTGGATCTCGACGCGAAAATTAAGCAGGCCATGAATGTGGACGTGCCAGAGGATCTTGCGGATAAAATCTTGTTTAGCCAAACCTCTAGCGCGCTTGACGAAAAAGTCGTCAAACCCAACTTTGTTCGCAAAGCCATGGCGCTTGCAGCTTCTGTTGCCTTTACCGCAGGTTTACTGGTGGGGCAAATCAACTGGGGTAACATTCTGGTGCCTCCTGCGCAAGCCAGTCTCGCAGATACGGCTATTAAACATGTCATTCATGAAGAGGCATTTGTACGCCATTTAGATGAAAACGTGCCGAGTTCCCAGATCAATGCGAAGATGTCGCCATTTCAATATCAGTTTAGTGACAACTTCCCGTACCACGTTTACTACCTAAACCACTGTGGATTTGGTGAAGCTAATGCTTTGCACATGGTTTTTCAGGGTGTAAAGGGCAAAGTAACGCTCTTTATTACGGGAATTTCTAGCCAACAATCGGCAGATTTTGAAAAGGATGGTATGACAGGTATCGTCCAACCCGTAGGTTCAACCAGCATGATTTTAGTCGGCGAACAAGGTGAAGACATTGACGCTATCGCCACTAAACTGGCGCCTATGCTAAAACCAATGTAACAACTTCACCAACTTTAGCTTAGAAACATTGAAATGCCGTCAAATACTCTCATTTGGCGGCATTTTTGTATTAATCGCTCACAAAACATTCACCACGTCGATTGCTTTTAGAGCTTAAACTCTAAATTATGCAATTTAAGTGCAATTTCCCGTCTTTTAGACATCATTTCCGCAATTTTTATTCAATTTTATCTAATGGTCGGATTTGTCTAGCCCACTCTTGATACTACTATCTGCGCCACTGAGCAAAAGCTCAATTTATCGTCCAGAGAGACGAATCTAATAAGGAAAAACAAATGACTCAGAATACGCGTCTGTTTAAAAAGACTCTCCTAGCAGTAACGGTAGCTTTTGCCTCAGGTCAATCGATGGCAGCAGGTTTCCAAATTAACGCTCAATCAGCAACTGGCATCGGCCGTGCGTTTGCTGGTGATGCAGTAATCGCCGATAACGCGTCAGTAATGGCTCGTAACCCAGCGGCAATGGCTCTTTTTGATAAAATGGAGCTGTCACTTGGTTTTGAAAGCATTACTTCAATGATTGAAGTGAAAGATGCTACTTACCGAATTAACAACAACGAAATCCCTGTGGCCAACACTGATGATGTTGGTGACACTTCTATTGCGCCAAATATTCACCTTATCGTACCAGTTAATGACAAATTTGCCTGGGGTGTAAACGCATACTCAAACTTCGGTACTAAAACTGAATTTTCAGATAGCTATGTAGCAACTGAATATGGCGGTCTTACTGACGTTAAGAGCGCAAACTTTGGTCTAGCAGGCTCTTACCGTCTCAATGAGCAATGGAGCTTTGGTGCTGGTCTAGACTTAATCTACGGTCAAGGTACGATGAAACGTACTGCTAGCGCAAACCTTCCTCTAGTTGGTGGTGCTAAACTTCTTGATGTAGATAAAGCAGACGGTTGGGCTGTAGGCTTTAATGTGGGTACTGTGTATGAGTTAGACGAAAACAACCGTTTTGGTTTATCTTACCGATACAGTCCTGAGTTTGAAGCGAAAGATGACAAAGGTCAGAAGATCACATTGCCTCTACCAGATATGGCTGAGTTCTCTGGCTACCATAAAATTACCGATACTAAGTTCGCAGTTCACTACTCTATCCAATACATCGGCTGGAGTGACTTCGATAAAATCGACTTCGACAACTTGAACCAAGGCTTGCTTGGCCCTACTTATTCGAAAGATTACCAATGGCAAGATGGTTGGCACTACGCTATCGGCGGTACTTACTACATGAACTCAGACTGGACTCTACGTGCTGGTTACATGTACGACACTAGTGCTCAAGACGACCTAACATCGATTTCAGTTCCTGACTCAGATCGCCAATGGTTCTCAGCAGGTTTCACATACCATATCGATACTAAATCTAATGTTGATTTCGGCTTCACTTACTTAATGGGTGATGACGTAAAAGTAAACGAAGAAACGCCAATTGCGCCACCTCTACTAACAACTGGTGTGAGTGCGACAACGCACGCAGACGCTATCCTGTTTGGCTTACAATACAGCCGTAGCTTCTAAGAAAATTCCTTACATTTAATGTAAGTAAACTCTATATAAAAGGCTGGATTTCCAGCCTTTTTTCTTATCTAACACTTATCGTCCGCTCAATTTGAGTGAACACGTGTATCTAAAAATCACAATTAGACCTCACAGGTGTTCGCTGAGTTTTTTTCATTCCACTATCATGGTTAGATTATAAAACCATAAACAAACAACAAATTAGAACAAAATACTAAATACATTCATGTTCCGGATTTTCATTTCTAAAGTAATAACTCTACCTTTAGACTTTTGCCCCACGTTATAATTAATTCAGCGAACATTAGAATGAAAACCAACAAGACTTTCCTATCAACAGCAGTAGCACTTAGCCTACTTGGCACTTCAGGCATGGCAAATGCAGCAGGCTTCCAATTAGCTGAATATTCTGCAACAGGTCTAGGTCGTGCTTACGCTGGTGAAGCAGCAATGGCTGACAACGCAAGTTCTCAATGGCGTAACCCAGCAATGCTTACTTACCTAGAGGGCACTCAAGTGTCTGTTGGTGCCATCTATGTAAATCCAAACATTGATATCAATGGTCAAACCACACTTAAGCATCCAGTAAATCAGAGTGTAATTAATTCCTCTTCAACCTCTTCAGATGACTTCGCACATGATGCGATCATTCCAAACTTCTACCTATCACATCAATACAACGAACAATTCGCAATCGGCCTAGCGTTCGGTACGAACTACGGTATGGAAACGGATCTAGGCAAAGGCTTTGCCGCCTCTCATTTTGGTAACGAAGCAAGCGTAACCACAATGGAAGCAAACCTAAACGCAGCATACAAAATTAATGATGCGGTAAGTATTGGTGGTGGTATTCGTTACATCATCGGTGAAGGAAGTTTTGGCGCTACGACTCCTAAAGTAAACGTATTACAAAAACCTCAAGGTACGACTCTTAAGTACATGGAAGGTGACGATACGGCTTGGGGTTGGCAATTGGGTACAGCGTGGCAGATCAATGAAAACAACCGCATCGGTTTCACGTACAAATCTGAGGTTGAGCTGAAGCTTGAAGGTCATGCTGAGGGCCTTGGTTTTGGCTTCGGTACTCCTAAGCTTCCACAGCTGCGTGACAATGGCTACATGTACCTAAACCTACCAGCAACGGCTGAACTAGCGAGCTTCCACCAAGTAACAGACCAACTTGCGTTACACGCAAGTTTCAACTGGACTGACTGGAGCTCTTTCGAGAAGCTAGAAGCTCACCTAGAAACCGCTGGTACACACATGGTGAAAGTGGAAAACTGGGAAGATAACTACCGCTTTGCAGTTGGTGCGACTTACCAACTTCAACCTAAGGTAGCCCTACGTACTGGTATTGCATACGATACGTCTGCTGTAAGTGATAAGAACCGCACGATCACTATTCCAGAAACAGACCGTACTTGGTTAAGCATCGGTGCAACTTATGACTGGACGAAAGACTTCAACCTAGACGCTGGCTTCACTTACATTATCGCGAAAGACGCACCAATCGTTGAGTCTCGTGGCTACAAGTCAGACGATTCAGCTGAAGTAGTTGGCGGTCAATTCGTTGGTGAAACAACGGGTAACGTTTGGCTAATCGGTGTTCAAGCGAACTACCGTTTCTAATTACTCGTTAAAAAATCGAGAGACAAAAAAGGCTTAGCACTTGCTAAGCCTTTTTTATTGCGTTCATTTTATTTGAAACATCAACGATTAGAATTCATCTAGATATTCGTCTAACAACGCTTCCTCTTCCGGATTCACTTCTTCAACCGTGTCGATTTCTGCTTTAAAGTTTTGACGCTGAATGTAGACATCTCGAGTCAGTACATAAGGATCTGGAGAACTATCAAGCTGTGCTTCTTGCGGTACAAGCAACGCTCGTTTTTCCAAACCTTCTAATGCCCACTTCCCTAAACCAGCCCAAATATTCAAGTAAGATAATGGGAGATACATACCATCGACGGTATCTGTCACTTCTCGCAAAGTATAAGGACCATAACCAGGTATCATAAAGTATGGGCCATTCCCTACGCCATAATGACCAACAGCACTGCTGAACTCTTTATTGTCGTACTTGGTGATACCCGCCGCAGTTGCGATGTCAAATACACCGAGAATACCGAACGTAGAGTTAATCCAAAAACGGTTAAAGTGATCCACCGCTTTGCTACCGTTACCCATCAAAAGGTTGTTCACCATGCTTGATGGTTCATCAAGGTTTGACAAGAAGTTGGCGATACCGGAACGAATAGGCACAGGTGTGTATTCAACGTACGCGATCGACACAGGACGAACCAAATACGGATCTAAGTACTCGTAGTTGATTTCCCACATCGCGCGGTTAAAGCCTTCTAACGGATCATACACATCAGAAGTCGTTTGATTTGTCTCTCCTTCACTGGTTACTGCCTCCTCAGGCGCACTCGAACAGCCAACAAGACCAAGTGCTAACAGTAACATTAGGTAGGATTTACCCTTGTTATACATTCTATGTTCCATAACGACTATTAATATACTTAAGTAACCTCATTTAAAAATGTATGACCAACGCCAAAAAGCAAATGCAGGAACAACCAACAAGCTCAATGTTAGCGATAAATACATTTTAGAAGTCACTTGAGTATATAAACAAAGGCCAGCAAATGCTGGCCTTTGTCATTTTACTTGATAGTTTAGAGTCATACCACTAAATGGACCCGACATTGACTAAGTGTCATATATCAGAGACAACAACTAACTATTGATACTGTTTATCGATGGTCACTGCAACCGGTTGACCGAATTCAACCACATCGCTTTCGCCATGCCAATCTTGGTCGCGCGTTGCAACATTGCCATCAGAATCAACACGTACACGCACGATAAGTTTTTCTAACGATGATAGTTTTTGCCCTTGCATCATCGCATTACCGTCATCTAGCACCACTGTTCGTGGGAACGAACCAAGTGGATAGCGAGCGGCTGCAACCGGCATTGGTGAACCATCAGCACGATGAATTGAGACAATTAATACCGCGTTAGGATCAAGTTGTGCTTCAGGTGCGACATTAATCGTTACTGCCACGCTTTTATCCGGAGAAACCACTTCACCCATTTGTTTGCGTGCATGGTCGATACTGCGTGAAAGGCTTTCGTAACGGCTATCGTCAGGACCGATCATCTGCTGCATGATACCCCAGTATTTAATTGCTGCTGGGTAATCTTTACGTTCAAATGCATCAAATGCGAGCAATGAGAACACGCGTAAATCCACGTAATCTTGTTGCATGAGCTTACCAAGTAAAGAACGAGCCGTTGCGTGGTCCATCTCGTCTTGAGAAAGCATTAACGCCTGAGCGTAACCTAACATAACGTCAGGATCTTTTGGCTCAAGAGCATACGATTTCTTCATAGAATCGATGGCTGTCGTCACATCGCGGTTCGCTAATGCAATACGACCGAGTAGCAACCAACCGGTTGAATCTTCTGGCTGATAATGCAGGCGCGTGCGCAGTGCTAAGGTTAAATCAGCCATTTCATCATCGCTCAGAGGTTCAGAAGACGACGACATCAGCTTCTTAGAAAGCTCTGGCAAGTTAGACGTAACCTCTTGCCATTTCACAACATCTTGAGATGCGCCAAACTTGTAATAAAGCCCGTAACTTAACGCAACTGTAAGAATCACAGAAGGAATAAGCACTGCCATCGGCGAGACTTTGGTTTCCTGACTCATTTTCTGTGCAGGAATATCATCCAAAAGTGACTGCTTAAGATCAGAAATCAGATCTTCTTGACTCTCGACAAGACCTTCTTCTGTTTCTTCTTGAAGCTCAGAAAGACGATCTTTATAAAAAGCTTTGTTCAACTCATCACGTAAGATGTCGTCGTTGTTTGCTTTCTGCTTCAAAAGAGGCAGCGCAACTAACGCACAAGCAATCAACGTAAGAATAACGGTGGAAATCCAAAATAGAGTCATTACTTATTATCTCCGTTATTCTCTTCTTCAAGCAGCGCTTTTAAACGCGCTTCTTTTTGCTCGTCCCATTTCTCGTCGTTGTTTGCCGTGACTTTTGCTTTTGACTTTCGGCTACGAAGCACGATCAAACCAAAACCGCCCAAAACCACAGCCAGTGGACCAAGCCATAAAATCGCTGTCGACATAGTGAATGGCGGATTGTACGTCACGAAGTTGCCGTAGCGCGCGATCATGTAATCGACGATCTCTTCTTTTGACTTGCCCTCTTTCGTCATTTCGTAGACCTTGTGGCGCAAGTCTTGAGCAAGTTCGGCATTCGAATCAGAGATGGTGTTGTTCTGACATTTAGGGCAACGTAATGTGTGCCCCAGCTCCTTGAACTGTTGCTCCTGCTCTAAGTTGTCAAACTCATACACTTCAATTGCAGCATGTGCCGCCAACGAGAATGTTAGGGCTGCAAACACTGCTAAAATCACTTTTCTCATTGCTTCGCCTCCTCAACCAGCTGGTTGTACATCGGTGCTAACGTGTCAGCCCAATTTCGAGGGTTAACATCACCTACATGACGGTAACGAATGACACCATTCGCATCGATAATGAAGGTTTCTGGTGCGCCGTACACACCAAGATCCAGCCCCAACATACCGCTGCCATCGAACAGACTAATTAGGTATGGGTTACCTAAATCGTTCAACCAACCGATCGCTTTGTTTCGATCATCTTTGTAGTTCATACCGATGATCTTCACGCCTTTACTAGCAAGTTCGTTGAGATATTTATGCTCTGCGTAGCAAGTAGGACACCATGTAGCCCACACATTTAACAGCAGAGGCTCACCTTTAAAAATCGACTGATCGTACTGTTTACCCGGTTCGGCCAAGTCTTCTAAGTGAAACTTAGGAACAGGTTTGCCAACTAAAACAGATTCCAGCTTTGTTGGGTCGTCACCATCTTGGTTACGAACCAACTGTGTTGCGAAGATCCCCGCCAGAACTAAGAAAGCAACCAACGGGATAAACAAGATTTTCTTATTCATTTTATGCTACCTGCTCGTTTGACTTTGCGTTCTTTTTCGATGACTTACGGAAGCGGTAACGCTTATCAGAAATCGCTAGTGCGCCACCTAATGCCATGATCAAAGAGCCAGCCCAGATCCAACGTACGAACGGCTTGTAGTAAATGCGCACCGCCCAAGAACGGTTATCTTCCAAACGCTCCCCCATCGCGATGTAAAGGTCGCGAGTGATGCCACGATCAATGGCCGCTTCTGTCATCATCGACTTCGCGGTGCGGTAGAAACGCTTCTCGGCATGAAGTGTATTGATGTACTTACCATCGTGTGTGATTTCGAAATCAGCGATGTAACCATCGTAGTTCGGACCGTCTTTATCGCGAAGACCCGAGAAGTAGAAATCATAACCTTCGATTTGGAAGTGTTCACCTGGCGCTAGACGCACATCACGCTCAATGCTGTAGTTTTGTACCATAGCGATACCAATGATCGTCACGGCAAGACCGATATGACCAAACATCATCGCCCAGTGGCTACGTTGAAGCTTACGAACACCTTCAGCAAAACTGTGACGGTGCGTCGCACGCTCATGCAATTCGAACGCATGCATTGCCACAATCCAAATCGACATAACCCAGCCGATGTACGCCATCACTGAGAAGAAATCAGCAAATAGGAATACACAAACCGCCGCCAACGCCAGAGACATAGTGCCCGACACAAGCATAGGCTTCACAATCGAAGATAACTGGTCACGCTTCCAACGGATAAGAGGACCGATACCTAGCAAGAAGGCAAACGGCATCATGAGCCATGCAAATAGCATATCGAAGAATGGGGCACCGATAGAAACCGAGCCCAAACCAAGCTGCTTGTGAACCAATGGCAACAACGTACCAACTAAAACAACCACAAGTGCAGCAATCAGCAAAACGTTATTGGCCAGAAGTGCGTTTTCGCGTGACACTAAATCAAAGTTACCACGAACACGTACCGCCGCACCTTTCACCGCGAATAGCAGTAAAGAGCCACCGATAACGAAGACAAGGAAACCAAGGATAAACATACCGCGAGAAGGATCGGACGCAAACGCGTGTACCGACACCAAAATGCCCGAACGAACTAAGAAAGTACCTAACAAACTCAACGAGAATGCAGAGATCGCTAGCAATACTGTCCAAGCTTTAAATGTACCGCGTTTTTCCGTCACTGCTAGCGAGTGCATAAGTGCAGTACCTGCTAGCCAAGGCATAAAGGATGCATTTTCTACTGGATCCCAGAACCACCAGCCGCCCCAGCCAAGTTCGTAATAAGCCCACCAAGAACCTAGTGCGATACCCAAAGTTAGGAATACCCATGCCGCCGTTGTCCAAGGACGAGACCAGCGCGCCCATGCTGTATCAAGACGACCTGTCATTAGAGAAGCAATCGCGAACGAAAACGCAACAGAGAAACCGACGTAACCCATGTACAGCATTGGTGGATGCACAATCAGCCCAGGGTCTTGCAGAAGCGGGTTCAAATCTCGACCATCAACAGGGAAGAACGGTAACGTACGTAGGAATGGGTTTGACGTTAAGATAATAAACAGTAGGAAACCTACTGAGATCATACCCATTACGGCAAGTACACGTGCAACCGACTCTTGTGGCATACCGCGGCTGAATGTAGCAACCGCGACGGTCCAACCTGCTTGGATAAGCACCCAAAGCAATAGGGAACCTTCGTGTGCACCCCATACCGCTGTCAAACGGTAGTACCAAGGCAGTTGGCTGTTTGAGTTACTTGCTACGTATTGCAGAGTGAAGTCGTTAGTATAAAAACCCCAACACAAAATCACGAACGAGAAAAACAGCATGATGAACATCGACCAAGACAGCGGTCGAGCGGTATTCATCAGCATCGTATTATTGTTTGATGCGCCCCATAGCGGCAGTACAGAAAGCAGTACCGCCATCGCTAAAGATAAAATGAGGGCAAAATGGCCGATTTCAGCAATCATTCGCCGCTTCCTTGTTTTTGTTCACTGCTGTATTGCAATGGTTCATGCGTTTTCTTCATGGCTTCTGCAATTTCAGGTGGCATGTATTCTTCGTCGTGTTTAGCGAGAACTTCAAACGCTTCAACTGTCGTTGCATCTTTTAGAACACCTTGCGCAACGATGCCCTGCCCTTCACGGAACAAATCAGGAAGAATACCTTCGTAAGTGATCGTTACTTTTGGACCCACATCATGCAGATCAAAGCTCACTTTAAGAGAGTTAGGATCACGACGAACCGAGCCTACAACCACCATACCACCAATACGAAGACGCTGACCAACCTCAGGTTTAGTACCATCTGGCTTACCGTTGACCAGTTCAGTCGGCGTGTAGAAAAGGTCCATATTTTGGTTAAGCGCATATAACATCAAACCGATGGTGGCACTGATACCGATAAAGATCGCCAGAACAATACCTAGCCTCTTTTTACGTCTCGGGTTCATAAGGTGTTCTCCATATTCTTCGCTGCGTCAATACGCGCTTGACGGTCAATTTTCGCTTTCACTTCTTTCATTAATGCATCACCGCGACGTAGGCTGGTGATTAGAAGGATAAGCATTGATAAAAAAGTAATGCCGAACGCGCTCCATACGTATGACGCATAGCCACCCATGGCAAAAAAGTCGCTCAGAGATTCAAAGTGCATCGTTAATTACCTCACTGAGTTTTGTCTGTTGCGAGATCGCGAACCCAAGGGCGATGACTTTCTTTACTGATGATTTCGTTACGGAAACGCACCATAGTCACAGCACCAAAGAAGAACGCAAAACCAAAGATGTTCAGCAACAGTGGCCAAAGCATGTCGGATGAAATTGAAGGTTGTTCGAATTTCGTAATTGTTGCGCCTTGGTGAAGCGTGTTCCACCACTCAACAGAGAAGTGGATGATTGGCAGGTTCACTACGCCAACAATCGCCAAAATACCCGCTGCTTTTGCAGCCGTTTTTTGGTCATCAAACGCGTGGTAAAGTGCTATCACACCAAGGTAAAGGAATAGAAGAATAAGTTCAGAAGTAAGACGAGCATCCCATACCCACCAAGTGCCCCACATCGGTTTGCCCCAAACGGCACCGGTCAGAAGAGCAATAAAGGTGAATACTGCGCCGATCGGTGCCATCGCAAGAGCGGCCATATCTGATAAGCGAACTTGCCAAACCAAACCGATAAAGGCAGCAATCGCCATCGACATGTACACGCCCATAGACCAAATAGCAGATGGAACATGAATATAAATAATTCGGAAACTGTCACCTTGTTGGTAATCAGAAGGCGCAAACGCCAGTCCCCAAACGGTACCTACCGCTAGGCATACGAGGGCCAATACAGAAAACCAAGGTAAGAACTTACCACTCAAACGGTAAGCTGCTTCTGGCTTGGCATAAGGATGTAGCCATTTCCACATGTTTAGTTCTCACTCTTACTTCAGGGACACTGTCTAAGGGGTCGAGACCGTAGCAGTGCTTTAATAATAATTCTTTGATCAAGCGTCGTGTTAATGACACTTTATTGAGTTAGTTAACACTAACTCGCAACGCGGCACTGATTGCAAATGGCGTGAGAGTTATCGCGCCCATTAACATTGCACCTAAAATCGCCAATTGACCGTTATACGCCATACCTAACGCAGCAGCATCAATCGCCGATGTTGCGAAAATCAGAATTGGGATATAGAGCGGAAGAATAAGCAAACTCAAAAGAACGCCGCCCTTTTGTAACCCAACTGTCAGCGCCACACCAATAGCACCGATAAAACTCAGTGTCGGGGTGCCAATCATTAACGTGAGCACCACAGACAACCAAGTGTTGAAATCCAGAGAAAGTAATACTGCCAATAGCGGGCTGATCAAAATCAGCGGTAATCCCGTTAGCACCCAATGAGCTATGACCTTAGATATCACCACAAGTTGCAAGGGAATTGGCATGAGCATCATTTGCTCTAACGCACCATCTTGAAAATCATCACGAAATAGACGTTCTAATGATAATAATGCCGATAGCAATGCGGCAACCCAAACAATGCCCGCTGCAATACGTGCTAACAAATTAGGTTCAGGCCCAATACTCAATGGAAACAAAGTAATAACAATAATAAAGAACCAAAGCGGGTTCAAAATGTCGGCTTGGCGACGAAATGCAATCAAGAGTTCGCGGCGAATAATAGTTGTCATGGCCGAAATCATATCAATCACCCAATTTTATTTTTCTAAGTTTAGGGCTGTCAGCAAACATATCTTGGTGCGTCGTTAACATCACAATGCCACCGTTATCGGCATGCTGAGCAAACAGAGCTTCAAGCACTTTGACACCTTGTTTGTCGATTGCTGTTAGTGGTTCATCCAAAATCCACAAAATCTGCTTACTTAGCCAAAGTCTAGCCAAAGCAACGCGACGCTGCTGACCCGCAGAAAGTTGTGCTACAGGTACATCTTCTCGCCCCGCAAGCCCCACTTGGGTTAAAGCAGTAAAGATTTCTTCATCGGAAGTGCTGTTATTTTGAATAGATTGGTAAAAACGTAAGTTTTCAAATGCGGTGAGTTCGCGCTTTACGCCAGTTTGATGGCCGAGAAATAGCAAGTCTTGGTGGAAGACATCACGAGATTTTTCAACCTCTTCACCTTTCCACTTGATCATTCCTTCTTCTCTATCGCCTAACCCTGTAATAATGCGCAGTAGCGTCGTTTTACCTGTGCCATTACGCCCTTCGATCTGGACTAACTCACCAGGCTTAATTTCAAATTGCAGGTTTTCAAACAGGACCCTTTCATCACGGATCGCAGTCAGGTTAGACACTTCTAACATAGGGCTTCAACTTCATAAGGAACGAAGGGCTATATTAACACAGCTTACTTGTGACAAAACAGGATAAGAAAGCAGGGATGTATGTAAGTTCATGTATTTTTGTTAACTTACTGTCACACTTTGATAAAATTAACCATAAGTGGCTATAAGTTTTTATTTTAGATATAAAAAAAGAAGCCGAAGCTTCTTTTTATTCTCTTTATCGTCGACGCCCACGTGGTGGGTAATTCGAATCATCGGAAGGTTGACTGCTTAATGGCGGGATCTTCTCTTTTCCAGCCAGTTTTTTCTGCAAAGAGAGCATCAACTCTGCTTCTGCTTTTGGCAGTTCACACTCTTCGATTAGCTCGTTGATATCAGCCCCTAACTGCACCATTTTGGTTGCTCTACTGTATAAGCGACCATCAGTATCAGCGTGTTCTAGTTCGCGAATTCGCTCATTAAGATGTTGGATGATATCTTGCTGCTCAGTTACTTTTTGGCCAAGGCCAACTACAACCGAACGTACCTCTAGTAGCTGTTTGTTCAGCTTCTGCACTTCTTTATCCGCGTGTCGTGCCTGCGCTCGCTGTTGGTCCATTTGCTTTTGCAAACTAGCACGAATGCGCAGCTGCAACACAACCAACACCAATACAATAAACGCAACGCCACCCGCGAGGAATGGTACAGATAAAAAAGTCTCTTCAGCCATCGTCATTCAGCCAATTATAGGTGAGCCATCTCGTCCCATTCGTCGTCAGTTAGCAGCTTGTTCAAATCAACAAGGATCAGAAGCTTACCGTCACGGTTGCTTACACCTTGGATGAATTTCGCACTTTCGTCTGTACCTACAGAAGGCGTAGTGTCGATCTCAGAAGAACGTAGGTAAACCACCTCAGCAACGCTATCTACCAAGATGCCGATAACTTGACGCTCTGATTCGATCACGATGATACGTGTGTTATCAGTTACTTCGCCTTCCATCAAACCGAAGCGTGAACGTGTATCGATAACCGTTACAACGTTACCACGTAGGTTGATGATACCTAGTACGTAATCTGGCGCACCTGGAACTGGAGCAATTTCAGTGTAACGAAGAACTTCACGAACTTGCATTACATTGATGCCGTACGTTTCTTCTTCTAGTTGGAACGTCACCCACTGAAGAACTTCGTCATTCGATGTATCTTTCTTCACTTCTACTTCAAAAGCTTGAGACATAGTTAATCCTCGTTAATGTCGTTCCCGACTTAAATCTAATTCAGTGATTTTACATCTAAACCGGCGTTTAGCATGTCTATAAGTGCTTGGACATGAATTAAAGCACACATTTTTTCTTTCACCATGCCCGCTAGCCAAGGGCGTTTACCCGCTTGTTCTCGCCAACGAACATTGTCGCCATTTAGGGTTTCAGTACCCAATAGTTGGTTACTGGCTAAACCCCACATGCTTTCACCAAGCATGACAACGTATTGGTAGTTATCTTTGTATTCATCCCCACGGAGTTTGTCTGCCATCACCCACTTTGCAGTGTCGACAACATCAAACTGCTGTTCGCGGTTCGTCTGTAAACCTAAGTACCAGGCTGGTCGACCAATAAGGTGGTTGAGCTCGGTAATGCGATGAATGCCACCCAATTCATCGAGCGGTACGGCAAATGTCACTTCGTTGACGTCAAAGTAAAGCACTTGAAAATCTTCACTTCTTTGCGTGCCTTCCCACGTATTGGGGATCGCAGGGCTCGCCTCGGTTTCCAGTTGCGTTTCGGTTTGCTGTTCTATCGCGATGTCTTGTTCTATCTCAGGAACAACTTCTACCGCTTCGACTTGAGCTACCTCAGTTTGAATGACTTCAGAAACAGGCTCTTCTATCACCCATTCTTGAATTTCTTCAACCACTTCTATTGGTGACTCAAGAGCTACTTCAACGTCTGGTTGTATCGACTTTGCGTGAATCGCAATGTCGATGGTGTTCTGTTCCAAAATGTCGTCTATGTCTAACTCATCTACGACATTGGTCGATTCGAGTTGACTCAATAACCTTTGAACGTCTTCTAAATTCGGCGCTTCCAGTTGCGGTGCGTAGTTTTCGCGAAACTGGTAAGAGTCTGACTCTGCGTATTGCATCTGG